>CAYPDZ010000181.1:0-1521 GCA_964409575.1 uncultured Muribaculaceae bacterium | reverse complement strand
TTTTTTGTAAAGTTTTGTTTCATAATATATAATATCGGAACCCGTCAAGCAGTCCTGCTTACCAAAGGGGATTGTGCATCCCCTTTAACCCCGCACCTAGTATTCTTTTTCTTTTTTGCGACGAAAAGAAAAAGAATACTGGACAAGAAAAAGAAACACGCATACCGTTTAATCTGCACTAAATTCAACCCAAAGCGGATAAACTCGTGGGTCATCCTGAACTTGTTTCAGGATCTAGTTACTTATCACTCAAACAATATCCGCTCTTGTTATTGTTTCATTAAGTGCAGATTGTTAAGTTTAAATTGTAAAAACAAATTGCCACAATAGCGTAGTGAACAATCAATGTTCGCGAAACAGCAACAGAGCGAGCATTGTCTGAACGTAAAATCTTTAGATGCTGAAACAAGTTCAGCATGACGTGGAGTGAGTTTGCGAGCTTATAGTTGAGCGTTACAATTGATTAGTGAACGTAGCGTCGTGGCGAGTTTTGTGGAACTTTGTCGGTACAAAGTTCCCGCTGCCCGCGCAGGGCATAAGGTAGGCTAGCTTTTAATTACCGATAATATTTATTATATTTATTGTATAATAAAAATATGATTGAAAGATATTCACGAGAAGAAATGAAAAAAATATGGGATTTGCAGTCCAAATTCCAGTATTACCTTGATGTCGAAATCGCCGTAGCAGAAGCTTATGCACAAAACGGAGATTTCCCCCAAAAAGATATTGAACAATTAAAAAAAATAGCAAAATTCGACCTCAAAAGGATTGACGAAATCGAAGCAGAAGTTCGCCATGACGTAATCGCGTTTTTGACTTGCATCAATGAAAGTTTGGGCGATTTAGCCAAATATATGCATGTCGGAATGACGAGTTCTGATGTTATAGACACTGCTTTTGCACTCCAAATTCAAGACAGCGGGAAAATTATCTTGAAAGATTTGGATGAAACTATTCAATCATTGAAAAATTTAGCGAAAAAACATAAAAATACCGTCTGCATCGGTCGTTCACACGGTATCCATGCGGAAGTAATGACATTTGGCATAAAAATTTGTAGCTGGATTGATATTCTTGAACGCCAAAAAGAAAACTTTACCCACGCACTTGAACAAATTCGAGTAGGTCAAATCTCAGGTCCTGTTGGTACTTACAGCAATATTTCACCTGTAATAGAAAAAATTACTTGTAAAAACCTCGGACTTAAACCTGCAAGGATTTCAACACAAATTATCGCAAGAGATTATCATGCATACTTTATGCAGTCGTTAGCTTTGATTGCAAGCGTAATCGAGCAGTTTGCGACAGAAATTAGGCATTTGCAAAGAACAGAAGTTTTGGAAGTTGAGGAAGGTTTTGGCAAAAACCAAAAAGGTTCATCTGCTATGCCACACAAAAAAAACCCCGTTTTATCAGAAAACTTGTGTGGACTTGCGCGCGTTGTAAGAGCAAATTCGCTCGTCGCACTGGAAAATATTCCACTATGGCACGAAAGAGATATTTCACACAGTTCGGCTG
>CAYPDZ010000180.1:0-1690 GCA_964409575.1 uncultured Muribaculaceae bacterium | reverse complement strand
AGAGCAAGTGTTTACGTCAAATGTGTTTCCGCCGGTACAAGGGGTTGGAGTGCAGCCGGGTTCCGGTTCGGGTTCTGGTTCAGGAGTTCCGGGAGTTTCCGAATTTTCTAATGGTTCAGTATAAATAAACCAAAATTTTATCTTCTTAAATTCATCTTGATGTTGACTTTGATAATTAGCTCCGTTACCATAAATACTGCTAGCTCCTCCAAGACATTCTCCTGCAGTCTTGTAGTACAAGCAGTCATACGGGTCGTCCGCATAACCATCCTTATTAACAAGATGAACATCTTCATATTTTCCATACGATGTCAAATTTAATTTATTTTCAACAAACTCTCGTAAAACAAAATCAAAACCAAAATTGGAGCCAAGATCCGGATATTTGTCATGCGCATAGGTCTCGATCTCCTCGGTCGTTGCGTATTTGGCTAAATAACATTTTTTATCTTCCTCGACTAAGCAATCTTGCGCAAATGCAGGAGGAAAGAGGCTGTAAAAAATATTGTAGGATGTATAGTCTGCATCTTCTGCATTAAAGTCCTTCAGCATTTCTTTGGTAACTGAATTAATAGTTTGGAATGCGGAATAATAAGTGTATGAGGTAATATTACTTAATTTTGCTTTTGTGGCTTTGATGCTCACTGCAACAATAACCGCAATGACAAGCATTACGATTATGACTTCGGTGAGGGTAAAGGCGGCTTTTTTAGAAGTGAATAAGTTCTTTACAGTTTGCCATTTTTCGTCATTGCGGACTTGTTCCGTAATCGCAAGGTTATTACCCCTCACCCTAACCCTTCCCTCTCGCAAAACAATACTCAATTGTTTTGCTCGGCAGAGTCTCAAGGGGCGAGGGAACAGTGCACAAATTCTCTCTCCTTTGGAGAGAGGGAAATGTTTTACTACTTTATTTACAAAATCAAATATATTTTTCATATCCCAACTCCTATATATATCATTTTAACAAATTTTTTAGATTTTTCAACCCCTCTGTTGCGTTTTGTAATTGTTGTTTTGAAACTTCGGCTTGTTCGCGCTGTTGTTGAAGTTTGTCCGCAAATTCTTGTGTTTTTTGTTGATATGCATCCTTTACAGCCTCTTTGGTGTTTTGCACCTGCTCTTTCACACTGACACTTTCAAGAGCGGAAGTGTCGCATTTTGAAAGCCATTTGAACGACTTAACCGAACTTTTGCTTTCAATACCGCCGTTAAATAGCACTTTAAAATCTTTATAATTTTCATTGCCTGACGACAAAGCCGGAATTGCGCTAACGTTTTCATTCTTAGGATCTGTTGTCATGGCATTTATCAAATTTGCAGTCATATTACCAAATTTCGGAATATAAGATGTCAATTTATCTACCGACAAATCCCCCAATACACCCAGCGATTTTACAACTTCGGCAGACAATCTGCCAAGAACCACAACATTTGCAGTGCCATTCAAAAGATTGTATTTACCCGTAATATAATAAGCCATTGTAGGTCCTGAAACCTTTATCGGATTTAAATTTGCCCATCCGTTGTTAAACGACAAATCACCGGATATAGACTTGAATTGAGCAGTATTTTTAATCACCGGCAATGCTGATACTGAATTTACAGCCGCTTTTATTATGCTGTTAGATTGCAAATTTTGTGCAAACAAGAAATTCTCAAACCTGCCGATATTTCCAAACGCACCGTC
>CAYPDZ010000179.1:0-1704 GCA_964409575.1 uncultured Muribaculaceae bacterium | reverse complement strand
CTGTAATTGATGCATTATTTTGTTTGTCTGGTGAAACAATGCAAAAAGCTTCAAAATATTATGAGGATTTAAGTGTTAAAGTTGATGACAAGTTGGTTTTAATAACTGCACACAGACGAGAAAACCACGGTGAAAGGATTGACAGAATACTTGATGCGATTGAATATCTGATTGAAAAATATTCTGACCATACATTCGTAATTCCTGTTCATCCAAACCCAAATGTAAAAGATAAAATACATTATAGATTGGAAAAGTATTCAAATGTGTACCTTTTGAAACCTCTTGATTATCCATATCTTGTATATTTGATGAAAAATGCAAAATTAATTTTAACCGACAGTGGCGGAATCCAAGAAGAAGCACCATCTTTCGGTTGTCCTACACTTGTAATGCGTTATGAAACAGAACGCCAAGAAGGAATTGATGCCGGTGTTTCTATTTTGGTTGGCGCTGATTATGACAAAATAGTTTCAGAAAGCGAAAAAGTTTTGTCAAAATCTCGTACACAGACACGTTTAAAAGCTCAAAACCCTTATGGTGACGGAACTTCTGCAAAACAGATTGAAAAAATAATCAGAAAAACCGCTTTTTAAAGCGGTTTTTTAATAATCAAATTTAAATCCGTTTTCAAGGAAGTGTCCGAAGCATGCACCATAGGGCAAACCATCGAAAGTACCATCACCTCTGCCTTGGCATTCATAAAAACGAGCTTGTCTGGCAGCATAGGGGTTAGAGTGGATCAAGCCACATGCTCCCTTGCCTTGTCTACATTCAGGACCTACTGTACTTTCGTCGATTGAACCATCATAGAATATATCCATACTCCAAACATCATAACCGTTTCTATTTGGACCTTTTTTACCGTTTACATCAACACGAATCTCAATAGGTATGCTCCAATCAGTCGAATATATACACATTGCAGCACCATCTGCCGTAACAAAGCTGTAATTGTTTGGACAAACAACATCAGTAGTAATACTTTTATTAAAATTTTGTATAGGTGGGAAACATGTGTTCTGATTTCTGTCACATTCTTTAACTATTTTGAAATATTTTTTAACAAAAGCTTTAGTCTTCTCTTGAGCAGCATACCAAGCATCATCACTAGTATCAGCATCATAATTATAACACAAAGACGAATTTCTCAAATCATCAACACCTTCATCAGCCATATATTGCCTGACAGCTTGACTCATCATGGAATAGAATTTTTTTGTAGCAACTTCCAGTGAGCGTTTTTGCTGATTTTGAATAAGTGTGGGCATTGTCATCGCTGCAACAACTCCAATTATTCCAAGTGTTATAAGAACTTCCGCTAAAGTAAAACCAAAATTATCTCTCATATTAGTATTATAATACTTATTAATAATTACTTCAATACTGTGTATTAATAATCTTAAAATATTGTAACATTTATGTATGAATGATATTTTGAAAATTTTTGGTTTAAATGTTAAGTACGAAAGACTTAAACATAATCTTACACAGGAACAACTGGCTGAAATTTTAGAAATTCACGAAAAGCATGTTTGCAAAATTGAAACAGGTCATCAGAATGTTACACTTAAAACAATCAGCAAAATAGCAAATGCTTTAAATACAACAGAAAGCAATTTGCTAGAAAGAAGATAACTTTTACACCTTTGCGGATGTTCTATTTTCGTAAGCCCTAATTGTTTCACCTTTAAGAACGTGTTT
>CAYPDZ010000178.1:0-1719 GCA_964409575.1 uncultured Muribaculaceae bacterium | reverse complement strand
ATGTAAATCGCTTGCGTTTTTGTATTATATAATGTATAATAAATTCTATGAAATGTTATAAGGCGAAATGGATATTAACTTCAAACGAAGTGTTAGAGGATATGGCAATTGTTGTTGATGAGGGTAAAATCATTGACATTATTCCTAATTCTCAAGTGAATTTTGAAGAAAAATACGTAAAAGAACTCGGTAATGCCGTTATTACACCGGGGTTTGTTGATTTGTTGACTCAATATCAATACACGGATATTCTTGAAGCAAAACCGCAAGATTTTAAATCAAGAGTAAAAAGATTTTTTAAGATGCTCAGTCTTAAATATACTTTTGCAGGTGTTGCTCAAGACAACTATTCACGCAAATGGGCTGGAATTTTGACAAATTACTTTACGCTCGACAGAACGCGTAAAATAAACTCTTTTAAACATGGTGTAACTGAAAGTATTAAAGCCGGAACGACTTGTATTGCACAGGTTTCTCGTGAGTTTAAATATTTTGAAATTATAAATAAATTACCTATTAAAAATTACTTGTTCTTTGAAGTTTTTGCTGATAGCAAAGACAGTAGTAAAAAGACATTTAAAGGACTTCGAGCAAAAGTAGAAGATTTGATTTGGCACAAGGGTGAAAATACTCACATTGGTATTATGTTAAATTCAATTTCAGGTGTTCACAAAAAATTGTGGGCATTGTTTTCAAAATATTGTCGCAAACACAATATGCTTATGATGACACGTTTTGCGGAATCGCAAGATGAAATGGATTGGTTGGAACACGGATTTTCTGATATCGATTTGTTGCACAAATTTATGGGAATGCGTAAGATTTCACCATATTCAACAGGAATGTCGCCTGTCGAGTATCTTGATAATTTGAAAGTTCTGACTAAAAAAGTATTGGTTGCAAACGCGAATTATGATGTTTCAGAATTGAGTAAACTGGCAGAAACCGGTGCAAAATATATCTATCAGCCATTGTATAGTGAAGAAATTTGTAATTCTGTAATTGATTTCAAAACTGTATTAGATAATTTTGCAGGCAATTTTGGTTTATCTACTCAAAGTTTTTCAAATGGCAGAAATTTCAGCCTTTTGAAACTCGCAAATGAATTGAATAAAGACGATTTGGTAGATATTGTTGAACTTATAAAATATTTGACACTTTATCCGGCAAAGATTTTACGTCTTGACAACTCTATAGGCTCAATTGAAGTTGGTAAAGATGCAGATTTCAACGTCTTTAAACTTATGGATGGCGAGGATTACAGAGCTCTTGCAAATATGGATTATCCGTATTCAACTTATGCAAAGGGTAGAAAACTTGTAAAACGCGGAGTTGTAAGATTTAGCTTATGACGGTAATTAATGAGAAATTCACTGTAAATACGCATGGTTTTACTGATATCATTGATATTACGCAAAAGGTGAAACATGCAGTGTATTCTCATTCATTGCAAAATGCGGTTGTACATGTTTATGTTGCAGGCAGCACTGTTTCAGTGACAAATATTGAGTTTGAGCCGGGATTGTTGGTGGATTTGCCCGAGGCTTTGGAAAAAATTGCACCTGTTGCAGGAGTTTATCACCATGATGAAACTTGGCATGACGGGAACGGTTACTCGCATGTGCGCGCTTCAATTATCGGGAATAATACTACGGTACCTTTGATTGACGGTGCGCTTCAATTGGGGCAGTGGCAACAGATTGTTTTGGTGGATTTTGA
>CAYPDZ010000177.1:0-1783 GCA_964409575.1 uncultured Muribaculaceae bacterium | reverse complement strand
CATAGCATAGCATAGCCCCAGCCGTGTAAATAATTTCGACCGTTTTGTTTTTATAAAAGTGTACGGGGAAAATTTGCTAAAACAGAATGGGGGTAAATTTTATGGCTATCGAAAAAATATTAACACTTGTGCGACAAATGGCACGACAAGAAAAATCCGGTGAAGCTGCATACAAACTAATGAAAACTGTTATGTCAGGTTCAGGAAAAGAGACACTTATTCTTGAAGGTAAAGCTCTACATCAATTGCCGGAGCAATTGAGTATATTTACTCAGCATTTGAAAAAACCTAAAGTGATCTTTGGGTTGAAATCTGGAAAGAAAGGTTCAGGGGTTTGTGGAATTTCAATCATTGACGGTGATAAATCTGTTGCTAAGTTGGCTTTAGGCGTGGATGAAACGAGAGGATTACCGATTTTTCAAATTAAAGGAAGAACTTATGCAAATGGAGAACAAATTGAAGGATTAAGCTCATTTCTTAATCCAAATGTAAGAGTTAATTCTAGAAGTTATGATTATGAAGAGGTTAATAAAGGTGTTAATAGGATTTTAGGATTATATGCCAAAAATGGAGAACTCGCAGGAGCTATGCATTATAGTGGTTCAGGCGGAATGTTGTCAGAAGTTGTAAATGATACAAAATTAAAACCAACGGGATTTAGAGCTACAGTTAGATCTCTGACGGATTTTGTGGCAAGAAGAGGTAGGACTGTTTTACCTGTTACATCCTGCGAAAAAGAACTTTTAGCAATAGTTAACTCAGAGGGACAGCCTACATTTGAATCTGTTAGCAAAGCTAAGGATTTATTAGTAAAACGAATGGGATATAATCCGAAAAATATACCGATCGAAGTCACTTCTGAAACAGGAGGTGCAGCCGCATTTGATGCCGAATCAGGTAAATTACTTATAAATAATGAAGTGCTTTCAAAATGTACCAATGTAGAAGTTGCGCTTTTGTTATCTCATGAACTGCAGCACATGGATGATTTTATAAAAATATCAAAAAGTATTGGTGTTAAAAGGTTGCAAAAGTTGCTGGGCGGGACTATAAACAAAAAGTTTTATGAAGAAATGTCTAAATGTACAGCCGGAATTAATCATAATGTAAAACAAATTATTGATGATATTAAAGCACATTATAGTCCGTCAAAATACAAAGGATATTATGCTGAAGTTCTTGAAGATGATACATACGCAATGTCTATTTTAGAAGATCGTGCTCGTAAAGCCGAACGCAAAGTTCTGGATTTGTTCCGTAAAAAAGGTATAGATATTCAAACAAAAGCTTATCCTCTAGAACTTTATGCAAGAAAAACGAGTTCAAGTTTAAGACCTGTACTTGAAAGATTGGAACCTAAACTTCCAAAAGATGGTAGGGATACATTTTTTAACAGATGGTATGCAGCTGCGTTTAAAAAAGTTGAACCGGAACTTTATGCATTGAGTAAAAAAGCTCGTCTTACGCAGGAAGAATTTGCAAGGTATAATGAGTTGATAGAAAAATATTCAAATAAGGAAGAATTGCAAAGAGCTATTTTACTTCAAATGGAAAAAATGCTTAAATAGTATTTAAAATTTGCAATTGATTTTTGGGTTAATAATAAATCCAATGTAACAATAACTTAATAAAATTTTACAATCGCCGAAAGCCTTGTATAATCACTCATAGCATAGCATAGCATAGCTCCTGCCGTGTAAATAATTTCGACCGTTTTGTTTTTATGATAGAGTAAGGGAAAATGAAAAAAGAAAAGTGGAAATTATGTCAAATGTTGCAATGT
>CAYPDZ010000176.1:0-1831 GCA_964409575.1 uncultured Muribaculaceae bacterium | reverse complement strand
TATAAACCATTTTTGATAATGTCCTAATATACCACAAGGGAAAATGTCCCAATCATGGTATCATAGTCCTATCACACTGATGGGAGGGATTATTATCAGAAAGGTTGAATTAAACATGAATGAACAAAATAAATATGATGTTGTAAAAAAACTCGTAGACACTAACGGCAATAAACAAAGAGCTGCTCTTAAATTGGGGATTACCATCAGGCACCTCAATCGCCTTATAAAAGGTTACAAAGAGCATGGTAAGGAGTTCTTTGTCCATGGTAATCGGGGACGCAAGCCTGCAAACACCACCTCCGATGATGTTAGAGCCACTGTTATTAATCTTTATCGCACCAAATATTTTGATGCTAACTTTGCTCATTTCACTGAACTGTTACGTGATTTTGAGAACATTACACTCTCTGAATCTGCTGTTGTCTCCATTTTGGAATCCGCTGATATATATTCTCCAAGAATTACCCGCTCCAAAAAGAAACGCATCAAAGAAGAATTGAAACAAAAGCAACTAACATCTTCTTCAAAAAAGGAAATACTGCAAATACAGGCAAACCTAGTAGCTATTGAAGATGCTCATTCCAGACGACCCAAATGTGCTTATTTTGGCGAACTACAGCAAATGGATGCTTCTCCTTATCTCTGGTTTGGAGACATTGTCACTTCTCTTCATATTGCAGTAGATGATGCTACAGGAACAATTACCGGTGCATACTTTGATAAGGAAGAGACCTTAAATGGTTATTACCATGTATTTCATCAGATTCTCACAACATATGGTATACCCTATAAGTTTTTCACTGACAGACGTACAGTCTTTACATACAAACAAAAAAATGCCCCTTCTACTGATGAAGACACTTACACACAATTCGCTTATGCTTGCAAGCAATTGGGTGTGGATTTGGAATCCAGTAGTGTTCCACAGGCTAAGGGACGTGTTGAACGAATGTTTCAAACGCTTCAATCACGCCTGCCAATCGAAATGCGACTGGCAGGTGTGACCACCATTTCCGAAGCTAATGAATTTTTGACTTCCTATCTTCAAAAATTCAACGAAAGATTCGCGCTTCCCTTAGATAATATCAAATCTGTATTCGAAGAACAACCATCTGATGAAAAAATAAATTTAACTTTGGCTGTTCTCACCAAACGTACTGTAGATTGTGGACACTGCCTGCGTTTCAATAACAAGTATTACCGCATGCTTGATTCCAACGGACATCAGGTACATTACACGAAAGGCACTAAAGTTATGCTCATCAAGGCTTACGATAATAATCTCTATTGTTGTGTAAATGATAAAGATGTATATGTTCTTAATGAAGTTCCGGAACATGAAGCTAAATCCAAAGACATCGACTTTGATTATCAAAAGCCTAAACCAAAGAAACAATATATTCCTTCAATGTCTCATCCTTGGAAGAAAGCTTCTTTCGATGCCTTTATTCGTAAACAAAAGCATCATAAGACTGACGATTCTGATAAGTGTGCATAAATATGTATATGCACACTACATATCATTAGCTGCTTGACTACTTTTAATCATGTGACGAGAATTTCTGTCAAGGACTATGGCCACATGTGGTGCGAAGCATCCTTGACAGGATTCTCGCACATGATGTTTTTACAAACAAGCAGCTAATGATAATTATTGCCCCAATAGTTATGGGGCAAATGTTTTACTAATTTCGGGACATTTTCAAAAATGCTTGACACTCATTTTTCGCTTAATTTTTGCACTCATTTTTCGCTTAATTTTTGCACTTATTTTTCGCTTAATTTTTGCCCGATTTTTGCATTTTCCACTTGATTTTTTTGCATTTTG
>CAYPDZ010000175.1:0-1851 GCA_964409575.1 uncultured Muribaculaceae bacterium | reverse complement strand
TTAATCTTTCAATTTGAGCGGGTTGAAGAACTTTTCCTGATTTTTGTTCGTAAAGCTCAATCCATTCTTTTGTAATGCTATCGGGATCTCTTTCAATAAAATTAGGTTCAGGAAGATTTGTCACAGGTTAACCTCCACGGAATCTGAAACATTACCGTCATTCAACGACCACTCCACTTTTATATTTATTTGCACCTGATTAATTTCAACCGTTACGGAATCAACTTTTATTCTTGTTTCCCAAAGAGTTATTGCGTCAATTGTTTCTCTTGTGATATTTGCTTTTGCAATGTTTATTGGGTAATCAACATATTTCAAAATATCCGAGCCAAAAGTCGGACGATGAGGGACCGAGCCTTTTTGAGTTGTAAGAATTATTGCAATACATTGGTTAATATCATCAACACCTTGTGCGATGTTGCCGATTTCATTTAATTTGCATTGCCAATCAACGTATGTAATTTCGTTTAAATTTGTCACATTTTATCCTTTGGGTTTGATGTAGGACTTCCCTGATTTCCTGTATGGGTATGAGAATTGTAAATATCTCTAATTGTTTGTATTGATGAGGTTTTGTCTGAAATATCCGAATTTGATTTAATACCGTCTGTATTAATCAGCAATCCTGTGTGATTAATGTTGCCGTTTAAATTGATGTTTTTGAATGTAATTGTCAGGGTGTCCGTGTTTTTATCAATATTAATCAGCGAATTATTTTCTAAATTGAGAGATATTTGATTTTCATTTGTTACTTTTGGAGTATCAACTGATGAATAAATAGAACCTAAAATTACACCGTCTTCAGAGTTTTCATCCATAAGGCAAACAACCTGTTCGCCGATATCAGGCATAGAGTAGAATTTGTCTTTTAAAGTTTTGGTTTGAAGAATCGGAAGCCAATATGAAATCGAATCATCATCTTCAAAACTCACTCTTGCTTGAACATTTATGGGATTTATTTGAGTTACAATACCAAACCTTAACATGAAGATACCTCACAATAAGTCTTATAACCGCTTGTTCTGTCTAAAACGTGTCTTGCCTGAGTTATATGGTATTTGCCTGAAAAATGTCCGATACCTTTTAATTCAATGTTAGTTCCAGCTATCAGATACGGATTTCCTACAAATTCAATTGAGCCTTCAATTTTTGTATCAGCAGTTCCAAGTGCTGCATTTGCTTTCACAATTGCATCTTTTCTGCTTGAACATCTGAGATTTATTTTCAAAGTATCGCCTTTTATGACATTTTCGTTGCGGGCAGTTGCTTTAACGGTTTTCTTTTTCTTTGGATCGAAATACGATACTTGAACGGATTTGTATTTTTGACTTGTTTTTTCACTCAAATTTATATGAATTAAATCTGATTTAAAAAATATTTGAGTGGATTTTGCACCTTTTAATTTTTGTACATCATAGAATACAAGACTGTTTTCAGCAATTTTAAAGATGTAGCCGTATTGTTCTGCAAGTTTTGTTAGAAAAGTCAAATCTCTTTCCTGATGTTGAGTAATTCTATCAACTCTGACATCCGAAATCTCACCTATTAAAGTATATCCGTGTCTATCTGCTATTTCTTTTGCGATTTGTTTCAAAGTCTTATTCTCATATCCGACAGAATTTTTTTGACGGAGCGGTTTTTTAATTCCTGTCGCAAGAGCTTTAACGGTAATAACATCAGGTGGAGTGTCGTATTCAAGTTCATCTATTTCAAAGACTCCGCAGTTTAAAAGTTTTTCTGCTTCATAACCTATGTAAGCACGCAGACAATCGCCTTTAGAAGGTATCCAAGAACCTTGCCAAAGTTTTTCCGAGTCTTCAAAAGTTATTTGAAGTTCATCGGATTCTCCGT
>CAYPDZ010000174.1:0-1862 GCA_964409575.1 uncultured Muribaculaceae bacterium | reverse complement strand
CCGTGGATAAGATAACAACTTAATTCTGATTTGTGCAAATCTGTGCCGCCTGTTTTGATTAAATTATATTTATCTGCTATTTTTTCAATACTGTCGGGGTTTGAGAAGCGAATATACTTGCGCCATCTGGGATACGGATAATATACCTCAATTCCGTCAAGTCCATAAGAAACAAGTTTTTTTACAAATCCATCGAGATTTATCGCCCAGCAACAGCAAGGATGAGCAAGAACTGCAATTCCGCCGGCGTTATGAATTGCTTTTATAAGTTTTTTTATATCGCGTTTTGAAAAAAATCTTATTATATCAAACTCTGTTTCTTTTTTTGATTTTGCACAAAACGTTTGCAATTCTTCATTATTCGGGTCAATATTATAAGCTAACAGATGCATAAAAACATATCCGCACCACACGTCAAATTCAACAGCAGTTAATAAAATATCATCCTTGATTATTTTATGGGCTTCCAGCGTATTATGGTCACAAATCGCAATTTTTTTATAACCTTTTTCTTTTGCTTGTTTTACAATCGAATATGCATCGGCTTCTCCGTCCGAGAAAGTCGTGTGAATATGTAAATTAACTTTGTTATTTAGATAATCTTCTCTTGTGAAATTTCTCATATTTGTAATAAAATCATTATATAACAAAGGAGTAATATGACAAATAAACGAGTTATAAATGTATTTTTTGAGGGTTTAAAGATATACGCACTAAATATACACAAATTCTTGTTGTATATGGCGTTTCCGGTTTTAGGACAAATTTTAGGATTGTTCTTGGTTTTTGGGATGACGTTTTGGTTTACTCAAAATTATCAGGATTTGACAATCAAATATCCTGCTCTCAAAGAAATGTCTACAATGCTTATCGCAAGTATTGCATTAGTAGTTCCGGGACTTTTGATTTTTGTTAAAGCCTTTTGGGATTATTTGGTGGCGTATGGTGCATTGAACTCCATGACTGATGGATATTTAAACACGGGCAAAGTTTACGATTTCAGAGCACATAACGATGTAATTTTGAAAAAGACGTTTTCATTTATTACAATTTGGTTTATTATCGGAATTTTTTCAATAATTGCAATTATACCGATATTTTGGATTTTTGCGTTCATATTTTTCGTCTATTTTATACTCGTTTTTCAGGTATTTACATTTGAAAACGGACTTTCACCCATCGGATATTTCAAGAGAAGTTTTGAACTCATAAAAGGCAATTTCGCAAGAACATTTCTTTTATTGGTAATACTAATGATTTTTACATATTATCTTTTGCCTGCCGGATTATCTGTTATTTTTGATTATTTAAACCTTACAAATGTTTTGTCTAAAAGTTTTGAGTCATGGGCGTTTACTTTGCCGTTGGAGCCGTTTGAACAATTTGGGATTACTCCGGCAATTGTCGGTGAAAACTTGGTAAAAGAGCTTGTATTTTTCTTAGGGGTTGGTTTTACACTGCCAATCAGAAGTATTTGCTGGACATTATGGTATAACAATTTTGCAGAACCTGTAGAAAAACCTAAAAAAATAAGTAAGAAACCTAAAAAAGCTACAAAAGGGAAAAAACTTCCGGAAAACTTCAAGATAGAAAAACGGGGTATTGACCCTGAAATCATCAGACGAGCAAGGCTGGAGGATGATGAATATTAATGTTTATATGCAAAAACTGTAAATCCGTTGATAAATTTGAATTAATGTTTTCACCTGACTACAAAGGCGAAAAGAGGTTTTTGCAAGAATACAACAAAGATGGTGACATTGAAATTACAGTCGACGGATACAAATTTATACCTGATTTGCAGTTTATGAATGAACATGCGGTATGCAAATACTGCGGACAAATTTACATGTGGGATTATG
>CAYPDZ010000173.1:0-1871 GCA_964409575.1 uncultured Muribaculaceae bacterium | reverse complement strand
CGCGGTGGATTTAATAACAGACGTCCAATGCAGAAAAAAGCTCCAAGACAATTGTTGGTAACTAAGGAACAACTGGAACAAATTGAATTGCTATACAAATTGATGCTTCCGTTGCCAAACCCTGATTGTCATGAGGTTATCGGTGAAAAAATTGGTTTGGAACCAAGAAAAGTATTCTTTGGTATTAATTTAGTAAGACAAAAAATGATGCTTCCGAAATTGCCGTTCCCGAAACGCAAACTCGCAATTTCACCAGACCAACTTTTTGCAATTAAAAATTTATATGAACCTTTATTGCCGCTTCCTCCTATTGGGTGCCATAAAATTATTGCAGCGCAATTAAAAATGGATGAGTGGCGCGTACACGTTGGTATTGGGTTGGTACGTTCTCAAATGGGATTGGAACGTTGGAATGAAGATAGACCCGATAAACCGGCTGAATTTCAAAAAAAAGATGAAACTCCGGTAGAAGAAGCTAAACCCAAAAGAGGCAGAAAGAAAAAGTCGGAAGAAACTGCTGAGTAGTTATGACAAAGTATGTTTCTGTCGGTAAAATCTTGAATTTTCATGGGATTAAGGGTGAAGCCAAGGTGGGTTTTACCAAAAATCAGGAGGATTTTTTCTGTTCGCTTCGAGAAGTTTATGTAAAAAACGGGACTGATTATGAGCTTTTTACGGTTAGTAGCTCAAGACTTCATAAGAATTTTGCGCTTGTAAAGTTTGGTGAGATAAATTCTATTGATGAACTTTTGCCTTACAAGGGTGCTTTTTTGTATGTTCAAGAGGATACAATCAGAGAAAATTTGGAAGAAGATGAGTTTTTGATAGATGAACTTGTTGGGTTGGAGATTTTTGATGAAAACGATAAAAAACAGGGATTTGTTGTCGGTGTTTCGAACAACGGTGCACATGACATGCTTTCTGTAAAAACAAATTCTAAAAAAATTGTACTGGTACCTTTTGTAAAAGCAATCGTTACAGATGTAAGCATTAAGGATAAAAAAATATTTATCAATAACCTTGAGGGGTTGTTGGAATGATTTTTGATGTTTTGACGCTTTTTCCCGAAATGATTGAGGAGCATTGCAGACATAGTATTTTGAAGCGTGCTGTTGAAAAAGGTGTTTTTTGCGTAAACACAATTAATCCGCGTGACTTTACACTTGATAAGCATAAAAAAGTAGATGATACGCCTTATGGTGGCGGAGCCGGAATGGTTTTGATGGTGCAACCTTATGTTGACGCTTATGAAAGTATTGAATGTTGTGAAAATTCAATAACTATAATGCTTTCGCCGCAAGGAGTACCGTTGAATGACGGTATCGTGAACGAACTTGCCCAATATGAGCAAATAGTAATGCTATGTGGGCATTATGAAGGGTTTGATGAGCGGATAAGAGAGATAGTTAAGCCAAGAGAAATTTCATTGGGAGATTTTGTTTTGACAGGTGGAGAACTGCCTGCACTTTGCCTAATTGATGCTGTGAGTCGTAAGCTTGAAGGAACTTTAGGAAAAATTGAGTCTGCTGATGATGACAGTTTTTCTAATGGTTTAATTGAATATCCTCATTACACCAAACCTCGCGAGTTTAGGGGTTTACAAGTTCCTGAGGTTTTGTTGAACGGAAATCATAAAGAGATTAATGAGTTTAGATTGCAAAAAAGTTTGGAAAGAACAAAAACAAAACGTCCTGATTTGTATAAAGAGTATCTTGAAAAATTTGAAGTGAATAAGTGAATAGGTAAATAAGTGAATAAGTTCTTTTCGGTTTGCTTGCGCAAAATGAATTTGTAGCCCAGCAGTTGAAAAGTTAATAAAAACATGTTATAATGTGAAGGAATAGTAAAAAACAAGGAGGTATTCAATATGT
>CAYPDZ010000172.1:0-1880 GCA_964409575.1 uncultured Muribaculaceae bacterium | reverse complement strand
TCAATTGCAGTTGTTTTATCAAAAGTTTTTGTAAGATTTTTAATTGTGACAGTGTTCATAATAAACCCTCACCCGCATTTGTACGGCTCATTCTTCACCTACAACTGCTCTCTCTCCCATAGGGCGAGGGGAAATGGAGGAGTTTAAATCCACTTTTATTGTTACAGGCATACCCTGTCTCAAATATTCGTCAATATCGTCAATATAAACACGAATTCTATAAACCAAATTTGTTCTCAAATCTGTTGATTGAACGGTTTTAGGCGTAAATTCGGCAACCGGTGAAATAAATCCGATTTGTCCTTTGTATCCGCGATATTTTCCGGTATTGGGATTAATTGTATCTGTGTAAACATCAACTTCTTGACCGTATTTGATATTACCTAAATCGGTTTCATTAACATAAGCTCTAACCCAAACCGGCTTGGTTTTTGAGATTGAATATACAATTTGACCTTTTGTAACCGTTGCTCCGGGTTCTTGAACTCTAATCATCACAACTCCGTCATCCGGTGCGTAGATTTTTGTATAATCAAGTTGATTTTGAGCATAATTTTTAGCGGCAACAGAGGCATCATAGTCCGCAACATTTTTGTCGCGAGTATTTTTCAAAGTATCAAATTCTTGTTTGGAAATTGTGTTGTCATTTACCAAAGGTGCGTTGCGGTCAAATTTTTCAATTGCATCATTTTTTAAAGCGAGTGCTCTTTCAACATCTGCCGACGCTTTTTCAAGATTTGATTTATAATCTTTTGCATCCAAAATCGCAAGAAGTTCGCCTTTTTTAACACTGTCACCTTCTTCTTTCAACATTTTTTCAATAACACCTGATACTTGAAAACTCAAATCAACCTGACGGATTTCAATATTGCCGTATAATGTAAGTTCTCCGGAGTTTTCTTTTTTATGAGTTAAAAAGAAAAATACAGTTCCGATTATTGTAAGTATTAAAAGTATGATTATTAATTTTTTCTTCATAATTTACCTCCAACGGCTTTGTACAGCGTAAAATAATTTACTAACCTTTGATTTTTTGTTTGAGTTGTGTCTTTTTGATTTTCAATGAATTTTGATAATTCTTTCAAATATTCCGGTGCAGAAATAGTTCCCTGCGCATATTTTTTGCGAGAATTTTCCAAATTTTTGTATTCATATTGAGATTTTGAAATCGTATTTTTGTCAATTTCCGTATCATGTTTAATTAGGCAAAGTGCGGTATTAACTTCTTTAACCGCTTCCAAATCCGTTTGTTTGTATTTTTCAAAAAGTTCTTCGTATTTTGCTTTCTGAATTTTTAAATTTGCAATTTTTCTTCCGCCGGTAAAAATATCCTGACTTGCACCTGCTAAAATTGCGGCAAGCGAACTCTCCCACGAGAAAAATGTCCCCGGAGCTATTGTGTTAAAAATCCACAAGCCTGTAATATTAAATGTCGGCAAAAATTCTTTTCTTGCAATACGAATATCTATTTTAGCTTTTTCTAATCTCTTTTCTGCCTGCATAACATCAGGTCTTGCAAAAATAACATCGGATTTTATCTCATCAGGAATTGTTCCTTGATAATCAAATGTTTCAAATTTTCCTCTATTTAAATCGGTCGTTGCAGATTTTCCGGTCAAAACCGCAAGTTGCATCAACAAAATTTCTTGTTGTTTTAGAAAATTTTCGAGTTCATTTTTCGCTGTTTCAAGATTTTGAACACTTGTATTAAATTCCGATACGCTGATTGTTCCGCGATTATATTTTTTTGTATTGCGATTTAAAATCTCTGTATAAATATCGACTTTTTCTTGAGAGAGTTTTATTAATTCGTCATATTCAAGAATATTTGTATAAACAGTTGCTACATCGGACAAAAGCGAAAGATATATTGATTTTTC
>CAYPDZ010000171.1:0-1901 GCA_964409575.1 uncultured Muribaculaceae bacterium | reverse complement strand
ATTGATTAGTGAACGTAGCGTCGTGGCGAGTTTTGTGGAACTTTGTCGGTACAAAGTTCCCGCCGTGCGCGTAGCACCCGCCGGAGGCAGATAATATACTTTATGTATTGCCGAAATTATAAATATAATATATACTATACTTATGAATACATTACAAAAAATCGTTTATTTCTTTTTGGAAATACAGGAAAAAGCTTTGAGACACAGACTTGATAAGCATTTAAAACTATCAAGCACGAACTCCACTTCAAAAATGATACTCGGCAAAGGTGTAACTGTAACTTTGAATGCCGAAACAGAAAAAAATAAAGAGCTTGTAAAACAAAACGTCACAGATATTGTAAATTCTTGTGCGAATAATCCGGAAAAACTTTTACAATACGCACAGAGTAAAGGAACTAAAGTTTGCAAAATTGACAATGCCGACAAAATTCTCAATGTTATAAAAGAGGAAGAAGGTTTAATTACTCCGTTAGAGGGGCTTGAGGCATTATACATAAATATAGTTACAAACTCGGGATTTTCGTTCAAATCAAAACCCATGTTTGTAATGCGTAATGGGGAAATTGACCCATATTATATGGCACACCAGTTTTATAAATGGTATGCACTTGAGATGAAACTTCCCGGATTTGATTTCATGTCACAAAAGATTTTTAAGATTTACCTTAACTCTGACGGTGCAATACTTTCAAACCTTAATCTTGATGAAATGACAGGATTGAAAGAGGCGATAAATCGTGATAAAGAAGCAACGGACTTTGCACTGTTTCTCGCAAAGCATCGTGAAGGTTCTAAAAAAGTTCTCGAAAAAATGCAAAACGACGGCGCTAATATATAGCGCCGTCGTTAATAGTGTGTAAAAATTAAGCTTGTTTGTCAATATTTTGAGGTTGTTCGGGTTGTTTTTTACCGCTGCAGCAGAGTAAAGTTCCCAGCCCCAGCACACCTGCGCCGATTGCACCGTAAATCATTGCATATTTACCCTGAATACTCCTTGCGGCTTTTTTAACTGCTTCAAATCCTGCATTTGGTATTTCTTCCGCATTATGAACAAATTTCTTAGCATTTTTATCCCATGATGCTTCAAACATGTCTTTTAGCACCTCATTGTCAGTATTAATACCATGCCCGATAGATACTCCATTCTTAATAGCAGTTTTTGAAGCTTCAAAACCGCTTGCATCAATTTCAGCAAGCACTGCTGCAACCAAATCATCTGATTCTTTTAATTGTTCATTGTTTCTGATATAATCTTTTAATTCATCAACATTTTTAAGATTATCAATTTCTTGTTTCATTTTTTCATGAAGCTTAGTCACATTATCTTGAATCTTTTTCACAAAACTATCTGTCGGAGCACCGTCTTTCAAAAACGGTTTTGTTAAATATGCTGTTGCAACACCTGCACCGGCACCTACTGTTGCCGCGCCTGCCGTATAAAGCGCGGTATTATTGTTTGAGTTTACACTGTCTACTGCCATAAATTGTTTCCTTTCTAAATTGTTATCACTACACAATCTATTAAAGTACAAACGGGCAAAAAATTTGCTATAGGCACAGTTCGACTATGCTATGCTATGCTATGCTATGCTATGAGCGATTATACAAGGGTTTCCAGCTTTGTAAAATTTTGTTAAGTTATTGTTACATTGGATAAGATAAGAGAACATAAGTGAAAAGACCCTATCGGTAAGCTGCGCACATGAAATAAATTTTCCACCTTTCACTTTTTCATCTTAGCCTGTCTTCTAATCATTCCTCACCCAAATTATGGAACATTTCGCGATTTCCTCAAGATTTTTGAAAATTCAATTATTTTATTATAGAATTTTTTATGTAATTTAATAAGGAGAAAATTCATGTTATCAGGACCGTTTTTGGATAGAAATTGGATGGGA
>CAYPDZ010000170.1:0-1920 GCA_964409575.1 uncultured Muribaculaceae bacterium | reverse complement strand
ATATATTCAAGTTACTAATGAGAGAGTAAATATGACTATTCCTAGTGTTAATAATCTAACATCTAAAAATTTAAATACAGGATATCAACCACAAACTACCGTTCCTTCAACTTCCGCAAATGTTCCAATGGTTGATGAACGTAAACAAGAATTATGTAAAGCTCTTGGTATTAGTTCTGAGCAATACGATATGATTGTTAGTGAAAATCCAAATTTCCCAAATTTAGACAGACTTGCACAACAACAAATTATTGAAGATAATAAAGCTGAGATTCATAACACCACTGCAAATACGTCAACAACAACAGATGAGAGGGATGTTCCACCAAATACTTCTCAATATAGCTACGAAAATTATGCTCAAGCCGATTACACGCAAAAAAATACTATGTTGATAACTGAATTGGCTCATAATATTTTTGTTCATGGTTTGAAAGACAAAAATGGCAATGTAATAAAACCGGCAAGATCAGAAGAAGCTTGGAACAGCATGTCGCCAGAACAAAGACAAACTTTTATGAAAGAGTTTGTTGAAGAAATAAAACAAGATCCAAATCTAAAAGATTTACAGAGTAAAATTGCAGAAAAAACTGATAATGATCAACGTACCGGTCTTATGGATGCAGGTATGAGAGCTGTTCAGGCTGCCAACTCAAGAGGACTTTCGGTAGTTGAATTTATGGCTTTGAGTGAGTATGAAAGACTTGATATTACTGAAAACTACTTAGAAGGATTACAAAAAAACGGTAAATTAAGTTCTTCTGATGAACAATATTTAATGTTTCAAAATGGCTTTAGACAGTCAACAATACAAACATTGAAAGAAAAATATAATATTGAGCTTCCTGCTAATATCACAGCATCAGAACTTGAACAATATATCAATGACTATAACTTAAACAGATATGAAGAATTTTATAATTATTTTTCAAATAAAGATAATTCTGCGCAACAAAATACTGATTTGGATAAATTAAAAGAGTTAATGACTTCTCCTGCAGGAAAAGATATTTTAACAAAATCAAAAGCTGCAAGATTACCTGAGTTGCAAAACGATTTTGATACTTTGACTCAGAGAATTAACGCAGGCGAACAGTTGACACCGGAAGAACAGGCTCATTATAATCGTTTAAATGATTACTTAAATACCGATGAAGCAAAAGAATTAGCAACATATAAGTTACCAAAACCTGAAAATGAGTATGAAACACAAGTTGATGGCGATATTTCTAATTTTAGAGAGCAGCTTAAAGGTTATGTTAACGGAACCGAACTTGAAACTGCGGGAATGGTTGAGCTTATCGAGCAAAAAACTGCAAACATGTCACCGGAAGACAAAGAAAGATATATTGCGACTTTCTTGAAATTTAACAATGACATTACATCTGTTGGTATTTTGGGACGTTTTGGAAATGAAATTCCAAGTTTGTACGGTTATGACTATTTACGTTCAGAAGGCGCGATGAATGAACCTACTTCAGACGAAGCTTTTAATAGTCGTAAGCAAAACATTTCTAATGGGCTTGCTGACGGAGATGCTAATGCTATAAATGCTACAAGGACTATAAATGAGAGGTATGCAACTCCCGCATGTGCTGATGCAAACTTTGATAACAGAAAAGTCATTATGGCTGGTATATCCGCTCTATCAACAAATGCAGAAGTTCAAACTTCAGCTTATAACTCAGTAACGACAATTACAGATGCGGGCTTGCAGAGTGCAAGTATTGAAAGATTACAAACAAGTGAAAATGCAACTGATGAATTGCAGGTTTATGCTGCAGATAACGCTGACAGATTGCATGCTCAAAACCAAATCAGATCGTTGGAAATCGCTACAGGCAGGTCTGCAAATGCAACAGCCAGAGCCGCAGAAAACGGTATTACCGCTCGTTTGGCTAAAGAAAACCAAGTTGAAGC
>CAYPDZ010000169.1:0-1962 GCA_964409575.1 uncultured Muribaculaceae bacterium | reverse complement strand
CACATACAGTTCTTGATTATGAGGGCGATATGTGCTCACATAAAAAAACTCTTGTCTGTCGTCTTGGTGATAAATCTAAAGCAATAAACGGAGTTTTTGTTGTATACGGGCTTGGTTATATATTTACGTTATTGTTGGCATACGTGATGAAAAATCCTGAAATCCTTGCGACGCTTGTGCTTATACCACTGGTTTTCAAACTTCACAAATCATTAAAATCTTTTATCTGTGGAGATGATGAGAAAGAGTTTTATTTCAGACTTTTGCAAGCAAGAAATTTGATGATTTTTTATTCGATTATCTTGACTTGTTGTTTTATTTAAAATAAAAGAGGCTATAAAGCCTCTCGGAGTTTGAATGTATATATCAAAAGTTTTAGTTGCCTACAAGTCTTAATGCTTCTTGCAGAAGTTCTTTTTGAGAAGAAATTAATTTGTTTGAAACTTCCATTTGAACTTTTGCCATCTGGTAATATGAAATATTTGCTTTAAAATCTGCGTTTGACATTTCCAAAAGTCCTGAACGGATTTCTCCGACACCAATCAATGGTTTGCCGGATTCTGCTGTTTCTAAGAATTGTCCATCTTTAAATTCATAAAGTGCAGATGCATTGTGGAAATTTCTGGTTGTTACACGATACAATGGTACGGAACGTTTTCCGCCGTCGGCTTTACCGTAAATTGTACCGTCGTTTTTTATTTCGTAATCATCATATTTGCCAAGGTATTTGCCATTATTGGGGTCAATCCACATCTTGATATTTGTTGTCGGAATATCCATTGCACCGCCTTTTGCGGCAGTTTCTTGATAAAGATCGGCAGAAATTGATTTTGTACCCTGCATAATTTCACCTTTATCATTCAAAATGTAGCCTTGAACTGTATTTCCGCTTCTGTCGCGGTAAACTCCCTCATTATCAAACGTAAATTCGCCCAATCTTGTATAAATGCTTTTACCTTCCGAATTTTTTACAAGAAAAAAGCCTTTGCCTTCCAAAAACAGGTTTTCTTTAGATGTACCGGGAGTTGATTTACCCTGATCTGTTTTGCTCGCATAATCGTCAGCGATAGCACCGCCAAGGAAGGTTTTAAAATTCACCTGCTGTTCTCTAAAACCGGGTGTATAAACATTGGTCATGTTATGTGCAATAACATCCATCCAATTTACTGTTGATTTTTGTGTATTTATTGCCGTAATAAACGAATCATTCATTGTCGTCCTCCTTTTTACGTCTTTGTTGTCTTTGGTCACGAGAGTTGCTGTAACTTAATTCTGAATATGGCAGATTTTCGTCATCAAATCTCTGTTTTAAACTCGCAATATTGTTTCTTAAATATTGTTCTACAGCTTTATCACCGGGGATAAAGTTTGCAGACAGACTACCATCCTTATTTACTTTTATAATGACAGAAACGTCTTTGTCAAAATCAATTCTGAATGGTTGGTTTGTTTTAACGGACTCCGCTAATTTTTCCATTAAAACAGATGAAACTTGAACGGATTTTGCTGTTTGAACATTAGTATTTTCAGTGACTTGAGATGCGATATCTTTCATTGACATATCTGTATTTTGAACAAGGTTTGCAAAGAAATTTGCATCACTGTCAGACATATTAACAACATCATAATCAACCGTAGATGCAGAATTTACGGTGGACATCAAATCTTTTGTATCTAATAAATTTTGAATATTTTGTGATAAAAGAGTTTGATTTTCGTTATTTGTATTAAAATCGTTGAAATTTACCACGCCACTCAACATTTCTTGCGAAATTAAATCGCTGTTCTGTTGAATATTTTTACTTAAATTTTCTGTATTTTCTGACTTACTGTTGCCTTCAGTTTTTGTATCTTCTGTTTTTACGCCCTCAACATCTTCAGATTTTGTTTCTTCTGTGCTAGAAACTGTTTTCATTTCTTCTTCAAAAGATTTCTCAGAACTTTTTGAGCTCTCAGCTTTTG
>CAYPDZ010000168.1:0-2003 GCA_964409575.1 uncultured Muribaculaceae bacterium | reverse complement strand
TAGATATGAGCAAAACGCATAACACTCCGAGAGTAAAATCCGAGAAAAAAGAATGAAAATCAAATCAAGCTAAAAAACGGCACAGCAAAGCTGACCTTGACGAAAAACGACAAAATCAGATTAAGATATGAAGAGAAAAAGGCTAAGCGATACGTTTGACAGATTTCAGACAGCGATAGGAACTTTCAGATTTAGCGACAACGGCAGCGTGAGCAACGGCAAGCAGTGCGATGTGAGCGATTGATATGTTACAATAATACTTGACACAATCCAAACAATCAAAGTATAATAAAAAAAGGAGAGTGTCAGGAATGGGAACAGGAAGACAGTATGATGAAAAATTCAAGTTGGAGGCAATAAAGCTGGCAAGAGAAGTAGGAACAAAGAAAGCAGCAGAAGAGCTTGATATACCCAAGAACACACTGGGAGGCTGGATGAGCAAAGTAAGAAAAGGAGAAATGGACGCCGGAAATGGAAGCAGAAAACCGGAAGAATCCCTGAATCTTGTACAACAATTGCAGGAGGAAAGAAAGAGAGTAAAAACACTTGAAAAAAGAATAAAAGAGCTTGAAGAACTGAATGAATTTCTGGCGGAAGCATCGGCTTTTTTCGCAGCGAGCCGTCAGAAATATGCAAAAAAGAAAGAATGAAATTTATAGCCCTGAAAACTGAAAATGGCAGGATAACCGGAAAAATTTCATTCTATTGCAAGGCATTGGAAGTATCGAGACAGGGATTTTACGAATACTTGAAAAACAAGGATAAACCCTGGAAATACGAAACTCTGGCGGCGATTATGATAAAAATAAGAGAGGAAGATGAGTATAACGATACATACGGAAGAGTGCGAATGCGTGAAGCACTTTTATTGAAAAAAGAAGAAGAAAATCTTAAAACAGAAATTCCAGAAGAACGTACGGTGTACAGAATTATGGAAAGGCTGGGAATATCACACCGTCCGAGGAAACCAAAGGGACTGACAAAAGCAGATAAAGAAGCACAGAAATCCGATGATTTGCTGAAACGTAATTTTACAGCAGATGAACCAAATAAAAAATGTGTGACAGACATTACAGAACTGAAAGCGAGTAACGGAAAACTCTATGTTTCAGCAATTTTTGACTGTTTCGACTTACTTGTGTGCGGACTTGCAATGGATACAAATATGAAAGCTGTTCTGTGTACAGAAACGATTGATAATGCCTTAAAACTTCACCCCGAACTCAAAGGAGCAATCATTCATTCGGATCGTGGAAGTCAGTACACAAGTGACGAATATAGACGTAAAATAGCCGTATGTGGTATGAAACAGAGCATGAACAGTGCTGGAGGAAGATGTCATGACAATGCACGATGTGAAAGTATGTGGGCAAGAATGAAAGTAGAATTATTCTATTCACGTAATGATAAGCCCGAAAACTTCACGATTGAAGAACTTAAAACAAAAATATGGCGTTATTATATGAGTTATTGGAACAATCGCCGTATCTGTTCTGCAAACGGCGGTCTTCCTCCTGCCATCAAACGCAGACGTTATTATAACTCATTTAAAAAAACTGCCTGACTTTTTATTCAGGTTCAGCTTTCATTTTTTTCAAAATTGTGTCAAGTATTATTGACAAAATCAAAATCAGAATTATAAGAACTTGTCTACGCAAAACATTCGGAGGTATAGTAATGAAAATTGTTCCTTATGAAGCAAAGTATAGAGAAGCGTTTATTAAATTGAACACTGAATGGTTAACCAAATTATATTACATAGAAGCTTTTGATTAGTACTCTATGGAGCATATTGATGAATTAATCCAAAATGGAGCTATGGCTTTTTTGCTGTTGATAATGACGATGAAGTGATAGCAACTTGTATGACAGAGCCGATAGGTTATGACGTATGGGAAATATGCAAACTTGCAGCAGTAGGGCAACATACCGGTACAGGCGCAGGAAGCGCCGTTTTAAAAGCTTGTATGGACTATGCAATAAAGCATGGGGCAAGAAAATTG
>CAYPDZ010000167.1:0-2005 GCA_964409575.1 uncultured Muribaculaceae bacterium | reverse complement strand
TATTTATCAATGTGAACTCCCAAAGTATCTTCAACTGTTTTTTTAGTCATTTCAACTCCGCCAATGGCATGGGCTGCATTTATTTTGTTAACTCCGTTGTTTTTAGGTAAATAAACCTTACTGTCACGAGGAATAGAAAGTGCATTAACCGATTTTGTTTTCGGGTCTATATTTATAAGGATAATAGTATCCGTTCTCGTTCCTGTCCACAAATCATTTGGGTTTTCGCTTGCATCAACTCCGAGAAACAAAATATTTTGACGCCTTAAACCAAACGGTAATGTAAAATCGGCATGCTCTTTGTTCCCGTTTTTTTGCGAAAGTTTATGAAAAATTTTTGTAACAATTGAATTTTCTCCGAATTGTTTTGCAACATATTCTTCGCTTCCGCCAAGGATAAATATTAGAACAACAACACCTATAAATACAATAATCATTCCAATAAGAACTTTTGCAAACGATGAGCGTTCTTCGCGTTCTCGTTTTATTCGTTCTACAAAAGCATCTGTTCTATCTTTTCTATGTTGAGTGTTGTTTGTCATGTATATTCTTCCTTCTTAAATAACGTTAATTAAATATGTTGAAACAAGCGTAAAGTATATAGCGAGTCCCAAAACATCAATGGTTGTTGCAATAACCGGACCTGAAGCTACTGCAGGGTCAATTTTCATAGCTTTTAGGGCAAACGGTGTAAAAGTTCCGATAATTGTTGCCATTGTCATATTTATAGTCATTGCCAGTCCGACAATAATTCCCAATTCCATATTGTGTTGCCAACCCCAAGTAACAGCGGTAACCAGTATGCCAAAAATTGAGCCGATGACAAGTCCGATACTCGTTTCTCTGAGTATATGGTGCATAGCCGAACTTAAATTTACCTGTCCGGTTGAAAGTCCGCGAACCATAAGAGTAATACTTTGCGTACCGATATTCCCGCCTAAACCTGCAAGAAGCGGCATAAATATTGCGATTATCGGCAAAGCGTTTAAGGTATGGTCAAAATGATGTCCGACATTTACCGCAATAAATTCTCCGATTAGTGTAATAAATAACCACGGAGTACGCGCACGAATTGCATTGAAAACGTTACCGGAAAGGATTTCGTCCTCGTCTACAATTTCAGTCGAAATACCTGATGATTGGTAGATTTCTTCTGTAGTTTCTTCTTCAAACAAGTCATGAACGTCATCCCAAGTAATCATTCCTTTGAGCCTGTTATATAAGTCAACTACAGGTAACGCATTGTATTGATATTTCATAAATTCATCCGTAATGTAATCACTGTAATCATCAACATGAAGTTTTACGATGTCTGAAATCATGATATCTTCGACTTTTTTGTTTATGGGTGACGTCAAAAGTTTTCTGAGAGAAACAACTCCGAGCAGGTGGTTTTGTTTGTCGGTGACATAGACATAATACAATTCCATGTTATCCTGTTCGGCTTTAATTCTGATGTGGTTTAAGACATCAGATACGCTCATGTCAGAATTTACAGTAAGCACAACAGGGTTCATAATACCGCCGGCAGTGTCCTCATTGTATGTTAAAAGTTCTCTGACTTCTTCCGAAAATTTATGAGGAAGTTTGTCTAAATAAGTTTCACTTTCATCTTCTTCCATGTCGCCCAAAACATCGGCAGCAGCGTCGTGTGGAAGTTGTGTAAGGATTTGAGATGCGAGATTTTCGTCAATATCTGACAAAAGCTCTACCTGCATTTGCGGAGGTAAATACTCCATAATATCGGCAGCTTTTTCAATTTCAAGGAGTTTAAAGCACTGCAATCTTTCATCAGGTTTAAGCTCTTGAAAAATATCAGCAAGGTCTGCAACGTGATACCCGTTTAGTTCTTCTTTGAGCTGCTCAAGAGTTTCATCTTCCATTATTTCGCGTAATCTGTCAATAATGTTTTGAACGTTCATCATAATATTATTATATAACAAACAAGAAATTCGGGTTTTAGTATTGAAATTTTTTAATGTAAATGTTAAAATGAAAACGTAGT
>CAYPDZ010000166.1:0-2006 GCA_964409575.1 uncultured Muribaculaceae bacterium | reverse complement strand
ACTGTGTTTGAAAAAAGGCTCAATGAAACTTTAAAGGTTATGAATGTTGAAGGAACTTTAGAAGGTTACACTTCTACTAAAGATTTTGTTAATCAACTTTCTAGACATTTAAAAATTACTAAAACTTGTGATAACTCTAACTTAACTTCTTGTTTTTCTGATAAAGTTTTTTGGGGTGGGGGTGAGGCTACTCCTGAAGAAGTGGATATTTCAAAAGTTAAAATGGCTAAGAATTTTGGTCAAAAGGATTGGAATACAGAAGTTGTTGGATTTCAACTTAATAACGGTACCAACGGTTTGATTGCGTATAATCCTGATTGTGAAGTGGATAAGTTTGATACTAATGCCGATGCAACTTCTTGTGTGGCTGTGTTGTACGATACTACAGGGTTTGCTCAGCCTAATACAAGTGGTAAAGACTTGAGAGGAATTAACGTCTTGAGTTTAGGTGGTAAAGATTGTGCGTTTGAGATTGGTGGAACTTGTTATGGCACACCGTTTCAACCGACAGCACATTTCTGGAAAGGTTGTGATTATGCAGGTACAACAACAGACTCGGATGATTTAGCATTTATGAGTAAATATGGAATAACATATTGTATTCAGTCAGTTAATAGTATTTACGGTGACTCTTGGGCAGGCGCAGTAGAAGCTTGTGGTGGTGTTAATAAGATGCCGACAGAATTGCAGTTGCGAGAAATTGCTAACTATGTATATAATACCGATTCAATAACAAGCGGTTATCAATCAAATCTTACTCTTGATACAGATAAAATATCGTCTTTAGGTTTTGTACTTTCTTCTTCGACGCTTCATGTCTGGTCAGGAGTTGAACATAATGCTAAATTCGCAGAGGGGCAACTTTTTGGAAATACTTACACAGAATATGATGATGATTATTTTAATCGCTATAATACGGGGGATTTCTTTTGGGCAGTGTGTATTCAATAATTCGACATTACAGTTTATTACAGAGCGAGATACATTCTCGCTCTTTTTATTTTTGTGTTATAATTGGACTGAACATTAGAAGTGTATAGAAAATTAGTGCAGAAGTCTGCACAGGAAGGAAAGAATTATGACAATTCCGGAAACAAAAAGTTTTCAATTGGAAATTGGTGGCAAAACCGTTACAGTTGAAACAGGGAAGTATGCACAATCAACTAACGGTTCGGTTACTGTAAGATGTGGCGACACAATGTTATTTGTTCACTGTGTTGTTTCAAAAGAACCTCGTGTTGGTATCGACTTTTTCCCATTATTAATTGATTATGAAGAAAGAATGTCTTCAATCGGACGTATCCCGGGCGGTTATAACCGTTCAGAAGGAAAAGCAAGCGACAAAGCTATTTTGGTTTCTCGTTTAATCGACAGACCTATCAGACCGCTTTTCCCTAAAGGATACAGAAATGATATACAAATCGTAGCTCAGTTATTCAGTTACGACCAACAAAATCAGCCTGACACACTTGCAATGCTTGGTGCTTCTTGTGCATTAATGCTTTCAGGTGCGCCTTTTGAAGGTCCTATCGGTGCAGTTAGAGTATCTAAAGACGAAAATGGTAACTTAATTGCTAATCCGACTCACCAACAAGCTGATAAATCAGACCTCGACATTGTTGTTGCAGGTACACACGACAGCGTAATTATGGTTGAAGCCGGTTGCAAATTCGTAACAGAAGACGACATAATGAACGCTGTTGAATTTGCTCAAGGTGAAATTAAAAAACAATGTGAAGCTCAATTAGAGTTCGCTAAAGCTTGCGGAGTAGAAAGACAAGAATTTGTTAACCCGTACGATACAACAGAACTTAAAAATATTATCAACGAAACTGCTCACGATATGATTTTTGATGCATATCACAATTTTGACAGAGCTTATCGTCAAGAAAAACTTGAAGAAGCTAAAAAACTTGTTAAAGAAAAAATTGATGCTTTGCCTGAAGACCACTATATTAAACAAATTATTGAAGAAACCGGTATTGACTTTGTTGCTGAAGAATTCA
>CAYPDZ010000165.1:0-2057 GCA_964409575.1 uncultured Muribaculaceae bacterium | reverse complement strand
TTTTTTGTAAAGTTTTGTTTCATAATATATAATATCGGAACCCGTCAAGCAGTCCAGCTTACCAAAGGGGATTGTTGAATTTAAATTGTAAAAATTAATTATTAATTGCCACAATAGCGGAGTGAACAATCAATGTTCGCGAAACAGCAACAGAGCGAGCATTGTCTGAACGTAAAATCTTTAGATGCTGAAACCACTCCCAGAGGACCCATTTTTCACAAAATCAATAGATTTTGGAAAAAGGAGGCAAGTTCAGCATGACGTGGAGTGAGTTTGCGAGCTTTTAGTTGAGCGTTACTATTGATTAGTGAACGTAGCGTCGTGGCGAGTTTTGTGGAACTTTGTCGGTACAAAGTTCCCGCTGCCCGCGCAGGGCATAAGGTAGGCTAGCTTTTAATTACCGATAATATTTATTATATTTATTGTATAATAAAAATATGATTGAAAGATATTCACGAGAAGAAATGAAAAAAATATGGGATTTGCAGTCCAAATTCCAATACTACCTTGATGTCGAAATAGCCGTAGCAGAAGCTTATGCACAAAACGGAGATTTCCCCAAAAAAGATATTGAACGATTAAAGAAAATAGCAAAATTCGACCTTAAACGTATTGACGAAATTGAAGCAGAAGTTCGTCATGACGTAATCGCGTTTTTGACTTGTGTCAATGAAAGTTTGGGCGACCTTGCTAAATATATGCATGTCGGAATGACAAGCTCTGACGTTATTGACACTGCTTTTGCACTCCAAATTCAAGATAGCGGAAAAATTATCTTGAAAGATTTGGATGAAACTATTCAATCATTGAAAAGTTTAGCAAAAAAACATAAAAATACAGTCTGTATCGGGCGTTCACACGGTATCCACGCGGAAGTCATGACTTTTGGCATAAAAATTTGTAGCTGGATTGATATTCTTGAACGCCAAAAAGAAAATTTTGCCCACGCACTTGAACAAATTCGAGTAGGTCAAATCTCGGGTCCTGTTGGTACTTACAGCAATATTTCACCTGTAATAGAAGAAATTACTTGCAAAAACCTCAGACTTAAACCTGCAAAAATTTCAACACAAATTATCGCAAGAGATTATCACGCATATTTTATGCAGTCGTTAGCATTGATTGCATCCGTAATTGAACAGTTTGCAACAGAAATAAGACATTTGCAAAGAACAGAGGTTTTGGAAGTTGAGGAAGGTTTTGGTAAAAATCAAAAAGGTTCATCTGCTATGCCACACAAAAAAAACCCTGTTTTATCAGAAAATTTGTGTGGACTTGCGCGCGTTGTGAGAGCAAATTCGCTCGTTGCACTGGAAAATATTCCACTATGGCACGAAAGAGATATTTCACACAGTTCGGCTGAACGTATAATTTTTCCGGACAGTTTAATTTTGGTTGATTTTATGCTGAACAGATTTAATTCTGTCGTCCAAAATCTCGTAGTTCATGAGAAAAATATGCTCAAAAATACGGACAAATTCGGCGGAATAGTTTTTTCACAAAAAGTTTTGTTGAAGCTTGTGGAAAAAGGTTTGACTCGAGAAAATGCATACAGACTTGTTCAACGAAACGCTCTTGATGCATTTGAAAACGACGGAGATTTTAAAGCAAACCTTCTTAATGACAAAGATATCAAACTTTCTGTGCAAGAAATTGAAGGAATTTTCAACAAAGATGAATTTTTGAAAAATATTGATAAAATTTATGAAAGAATTCTTGCACAATAACAAAAAATGCAGTAGAATAGTAGCAAAGGAAGTCATAAATGGCAAAAATTAATATAACAGTATGCATGGGAAGTTCGTGTTTTGCACGTGGAAATCAAGAGAATTTGGCGTTTATTGAAGCTTTTATACAAGAACATAATTTAAACGCAGAAATTGATCTTGCCGGCACAAGATGCGAAAACAAATGCGCACATGGTCCAAATGTCATAATCAATGGCGTTGAATACAATAGTGTTAATGTAGAAAAATTGGAAGAAATTCTGATGAAAGAGGTAAATAAGTGAATCCGTTAATAAGTTCATTTCGTTAGCTTCGCTCAAAAACAGCTTT
>CAYPDZ010000164.1:0-2231 GCA_964409575.1 uncultured Muribaculaceae bacterium | reverse complement strand
TCGTACCGCGTTCCCACTCGCGAGCAATAACAAGAGCTGTAAGTAAAATCCCGATGAGCGTCATAGTGATAGAAATTGACCCCGGAAGAATAAAATAATGGCTATTTACATCTTGATTATACCAGACACGGAGTTGTGAATTCACAACAGGTTGAGGTACAAAACGTTTAAACTTGCTTATATTCAGCCAATTGTTTGCAATTGCGGTTGAATAACTTTGGACATAATTCGCTGTATTAACCTCAGAACCGTCGGTTATAATCATTAAATCACCAGCTTGTCCTCTCGACAATCTTGTAGAAAAATCATTTGGAATAATTACTGCACCTTTAATTTTTGAGCGAATTATTGCATCAGAAAGTTCTTTTTCGTTATCAAAAATAATAGAATTTACATATTTGCTATGACCAAAAGATTTTACAAGAGTCGAAATTTCCGAATTTGAGTCATCATTTTTTATCCCGAGAGTAACTTTGACCGAATCAAGATTAATTCCGTACATATAAATCAAAATTGATATTAAAGGCAACACAAACGCGATAATAATACTTGACGGGTCACGAATTATCTGTAAAAACTCTTTTTTAATTAAGGCAAACAAAATTCTCATTTTTCACTCTCCTTAATTAAAGTTATAAAAGTATCTTCCATTGTAGGCAATACTTCCTCGCCCACTTGAGATGGCGGGGTTAATTTTGCAGCCTGTTGTTTTAATTCATCAGGTGTCCCGACTGCAATCGCTTCACCTTTATAAAAAAGACTTATTCTGTCACAAAATTCGGCTTCATCCATAAAATGCGTTGTGACAAGAATTGTAACTCCTTTTTTTGATAATGATGTAATGTGGTTCCAAAACTCACGTCTTGCAATAACATCAACTCCTGATGTCGGTTCATCCAAAAACAAAATCGGCGGATTATGAATTAGAGCACAGGCAAGAGAAAGCCGTTGTTTAAAACCAAGCGGCAAATCTTCCGATTTTTGGTCTTGAACATTTTGAAAATCAAAAACCTCAATAATTTCATCAACGCGTTTTTTTCTATCAAACAATCCAATACCATAAGCGGCCGCAAAAAATTCCAAATTTTGTCTTATTGTAAGTTGACCGTAAAGCGAAAACTTTTGAGCCATATAACCCAAATTTGAACGTGCTTTTGCAGGATTTTTAAGTATATCAACACCCATAATTCTTGCAGTACCTGACGTCGGTTTAGTAAGTCCGCACATCATCTTAAAAGAAGTTGATTTTCCTGCTCCGTTTGGTCCCAAAAGTCCAAAAATTTCACCGCGTTTTATACAAAAAGAGTTGTTTTTAACAGCGTAAAAATTTCCGTATTTTTTCTCTAAATTGTCTGCTTCAACAGGACAAAGAACAGCTCCCTCTCCTTGAGGTGAGGTGTCAAGGTTGAAGGTTTCGTTATAAGTATAATTTTCTGCAATTTTTGATGGCTCATTTTTGTAACCGCCCATAAGTTCTATAACTTTTTTCTCAAATTCTTGCGGAGTAGATGCCAAATCATGCGGTTTTCCGTCATAAATAACTTTACCCTTGTCCAAAACAACCGCAGTATCAAAGCTGTGTGCCTCATCAAGATAAGCGGTTGACCAAAGAACTGTAGTTTCAGGCGAAATCATCTCTCTGACCATTTTCATCAAATCCCTGCGAGAAATAGGATCTACACCCACTGACGGTTCATCAAGGAGGAGAAATTCCGGAGTTCCCAAAAGAGTGCAAGCCAAACCCAGTTTTTGTTTCATACCGCCTGATAAAGCGCCGGCAAGTCTGTCTTGAAACGGCGTAAGAGAAGTAAATTCCAGCATTTTTGTAAACACTGCCCCCTCTCCCCAGCCTTTCCTTCTCGCAAAACAATACTCAATTGTTTTGCACGGCAGAGTCTCAAGGGGTGAGGGAGCATTTATTCCTTTTAATTCTGCATAGAGTCTCAAATTTTCAATAACCGTTAAATCTTCGTATAAACCGAATTTTTGTGGCATATAACCTATTTTTGAAACAAGTTTTGGTTTTTGAGTAAAAGGATTGAGTCCTAAAACATCAATTTCGCCATTATCAGGCAAAAGCAGCCCGATAATCAGACGGATTAGGGTAGTTTTTCCAGCTCCGTCTGCACCGATTAAACCTGTAATTTTACCTTTTTCTATATTCAAAGAAAGGTTGTCAATTGCAGTTGTTTTATCAAAAGTTTTTGTAAGATTTTTAATTGTGACAGTGT
>CAYPDZ010000163.1:0-2272 GCA_964409575.1 uncultured Muribaculaceae bacterium | reverse complement strand
TAAAATTTACAATCTTTATACTTTTTTAATACGATTTTACATAATAAATATTATCTGCCTCCGGCGGGTGCTACGCGCACGGCGGGAACTTTGTACCGACAAAGTTCCACAAAACTCGCCACGACGCTACGTTCACTAATCAATTGTAACGCTCAACTATAAGCTCGCAAACTCACTCCACGTCATGCTGAACTTGTTTCAGCATCTAAAGATTTTACGTTCAGACAATGCTCGCTCTGTTGCTGTTTCGCAAACATTGATTGTTCGCTTATGCTATTGTCGCAATCTAATTTTGCATTCAATAATCTGCACTTAATGAAACAATAACAAAAGCGACTGTTAAGCGTAGCGGTTAAGTCGCTTTGGGTTGAATTTAGTGCAGATTAAACGGTTGGCGTGTTTCTATATCCGTTATCCCGTGCTTGACACGGGATCGCAAGGTTTGCCCAAAGGCGACGATATTGCGATTGCGGATCGCGCTACGCTTGTCCGCAATGACGTAAATCCACCCTAACTCTCTCCCCTCAAGGGAGAGGGAATAGTAGGAACGATAATATACTTTATGTATTGCCGAAATTATAAATATAATATATACTATATTTATGAACACGTTACAAAAAATCGTTTATTTCTTTTTGGAAATACAGGAAAAAGCTTTGAGGCGCAGACTTGACAAGCATTTAAAACTATCAAGCACGAACTCCACTTCAAAAATGATACTCGGCAAAGGTGTAACTGTAACTTTGAATGCCGAAACAGAAAAAAATAAAGAGCTTGTAAAACAAAACGTCACAGATATTGTAAATTCTTGTGCGAATAATCCGGAAAAACTTTTACAATACGCACAGAGTAAAGGAACTAAAGTTTGCAAAATTGACAATGCCGACAAAATTCTCAATGTTATAAAAGAGGAAGAAGGTTTAATTACTCCGTTAGAGGGGCTTGAGGCATTATACATAAATATAGTTACAAACTCGGGATTTTCGTTCAAATCAAAACCCATGTTTGTAATGCGTAATGGGGAAATTGACCCATATTATATGGCACACCAGTTTTATAAATGGTATGCACTTGAGATGAAACTTCCCGGATTTGATTTCATGTCACAAAAGATTTTTAAGATTTACCTTAACTCTGACGGTGCAATACTTTCAAACCTTAATCTTGATGAAATGACAGGATTGAAAGAGGCGATAAATCGTGATAAAGAAGCAACAGACTTTGCACTGTTTCTTGCAAAGCATCGTGAAGGTTCAAAAAAAGTTCTTGAAAAAATGCAAAATGACGGGGCTAATATTTAGTCCCGTCATTTTTAGTGTGTAAAATTAAGCCTGTTGGTCGATATTTTGAGGTTGTTTAGGTTGTTTTTTGCCTGCACAGCAAAGTAATGTACCAAGTCCGAGTACGCCTGCACCAATTGCACCGTAAATCATTGCATATTTACCCTGAATACTTCTTGCGGCTTTTTTAACTGCGTCAAATCCTTCTTTTGTTATTCCCTCAGCATTATGAACAAATTTCTTTGCATTTTTATCCCAAGATGAATTAAAGGCTTCTTTAACCATTTCATTTTTTGTATCAATTACAAATTGAACGCCTTTTTTAGCTTCTGCTTTAGCTGTTTCAAAACCTTTTGCATCAATATCAGCCAACATAGCATCTAACATACCAGTCTCTTTCAAAGCTGCATTATTTTTGAAAATTTCTTTTAATTCTTCTGCATTCTTTGCATTTTCAATTTTTTTAATATTTTCAGTTGCATCTGCATACATTTTTTTAGCATCTTCATCTAAAGTTTCAACTATATTTTTTTCTATTTTTTTCATAAAACTGTCCGTCGGAGCACCGTCTTTCAAAAACGGTTTTGTTAAATATGCTGTTGCCACACCTGCGCCACCACCAACTACTGCAGCACCCGTTGTATATAGCACGGTATTATTGTTTGAATTGTTTACACCATCTACTGCCATAAATTGTTTCCTTTCTAAATTGTTATCACTACACAATTTATCAAAGTACAAACGGGCAAAAAATTTGCTATAGGCACAGTTCGACTATGCTATGCTATGCTATGCTATGCTATGAGGCATTATACAAGGGTTTCCGGCTTTGTGAAATTTTGTTAAGTTATTGTTACATTAGGTAAAATGAGAGAATTTCGTGACTCCCTCAAGATTTTTGAAAATTCATTTATTTTGTTATAGAATTTTTCATATAAATAAGGAGAAAATTCATGTTATCAGGACCGTTTTTGGATAGAAATTGGATGGGA
>CAYPDZ010000162.1:0-2275 GCA_964409575.1 uncultured Muribaculaceae bacterium | reverse complement strand
GTATGTGCGGTCAGAGGTTATAGAATGATTTTGACTATGCCTGAAACGATGAGTGAGGAACGTCGAAAATTGCTAAAAGCCTATGGTGCAGAAATAGTTTTGACCGATGGCGCAAAAGGCATGCAAGGTGCGGTTGACAAGGCTAATGAACTCCATAAGGAAATTGAAAATTCTTTTATACCCCAGCAGTTTTCAAATCCAGCCAATCCGGCTGCTCACTTGGCGACAGCAGAAGAAATTTGGAAAGACACAGACGGCAAAGTTGATATAATAGTTGCAGGAGTCGGAACAGGCGGAACAATTTCAGGCATTGCAAAAGCTTTGAAAGCTAAAAATCCGGAAATTAAAGTCGTTGCGGTTGAACCTTTATCATCACCTTTGTTGTCGAAAGGATATGCCGGAGCACACAAAATTCAGGGTATAGGAGCGAATTTTGTGCCGGAAAACTTTGACAAAAATTTGGTTGATGAAATTTTTACCGTATCGGATGAAGATGCAATTGAAACAGCGCGCAAATGTGCAACACAAGAAGGAATTTTGTGCGGAATTTCATCAGGTGCAGCAGTTTTTGCGGCATGTGAGATTTCTAAAATATATAAGGATAAAGTTATCGTTGCAATTTTACCTGATACAGGCGAAAGATATTTGAGTGTGTTGTAAATTTTTGTAAATTTTTGAAACAAATGCGGATAGGGTGTAAAATTGCTCATAGCATAGCATAGCAGGAGTCGTATAACTTGATGTGAAATTTTGTTTTTTAATTTGTTTTTATAAATAAGAGAGCACAACAAATGGAGAGCGTATGGTTCAAATTAATGTTTCTAACGGACAGGGTATTACGCAGGCTATAAAAGCAAAAGTTCAGGCGGATGGAGGAACAATTTCAAATAATACTTTGTCTGTTTGGCAGAATGTTATGAGTGAGGTAAAAACTGCCCAAGCAAACGGCTCTCAGATTTATACCGGCGGTGATGATGTTGAAAAACTCAATGATATCTCAAGCTGGCAGACTGATTTTAAAGTGAAGGCAGGGCAGGTTATAGAACTGGCTCAAGATGTTTGGAACAGGATTGTACAATTGTTAACAGGTACTGCGTTGGAAACTTCCACTCAAAACGATGATGCGCAAAATAATTTGGTTAATCAGCAAAACACTGTGCAGCGAAAAGTTGACTCTGATGAAAATAATGCAAATGTTGTTGACCAACAATCTGATGTACAAGAGCAGATTGCGAGTGACGTTGTAACTGTAGTTGGTTCTCAACAAACTTTATCAAAAGCTGAGGCCGATAACCTTGTACAGCAGACTATTGGTAAATCATTACCAGAGGGTGTTGAAGTTTCGTTTGTAATGTCAAATGGTACAATTATACCTAGTTTTAAAAGAGATGGACAGCCGATTAGTGCGAATGAGTTGAAAGAACCTACACAGGTTGTTGTTCAAGCTAATCCGCCTAAAACTCCTCTTGTTACAGGACCTCCAAGAGGTGAAAACTCTCAATATGATGCTATTGTAAATCCTGAACCTGTTGAACCCGTAATTGAGGGTGAACGTATTACCAATATGGATGAGGTACTTTTATCACTAGCCGGAATAACAGAGGTCGCACATGGTGAAACGGGAATAATTATTACACGTGCTGACGGTCAAACATTAGAAATTGGTAATACTCAGGCAGAATTAGAACGAGCAAAGGCATTTATCAGCGGTAATGAAGTCGCTGTAGTTTCTCCTGTAAAAGTTGTGCAAGGACATCTTACACCTGAACAACTTGAAGAATTTTTAGCAAGTGATACCACATATCAAGGGTATAGTGCAAAATTGGAACAAATAGATAGCAGAATGACTGAAATTGAAACTCTTTACAAAATGCCAAGAGTTAGAGATCAATTTGAAGATAAACCAGAATTTGGAACTGACGACATGTTTGCGACATTTAATATTATAGGTAAACCTGAAAGTGATGAGTATACAAAATTAGGAATTGGTTATAAACTATTAAAACGAAATCTGGAAGAATATAAAACTGTAATGCAGGATTGGACAGATGGTCCTTGTGGTGAAAATTCATTTTATAGAATTAATTCAATGGAATTTACAAATCTTGAGCGTGTAACTCTTGCAGATGGCAGACGAGCTTGGAAAACTGACCAAGGAACATTTTTGCCGGCATCAAACGGTATGCCGGGTGGTACAAAAGTAGAAGAATAGATAACATCATGTAAATCGCTTGCGTTTTTGTATTATATAATGTATAATAAATTCTATGAAATG
>CAYPDZ010000161.1:0-2284 GCA_964409575.1 uncultured Muribaculaceae bacterium | reverse complement strand
TGCCTCTGCTCGGCTTGGTAAACGCTATGCGTTTAGAAGGCACTAGGGCACTAAGGTCTTTTCGGGTTTGCTTCGCAAACTTTTTACCCCTCACCCTAGCCCTTCCCTCTCGCAAAACAATACTCAATTGTTTTGCTCGGCAGAGTCGCGAGGGGCGAGGGAATACTTCCTTCCCGTCATTGCGAGTCCCGTTCCCGCCATCAGCGGGGCGGGCGAAGCAATCCAGCTTATGAGATTCTTCGCGTTGCTCAGAATGACCGGTACTCGTCATCTTGAGCGAAGCGAAAGATCTCTTATGTGATAAGTTCTTTTCGGTTTGCTGTTTTTCGTCATTGCGAACATTTACAATATTTTCAATCAAATTAAAATCTTTTTCCATATATTTTCTCCTATATGTCGCTGTTAGCGACAGTCACTAACAGCAACATAGCATAAAATATACTTATGTGCAACTTGTTTAAAAAAGATTTAGGAAAAAATATCAAAAAATTACGAACAGAAAAACATATAACTCAAGAAGCTCTGTCTTTGGAAGCCAATGTTTCTCGCTCGCATATTGCAATGATTGAAGCAGGCAAACGAGATATTACAGTTAGCACGCTTTTTCAAATCTCAAGAGCACTAAACGTTAATATGCGCGAAATTTTTTCTTTTGACGATACAGAAAAATATAAATTTGATATAGAAAAATTTTATTCATAAAAAAAGCTCCCAAAAGGGAGCTTTTCGATTATTTAATTTCTTTAAAAACAAGAGTTGCATTGTGACCGCCAAAACCAAACGAGTTTGACAGAGCCGCATGAACTTTTTTATCTCTTGCCTTATGCGGAACATAATCAAGGTTAGCAACATGTTCATCTTGATTATCAAGGTTAATTGTCGGAGCAACTTTGCCGTCTGTAATTGTTTTTACGCAAATAATGCCTTCAACAGCACCTGTTGCACCAAGCATGTGACCGTGCATACTTTTTGTTGAACTTACCAACAAATTAGGATTTTGAGTTTTGTCGCCAAATAATTTTGCAATCGCTTGAGATTCTGCAACGTCACCCAATCCCGTGCTTGTTCCGTGCGGATTGATATAATCAATATCCTCCGGTTTCAAACCAGCATCTGCAAGTGCCAATTCCATTGATTTCAAAGCACCTTTGCCTTCCGGATCAGGAGCAACCATGTCATACGCATCAGCAGTTTGACCATAACCTGCAATTTCTGCATAAATCTTTGCACCGCGAGCTTTTGCATGTTCATATTCTTCCAAGATAAGAACACCGGCACCTTCACCCATTACAAAACCATCTCTATCTTTGTCATAAGGTCTTGAAGCTTTTTGCGGTTCATCATTTCTTTTTGAAAGCGTTCTTGCAGCCGTAAATGCACCGATACCAAGGTTTGTAATAGTAGCTTCGCAACCGCCTGCAACCATAACATCAGCATCACCGTATTGAATTGCACGGAATGAGTCACCTATCGAATGAGAACCCGTTGCACAAGCTGAAACAACGACTTTGTTAATACCTTTAAATCCGTGTTTCATTGAAATTCTACCTGATGCCATATCTACAATCAACATAGGGACTGTAAACGGTGAACATTTTGTCGGGCCTTTTTCAATCATAGCAAGGTGGCTTTTTTCAAACGTTTTAAAACCACCGGCCGCAGAACTAACAATTACACCAATTCTGTAGGGGTCAATACCTGCTTCATCAAGACCGGCATCTGCAATAGCCTCATCAGCAGCGACCATTGCAAACTGTGTATATCTATCCATCCTGTTAGCTTCTTTGGAAGTCATATAGTTTTCAGGATTAAAATCTTCATTTTTTATTTCAGCGGCAATTTTAACGGTATGTAATTCCGTGTCAACATTTTCTACAAGCGAAACACCGCTTTTTCCATCAAGTAAGGATTTCCAAAACTTATCAACCCCGATACCAACCGGAGTAACAGCACCCATACCTGTGATTACTACTCTTCTTTTAGTCATCTCTAGTCCCTTTACAATAAATAAGCGAGAATGAGAGAATGTTTAATTTTCTCACCCTCGCAAACTTTTAACGAATAAAAACTTATTCAGATTATGAATGTGATTCAATGTAGTTAACTGCATCTTGAACAGTTTGAATTTTTTCAGCTTCTTCATCAGGAATTTCGCAACCGAATTCTTCTTCGAAAGCCATAACCAATTCAACTGTATCTAAAGAGTCAGCGCCCAAGTCAGCTGTGAAACTAGCTTCAGGAGTAACTAAAGCTTCATCAACGCTTAATTGGTCTACAACAACTT
>CAYPDZ010000160.1:0-2294 GCA_964409575.1 uncultured Muribaculaceae bacterium | reverse complement strand
CTGCCAATAGTTTTAATATAGTTTGCCAATTGTAAAACTTATATAAAATTTTAATTTATTGGTTTTAAAATTTTTTTGTTTATGTTATATTGTTTATGAGCAAATATGATATTAATTATCATTTTGTTTAAAGCCGAAATAAAAATAAGTTAGATAAGGGAGATAAAAATGGCAATGGCTACATTGGAAAGAGTTGCTGATAGAGTGGATTTTAAGTCCGGAAAATGGCAACAAGAAATAAATGTTAGAGATTTTATTCAAAGAAACTATACATTATATGAAGGTGATGCAAGTTTCTTGGCTGATCCTACAAAAGCAACTGTTAAATTGTGGGAAGAATGTTGCGAACTATTTAAAAAAGAACGTGAAAACGGCGGTGTTGTTGATATGGATACAAAAATTGTATCTACAATTACATCTCATGGCGCAGGATATATTGATAAAGAATTGGAAACTATTGTTGGTCTACAAACAGATGAACCTTTAAAACGTTCTATGCAACCGTTTGGCGGTATCAGAATGGCAGAAGGTGCTTGCAAATCATATGGTTATCAAGTAGACCCCGAAGTTTCAGAAATTTTTACTAAATACAGAAAAACTCACAACCAAGGTGTTTTTGATTGTTATACCCCTGAAATGAAAGCAGCTAGACACTCTGCGATTTTAACAGGACTTCCTGATGCATATGGTCGTGGCAGAATTATAGGTGACTATAGAAGAATTGCTCTATACGGTATTGATAGACTAATTGAAGATAAAAAAGAACAACATGCTTCACTTGACGGTGAAATGAATGCTGAAAAAATTCAATTAAAAGAAGAAATATCAGAACAAATCAGAGCACTTCAAGAAATCGCTGAACTTGGCAGAATTTACGGTTTTGATATTACAAAACCTGCTCAAAATGCAAAAGAAGCTATTCAATGGTTATATTTTGGTTATTTGGCTGCTGTTAAAGAACAAAATGGCGCTGCTATGAGTATCGGTAGAACATCTACTTTCTTAGATATCTATATTGAAAGAGATTTGAGAAATGGCGTTATTACAGAAGAAGAAGCGCAAGAAATGATTGACCATTTCATTATGAAGTTGAGATTGGTTAAATTCGCAAGAACTCCAGAATACAATTCATTGTTCTCAGGTGACCCTACTTGGGTTACTGAATCAATCGGTGGTGTTGGTGTTGACGGACGTCCTCTTGTTACAAAAAACTCTTTCAGATACCTTCACACATTGGAAAACTTGGGTACTGCGCCTGAACCAAACTTAACTGTTTTATGGTCAACAAGATTACCTAAAGGTTTTAAAGAATATTGTGCAAAAATTTCTATCGCAACTTCATCTATTCAATACGAAAATGACGATATGATGAGAGTTACACACGGCGATGATTATGCTATTGCTTGCTGTGTATCTTCAATGGTTGTAGGTAAAGAAATGCAGTTCTTCGGTGCACGTGCTAACTTGGCAAAATGTTTACTATATGCAATCAACGGTGGTGTTGACGAAAGATTAAAAGAACAAGTTGGTCCTAAATATCGTCCTATAACTTCTGAATATCTTGATTTCGATGAAGTTATGGAAAGATATGACGACATGATGGAATGGCTTGCAGGTTTATACGTTAATACATTGAATGTTATTCACTATATGCACGACAAATATTGCTACGAAAGAGCACAAATGGCGTTGCACGATAGAGATGTAAAACGTTATTTTGCAACAGGTATTGCAGGTTTGTCAGTTGTTGCCGATTCACTTTCTGCAATCAAATATGCAAAAGTTAGAACAATCAGAGATGAAAACGGTATTGTAGTAGATTATGAAGTTGAAGGTGACTTCCCTAAATACGGTAACGATGATGACAGAGTTGACCAATTGGCAGTAGATCTTGTTAAGAGATTTATGGCTAAAATTAGAAAACATCATACATATAGAAACTCAATTCCAACAATGTCAATTTTGACAATTACGTCTAACGTTGTGTATGGTAAGAAAACAGGTAATACTCCTGACGGAAGAAAAGCAGGTATTCCACTAGCTCCTGGGGCAAACCCAATGCACAGACGTGATACAAATGGGGCAGTTGCTTCATTAGCTTCTGTAGCGAAATTGCCGTTTGCTGATGCTCAAGACGGTATTTCAAATACTTTCTCAATTATTCCTAATGCATTAGGTAAAGATGAAGTATTTATGGGTGATTTAGACATCCAATTAGATTGCGGATGTTGTGAAGATACAATCAGATAATAGAAAGAGTTTATATAAAATGGCTACAATGTAAGAAGAAAACT
>CAYPDZ010000159.1:0-2340 GCA_964409575.1 uncultured Muribaculaceae bacterium | reverse complement strand
GGGTTTTCAGCTTCTCGTCAAGACATTTTACCATATTCTAAAGGCGAAGGCAGACCTCCAGTTCCACGTGGCTTGAACGTAATTGCGATGAAACGTCGAGGAGTTTCTCAAGAAATCAGAACTGCAACTAACGAAGCGTTCAAATTGTTGATTTCAGAGGATTTGAACACAACTCAAGCTATCGAAAAAATTAAAGCAGAAATTCCAATGAATGAATATATTGAAAGAATGATTGAATTTATTCAAACATCAAAACGCGGAGTGCTTTTAAAATCTCATAAAAGCGGTCACGAATCATTAGAGGGTTGATTATGCGTGGATTATGCATCCCCACTGCACCAAATATTCTTTCTTTTTGTTGCGATACAAAAAGAAAGAATATTGGATAAGAAAGAAAAACACGCTAACTGTTTAATCACTACTAAACTCAACCTAAAGCGGATAAACTCGCTTTATTTTCGTCATTGCGCACTTGATGCGCAATCTCATTACCGCTCAAACAATATCCGCTTTTGTTGCCGTTTCGTTAAGTAGTGATTACCAAAAATATAGGAGAAATTTATATGCGCACAATTTGGGACAAATATGCAGAAGTTTTGGTTGATTATTCGACCAATGTTCAAAAAGGTGATCTGGTACAAATCAGAGCTACAAGTATTTATGCAAAAGATCTTGTAAAAGCTGTTTACAAACGCGTTATTGAAAAAGGCGCACATCCGATTATGAGAACATCTTTTGAGGATTTTTCGGACATTTTTATCAAATACGCATCTGATGAACAATTGGATTATATCGACCCGATTATTGAACTTGAATATAAAACCATCGACAAATTTATTTCAATCGGTGCACCTATGAATACAAAAAATATGGCACGTGCTGATTTAAACAAACTTTCAAGACGTTCAAAAGCTTCACAAAGTTTGTCAAAAACTCTCATGGAACGTTCGGCACGTGGCGAAGCATCTTGGGTTGTTGCTGATGTTCCGACACACGCACTTGCACAAGAGGCAAAAATGTCTTATGACGAATACTCGGAATTTCTTTTCAAATCCTGTTATTTGGACTTGGACGATCCTGTTGCAAAACTAAGAGAACTTGATGAAAAACAAACCAAATGGGCAAATTATTTAAACAATGTTAAAAAAGTCCGCATTACAGGTGAAAAAACTGACATAACTTTTGGTGTTGAGGGCAGAAAATGGATAAGCTGTTCGGGAATAAACAATTATCCTGATGGCGAAGTTTTCACATCTCCCGTTGAAAACTACGTAAACGGTGAAATTTACTTTGATTTCCCGCAAAACTACCGTGGCAACAGCGCAACAGGCGTTCATTTGTGGATAGAAAACGGTCAAATCGTAAAATTTGAAGCCGATACAGGCAAAGATTATTTGGAAGCTATGTTCAATATGGATGAAGGCTCAAAAGGCATTGGTGAAATCGCAATCGGTACAAACGATGAAATTCAAGAAGTTACGGGAAACATTCTGTTTGACGAAAAAATCGGCGGTTCAATTCACATGGCAGTCGGCGCATCTTACCCCGAAACAGGCGGGCAAAATGTGTCAGGGCTTCACTGGGACATGATTAAGGGAATGCGTAACGGTGGAAAAATCTACGCTGACGACAAGCTCATTTACGAAAACGGTAAATTTACAATATAGCAAAAAGCGGAGCTCTCACTCCGCTTTTTTAGTTAATAATTCATTTCCCATCCGTCATTCATGATTTTACCGAATGTACCGTTGACAATCCATTTATTATCAAGATCTGCAGCATTGCCGTTTGAAACATAGAATTTATCAAAAATTTGTCCTTGCGCATTTACATCAAAGTGAAACGCATCTCTACCGTACATATTTGGACCTTGTTTCCCGTTTATATCAAACTCAACAGTCATAAATTCAGTTGCGTTTTCTTCTACACCAAAAGAACTACCGGATATGTTACCTTCATCATCCGTTTCCTTCCCCATTGCCGCTACGTCAAAACACAATGTAGCTCCGTCTGCCAGTGCCACAACAACATTACAAGTAGCACCTTTATGCGAAACAACATTTCCTTTTAATGAAGTGTACTCTTCTGCTGCGCAAGATGCCCACTTTGTATCACAATCTTTTGCTATTTTAAAATAATTTTTGACAAATTTTTTAAGTTCGGTAGGGTTGTTTTTTAATCTTGATTCACCCAGACTGACATAATTGTTGTCGGTAACATACATATCAACAGCCTGTTGAACCTCGTTGTAAACTTTATGCAACTGAGTTACAAAAACCTTGCGCTGATGATTTTTAACCAATGTCGGCAACGTCATCGCCGATACAACACCGATGATGC
>CAYPDZ010000158.1:0-2360 GCA_964409575.1 uncultured Muribaculaceae bacterium | reverse complement strand
TTGATTTCTTTCTTAGTTTCTTCCGGAGTAAATTCTGATTTCTGATAGTTAATTAAATACTTCATAAATTCTGGACTGAACATATAAACACACCTTTCCTACATATATATAAAAACACAAAACAAAAAATTTTTGCCTAAAATTTACAAATTGTTTACAATTATTTGTTTAATGATATAATATGAAAAAAGGTAGTAAAAATGCATCAATCATCAATTATAGATATAATTTCCCCTATAATGGCAGGTCCGTCAAGTTCTCATACTGCAGGTGCCGTGAGATTGGGACTTTTGGCTAAAAATGTTTATAATGCTAAACCGGATAAAATTACTTTTAAACTGTATAATTCTTATGCACTTACGGGCAGAGGACATGGCACGGATAAAGGTCTTTTGGCAGGCATTCTTGGATTTTCCGTTGATGATGAAAGAATTAAAAATATTTTTGATACTCCGGAAGCCAAAGAAATTGATTATAAATTTGAATTTTTGCAGGATTTTAACAGACATCCAAATGCTGTTGATTTTATTTTTGAAGGTGGTTTGAATTTCACAATCTCAGGTGATTCTGTTGGTGCCGGTGAAATTTTACTAACAAAAATCAATAATTTTTCTGTTAATTTAAACGGAAAATATAACACAATTCTTTTGGTTTATGATGATAAACCGGGTGTGATTTCTAAAGTTACAGGCATGATTCAAGCCGATAATGTTAATATTGCATCACTTCATTGTGACAGAAGCGGTAAAGGAAAAGATGCTTCTATGTGTATCTGTATTGACGGTGATTTGACAAAAAATTGTCTTGAAGCATTGAGTGATTTGAAAGATATGTATATTGTAAGATATATTAGGAAATTGGAAAGCTGATGAATAATATTACGACATTTAGGCAATTGTATTATGCCTGTAAAGAAAAAAATAAAACTATTTATGAAATAGCACTTGATAATGAGGTTTCGCAAGGGGAATATACCGAATATCAAGTGAGATTGCAGGCAAAAAAGAGTTTGGATGCAATGAAAGATGCGATAAAAATTGGTTTGAAAAGTACTGAACCGTCACCGAGCGGTATGAGTGGAGATGATTGTGATAAACTTCAAAAATCTCGAGCTAAATTCATTCTAGGTAGTACTCCGCAAAAAATTATGGAGTATGCTCTGGCAATTAGTGAACAAAACTTGCGTATGGGAAGAATTGTAGCTTGTCCGACAGCCGGTTCTTGCGGTATTGTTCCTGCTGTTTTGATTGCTTATGCAGAAGATAATAATGTTTCTGAAAATGAACAGATTAATGCATTGATTACAGCGGGGGAAGTTGGTAGACTTGTTGCAAATAAAATGGCACTGGCGGGTGCTGTAGGTGGTTGTCAGGCAGAATGCGGAGTTGCATCTGCAATGGCTACGGCTGCATTGACTCAAATGCGTGGAGGATCTGTAAAACAAATTATTAATGCTGTTGCACTAGCCTTGAAAAATATATTGGGGCTTACTTGTGATCCTGTTTGTGGGCTTGTGGAAATCCCTTGCGTAAAACGTAATCCGTTTTTGGCAATTCATGCAGTTACAGCATCAGAACTTGCAATGGCTGATATTATTTCAAAAATTCCAATCGACGAAGTCGTTGATGCAATGGAACAGACTGGTCAATTGATGTCGCCTTTGTTGAAAGAAAGTTCTCAAGGCGGACTTGCAAAAACAAAAACAGCTATTGCATTAGAAAAAAATATTTTAAAATAGTTAAGAATTGTAACAGTTTTGATTAAAATAAGCAATTTTGTGGAAAATATATCCTTAGTATATATATAAGAGATAGATATGTAAATATTAAGGAGTATAACTATGGGTATAGAATCATTAAAAGGTATTTTAGCACCAAAACAAGGTGACGCAAGTTCTACAGGTGCTGTAAGAGCATATAATTCGGATAAAGACAATCAAGTAGCTTTTAATCTTGAGGATTTTTCTAAGAAAGGTTTTGTACCGGGTTATGCTGATGTATCAATACATACGCAAAATCAGGTAACATAAGCTTTTGCAAAAAGATTTTGTTTAATGTAGACTAATTCTCAGATGAGGATTAGTCTATAGTGTTACTAACAGCAGATATTGGAAATACAAGTATTACATTAGGGATTTTTGAAGATGATGCTCTGGTAGAGGAGTTTCGGTTGGCTTCTGACAAGGATTTGTCTTTGGAAGAATACGAAGTCCTTTTAAAATCATTGTTTAAAAATTACATTGTTGATGGGTGCATCATTTCTTCAGTTGTCGAAGAACTTACAAAAAAATTTAAAACGGCTGTAGATGACGTGTTTAAGCTTGATGCTATTGTTCTTTCAACGCATATAAATACGGGTGT
>CAYPDZ010000157.1:0-2396 GCA_964409575.1 uncultured Muribaculaceae bacterium | reverse complement strand
GGGGGGGGGGCACTTAACCGCTTTAAATTTAAACATACTAAATACCTCCAATCTTTCCAAAACCATTATTTACGATTTTTTTATATATGTCAAGTATTACAAAAAAGCCCTTTTTTAAAAAGGGCTTTTAAATTATACCATTGCCAATTCTTGAGATTTTGCAAATATATTGTTGTGGTCTACATCAAACAAAATTTCATTTTTGATGTTTGCCAAATCTTCTTGCATCAATCTTCTCGGAGAACCATCTTCCATTGAGTGGTTTCTCAACAGATATGACGGATGGAAGATTGTCATTGCTTTGTATTCTTTACCGTCAACGGTAATGTTCATCCATTGACCTCTAACCTTAGAAATAGTTTGTTTTTTATCTAATTCAACAAAAGACTTCAAAGCTGTAGCGCCGCAAAGAACGATTGCTCTAGGATTAATAATATCAATTTGTGCTTCCAAAAATTTTCTGCAAGAAGCTTTTTCTTCGTCTGTTGGAACTCTGTTTTCAGGCGGTCTGCATTTTACAGTGTTAATAACAAATACATCTTCATCTCTTGAAATGCCGGCTTCTGACAAAAATTCGTTCAACAACTGACCTGCACGTCCAACAAACGGTCTACCTGTTTCATCTTCCATTTCTCCCGGAGCTTCACCGATAAGTACGATTTTTGCAGTAGATGGATTGCCATCACCAAAAACTACGTTGTTTCTTGATGATGCAAGTGCACATGCTTTGCAGCTTTCGCATTTTTTTCTAACTATCTCTAAACAATTCTCTTTCATATTCTCTCCTCTTTAAATAGTCCTACATTGTATTTTTTACAATATCTCTTTAATTCTTTCATTATTACATCTGATAACATGAATACTGCTATTAAGTTTGGCACAGCCAAGAATAAAGTAAATGCATCAGATAGATTAATTATACTCTTAAAGTTCATGGCGGAACCCACAACTATGAATATACAATATATTACCTGAAAAGTACGAGTTGTCAATTTTGTTTCGCCAAATAAGTAATTCCATGCCTTAATTCCGTAATATGACCCGCAAAGCATTGTGGATAGTACAAAACAGCTAGCCATAAATGTTAACAAGATAGGGAAGAATGGACACACGCTTCCAAAAGCTTTTGATGTTAATTCAATCCCTGCAATTCCCGTTGTATGAAGATATTCGCCAGAAACTACGATTACAAAAGCCGTTGCGGAGCCGACAATTACCGTATCAACAAATGGTTGAAGCATGGCGATAAAACCTTGTGCGACGGGTTTACTTGTTTTAACTGCTGAAAATGCAATCGGTGCAGTGCCCAAACCCGCTTCGTTAGCAAACATTGCACGGCGAAATCCCCATAACATGCACATCATCCATCCACCGGTCATAGCTTGTGGTTTGAAAGCTTCTTCTATGATTAGTTTTATTGTGTGCGGAACATGCCCGATATTGTATAGGCAAACAGCAAATGCGGTTAAAACGTACAATGTGCACATTACTGGTGTAACTTTTGAGGTAAACTTGCCTATAGCTTTAATTCCGCCAATTATTGTAAAATATGTAATTATTGCAACAATTAGCCCTAAAAGCCAACTCTGGTTGGCAAAAAAGCTTTTATCTCCGCCGGTTACTTCTGTAATTTGGGTTGTCATGGCGTTAATTTGGAATAAATTCCATCCGCCAATCATCGCAAAAATACAGCACACTGCATATATTTTTGATAAATGCGGTGCAAATTTGCCGATAAATTTGTTATTTTTCAAAGCACCTTCAATATAATACATTGGACCGCCGGCAATAGTCCCATCAGGGTTGATTTTTCTAAATTTTATACCAAGGACGACTTCTGCAAACTTTAATGCCATTGAGAAAAATCCTGCAATAACCATCCAAAAAATAACCCCAGGACCTCCGATAGAAACAGCCGCCGCCGAACCTGCAACATTACCAATTCCGGCAGATGCTGAAATTGTTGCGGTAAGTGCCTGAAATGACGAAACTTCACCGCGTTTTTTCTTTTTAATTATATCTTTGTGTTCGTAATTTTTTGTAATTAATTTTATAGCATGCTTAAATCCCCAAATACCGATAAATCTTGTTCTAAACGTAAAATAAATTGCAGCACTCATCAAAAGAGCGACAAGAAACTCAATTTTTACACCATGTATTGTAACTGAGCTAAATATTATCCCTGAAATTTTATCGGCTATTGGAGATAAAAATGTATCTATTGCTGTATCTAAATTCATTACTAAAATATTTTACCATAAATAAGGACAAAAGGTTGAAATTTTTCAAAAAATATGATAAAATGATAATGTAGTTATAGAAAGGAGCTAACGATGGAAAATTCAAAGAACTTAAAAAAGCCGTCACAGTGCGCCTTTAGCTTCGGGGGGGGGGGG
>CAYPDZ010000156.1:0-2416 GCA_964409575.1 uncultured Muribaculaceae bacterium | reverse complement strand
TCAGATGTCGCACAACCTGTAGCCAACAACATCACAAGCATCAACAAACAAATCAGTTTTTTCATTATTTTTCCAACTCTTTAATTTTAGCTTGAACAGCATTGGCTGTCGCTTCATCCTTGTTATGAACCAAGAAAATTTTGTAATTATTTAATGCTTCTTTTTCGTTCCCGTCCTGTTCATAAGCAAGTCCGAGTGCATAATACGCATAACCGTAATTCGGATTTAAAGAAATTACGCGGTGAAAACATTCTTTTGCTTTGTTGTTGTTTTTATCACTCGCATAAACAAGTCCGAGATTAAACCAACCGTCAGAATAATTTGGATTGACCACAATTGATTTTTTATAGAAACTTATTGCATTTTTGCTATCATTTTTAATTTTGTAAATATTTCCGAGTTTCAACAATGTAACTTCATCGGACGGATTAATTTTTAACGCACTTTGATAATTTTTTATTGCAATGTCATAATTTTTGTTTTTGTAATTTTCGTCGCCTTTTGAAATCAAATCTTTGTTATCGGCATCATCTTGCCCGTAATCCATAGAAAGCACAACTTCTTGCACACCGGTCGAAGTATCAGAGATTTTCACATCCGATTTGCTTGTGGCTGATATAAATTCTGCAAATGCTTGACTATATTCAACTTTATCCGGTGACATAGAAATAGCTTTTTCAAAATATTCGGTTGCTTTGTCATTAAGTTCACAAGCACGATAACTTTGTGCAAGCCCAAAATACGCATAACTGTCATTGGTATTATGTTCAATCGCTTTTTCAAACATTTCTGTCGCAAGCGAATAATTACGTGCTTTCAAATATTCATCACCTTGAGCAATATATGCGGACGTCAAATTTGCTTCAACTGCACTGTCTTCTTTGACATTCAAAAGCTCGTTATACACGGCGATTGCATCATCGTATTTGTTCATTGAATGCAAAATCACTGCTTTATTGTACTTTACGTCATAATCATCAGGTTTGACTGCAAGAATTTCATTATAACATTTCAGAGCACTTGTATAATCTTTTTTTACATGATAACATTCCGCCAAATCTCTGATAAGTTCGACATCGCGTTTATCTTTTTGAAGTTTAAGAGCTTTTTCAAAATTTGCAATCGCATCATCTGTTTTTAGCAAGCGTTTATAAACAATCGCGATATTTTGATATGCTCTTGCATCTTGCGGATAGTTTTGGATATAAATTTTATAATTTTCGATAGCGGCTTCATTTTTATCCATTTCTGCCAACAAATTACCGTAATCAAATCGCAAAGAATTTAATGCGGGCTGTTGTCTAAATACCGCATCATACTGTGCAAGTGCAAGTTGATTTTTACCCAATTCTTGATAAGAAAGTGCCAAATTTATGTGTGCAGAGGAATTATCAGGATCGGCATCAACTGCTTTTTCCAAAAATTCTACTGCTTTTTCATAATTTTTTGTTTCAAACAATGCAAGTCCGTATTTTGAATAATCCTTAAATGTAGATGGATTTTTGGAATAAATGGTCGCATATTCATTCACAGCAGATTGATAATTTCCGTCACTCAAATATGATGACGCAAGATTTTCACGAGCTTCACGATGTTGAGTATATGTCGCTAAAAATTTGTTATAACTATCAATAGCAGCTTTGTAATCTCCAAGTTGATATTGAACATTTCCGATATTCAAATAATTGTACAAATATTCCGGACACATTTCCATAACTTTGTTATAAGCGGAAAGAGCTTCTTTGTACTTGCCCTGATTTTCGTAAATACTTCCGACACTGATATATATGTATCCGTCAGTCGGTTTTAGTTCAGCGACTTTTGAATAAGCGTCAAGAGCCTTGTCGTATTCGCCCATTTCCGAATACACGCCGGCAAGTTTTGTATAAATCATGACATCATTTGGCGATATCAAAAGTGCTTCCGTCAATTTTTCCACCGCAGTAGAATAATCTTCTTTATACTCGGCAGAACAAGCCTGTTGATACAAAGAATTTGCTTGCGGTGACATTGCCTGAACCTGCCCTCCTGCAAGGATTACGGATAATAAAGCTGCAACTAAAATTTTCTCTCTCATACTTGTATTATAACAAAAAAATCAATTTTATGCAAAGCCAATCGGGCAATTGAAAAAAAGGATATATGCGCTTAAGATTTAAGTATCGTTTTCGCATTTGAAAATCTTTACAAAATTTTACATTAAATTTTTAAGACAGGGAGCAAATTTTGATATGTTTGTGTTTTCATGCCACTAGAAAAATTTGTCAACATTTGTTATAATGCGAGCAAGATAATTTGTGTGTACTAAATGAAAAAAAAGGAGAATGTCTATGTTAACTACAGAAGTAACAAAAGAAAAAACGACAAAATCCAAATTCAATGATGAATTTGAAACTTATTTAAAGACACAATGTTT
>CAYPDZ010000155.1:0-2452 GCA_964409575.1 uncultured Muribaculaceae bacterium | reverse complement strand
GTCTGCCTTCGCCTTTAGAATATGGTAAAATGTCTTGACGAGAAGCTGAAAACCCACTGATAATCGCCATATCGCCAATTCTGATATTTTGATGAAATACACTCATTCCGCCGACGAACGCACCAAAACCGACATGAACATGTCCGCCAAGTGTAACAAGGTTTGCTAATATAACCTGATCTGCAAGTACACAGTTGTGTGCAACGTGAGAACCTACCATTAACAAGCATTTTTTACCGATACGTGTTGTAAAATCTCCGCAGGCAGCGCCTCTGTGGACTGTTACGTTTTCTTTGATAATTGTGCCGTCACCGATTACAACTTTTGTGGGTTCGCCTTTGTAACCCAAATCTTGCGGCTCGGAACCGATTGTTGCAAACGGGGAAATTGTACAATCATCGCCAATTTCGGCAAATTCAATATGCGCGTTTGAAATAACTCTTGTTCTGTGTCCGATTTTAACGTTTTCACCTATAACGACGTATGGTCCGATAATTGCGTCATCTGCAATTTGTGCTGACGGATGGATGATTGCGGTTTTGTCTATACTCATTTTTTATCCTCTCTCTTTTACTATAAATTCAATTATAGTACAAATTTTGCAGAGTTTTCGAATTTTTATATTATTTTAATATGAATTGATGGAATTGGCATACATCATCAAAAGCTTCATCAAGAGATTTATTGACAATATTTATGAGTCTTTCATCTTTACTTTCTGCCGCAAGTTGTGCAAGCATAATAAAATCTTGTTGAGCTTCTTCCGTTGTTTGTATTTTGTAACCGTTTTTGTCTTTGTTGTTATAGATAATACCTTTCAATAAAATTTCAAAATCCTGTTCGCCATGGGTTGGTTTATGTTTTGGAAGATTTCGGAAATGGTCAACCATTCTGAATAGTGACATCTGATAAGTATCTGCCATAACATTCTGTAGTCCTTCTATATTGGTATGCTTTTTCAGAATTTCGTTGCTTGCTTCATCAATACTGCTTGTTCTCAAAAACGGGTTGTATTTGCTTACAACGTCAAGTGAACCACGGCTCATTCCTGCTTTATCTTCAACAAATTCTACTATCTGAGTCGGAGAAGTTCTAACAAAAAATATCATTTCATTTTCTTCTTTAACCTTTCTCCAACCGTACTTCATAGCTTTTGAAAACGTTTTTTTTGCCCAAGGGTTTGTGTTCCAGAAATCTCTCATAGCTTCTGATTGTTCTTTTGTCATTTTTGCAGGGTTTTCAAGGTCAAACATCGCGACTTTTCTACCTTTAAAAAATTTGCTCATTGCTTTTTTGATATTTTCACTGCCTTGTAATCCCCAAGCTTTTTTCAGAACTCTTGTTAATTCTTCTGCGCGTTCGGGATTTTGTCTGTAAAATTCTTTTCGTCTTTCAGACATTTGATAAACGGCTTCGGGATTTTCCTGATGAAAACGTTTCAAGCCTTCCGAAATTCCTTGTTTGTGTTGTCTTGAGAGCGGACCGCGTGGAATATATACCGGTTCACCATCTTGTAATTGAGCACGTCTGTCAAGGGCTTGTATACGTTTTTCGGTCATTTCTCTGGTTAGGCGTTCATTGTATTGAGGGTCGGAAAACTTGAGATAATGACCGTAATCCTGACTCGCTCTGGGAATTCCTAATTTTTTCATTGTATGGTACAAATCAACTCCACCTGCATAGTGTTTTAAGTCATTGAGCGAAAAACCTTCACCCCAGTAAAGTTTTATCAATTGTATCGACAAATCTTCGTCATTATCAAAAAATTCAAGTTTACCTTTTTGGAATTTGTCTATAAATGAGCCTTCTTTTGGTGTTATACTGCTTGCGGGTATAACATCTTGAAATTCGGGAAATCTTGCTTTAATTTCATCAAGTGTAAAGCAGTCTTTAAGGCTCGAGAAATATTTCTTGTGAACGGTTATAAGTGTTTCTTTTGCTTTGCTGCTTTCTTCAAGAACAAGTCCGAGCCATTCTCTGATATTTGGCGGATAAATACGAGAATTTTTTTCAGCGAGTTTATCTAAATGTTTTACTGTTTGTGCTAAATTAAGGCTATAACCGCCGGTGAAAGCTAAATATTGCTGTGTAGAAGGCAGTTTCTCTTCATATTGCGGTAATATTTGAGTTTGTTGGTGTCTTGCTTGATATTCGTTAATATTATATTTTTGTATTAATTGGGGTTGTATATTTGTAATTCTCATATTCTTTATAAAATCCGTGAAAAAATTTTTTTGCTGATAAAAAAATCCCCTAAGGGGATTTTTTTATTTAAACGCAAAAGTCATATCAGCTTCTACGCAAACTTTTCCGTCAACGCTTCCTTTGCCGTGAGCTTTGCAGATAGGACCTTTTACCTTGATAACTTCGACTTCCATATCAAATCTGTCGCCTGGGCGAACGATGTTTTTAAATCTTACACCGTCAACTCCTGCATAAAGAGTCAATCTGC
>CAYPDZ010000154.1:0-2468 GCA_964409575.1 uncultured Muribaculaceae bacterium | reverse complement strand
AATTCTCTTGTAAAAAGTTTTGAAATAACTTTGGAACAAAGCGGAAAACTTTTGAAAAAACGATTAACTCCTTATTTTGCAAGCAAAAAGGCTGTTGATACTTTGACTTTCAAAGATTTATTTCGCAATGCTTTTAAATATTCTTTAATTTCGGAAGATGAAGTAAACCGTTGGATGCAGTATCGTGATAATCGTAATAATACAGCGCATGACTATGGAAAGTCATTTGCAGAAACAACGCTAATATTAGTTGAGGATTTTTTGAAAGATGTTTATCACCTTAAGGAAATTATAGATAATGGATAAATTATTCATAAAGCCTAAATATCTAAAAATGTTAACGGACATCTTTGATAGTTATTGTCCGAATGCAGAGATTTGGGCTTATGGAAGCAGGATTAAAGGAGATGCTCACGACGGGAGCGACCTTGATTTGGTTGTAAAAAGTTTTAATTCAGATAATGCGTACCTTTTTGAACTAAAAGAACTCATAAATGACAGCAATGTGCCATTTATCGTTGACATTCACGAATTTGACCAACTTCCGAAATCTTTTCAAGACGAAATAGAAAAAGATTACGTTGTTATTTATAATAATTATTAATGTCCTGAATTATACGTTGATGTTCGTATGCAAGAATTGAGGCGAGTTCAAGGTCGCCGTTTGCCCGCGCAAGTTCTACCTGACGTAATTTTATATTAGCATTACGTTTTAAATCAGCTAAATTTTGCGGTTGTTTAATTTGATTGCTCAAATATTGCTGAGCTCTTTCATAATTAGACGAATTATTTTGAACGCTATTTACCATTATACCTCCTATGTATGCTGTTTGATAACCAAAAACATAACACTCATAACAAGCATTCTTTCCTTATATTTATAAAAACAAACAGAGTAAAAATATTGCTGACTGCGTAGTAAATCTTGTTAAGATACTGTTACATATTACCATCTGCATCATATAATTTATCAAAATCTATTTTTAAAGCTTTCATTATGGCAACTATTGTCGTAAGTGTAGGATTGGTTTCTCCCCGCTCAATCGTGCCTATATGTTTGCCCGCGCAAATTCCTATCGCATCGGCAAGACCGTCTTGTGAATAGCCTGCCCTGTTGCGTTCTGCTCTTAAGTTTTTGCCGAATTCAATAAGAATCTTGTTCTTTTCCATAATATATAATGACATATTGCCAAAACCCTTTCGACCATTTATAGTTATGTATATACCATGTTTAAATGGTATATAGAATAGTACAACTGTGTAAAAAGGAGAAAACAATGACAGACGGAGTTTCGAAAACCAACGGGGTACAACAGACAACAAAGCAAAGCGGTTCGGAGGATTTCGGCAAATTTGCGGATCGCCTGAACGCGACAATACCCGAGCAAACAAGCAATATTCCTGACAAAAAGAGAGCTATTGATGTAAAAAAACAAATATTAGCGCACCCGAATTGTCCGAATGAAGTAAAAACAGAGTTGAAAAAGGAAATTCAAATTTTGCAAAAAGAAATTGAAAGAATAGAAAATATGAATTCAAGCGTATTTGACAATAACACACAAAAAGCGGAGTAAAAACTCCGCTTTTTTGTATATCAGATTATTAGCACTATTCTTTAGTATATTCTGCATCAATTACATCATCATCTTTTTTATTTTCTGTTGATGATGCATTTTCTGTGTTAGCAGTTGATTGTTCCTCTTTTTGAACAGCTTCATAAGCTTTTTGCGAAATACTAAACATTGTTTGTTGCAATTCGTCAGACAATTTTTTCAATTCATCTGTCGGTTTGTTTTCGTCCAATGCTTTTTGCAATGCAGCTTTTTGTTCGTCTAATTTTGCTTTGTCAGCACTGTCAATTTTACCTTCAAAATCTTTTACAATCCTGTCAGCAGAACCAATCAAGCTAGTTGCATTGTTTTTAATTTCAGCTTCTTCTTTTTTCTTTTTGTCTTCTTGAGCGTTAGCTTCTGCTTCTTTAACCATTTTGTCAATATCAGCATCACTCAAGTTAGAAGAATTTGTGATAGTAATTTTTTGTTCTTTGTTTGTTGCTTTGTCTTTAGCTGAAACGTTAACAATACCATTTGCATCAATATCGAATGTAACTTCAATTTGAGGTAAACCTCTCATTGCAGGCGGAATACCATCAAGTCTGAACATACCCAAAGATTTGTTGTCAGATGCCATTGGTCTTTCGCCTTGAAGTACGTGGATATCTACTGCTGTTTGATTGTTTTCGGCAGTTGAGAACACTTGTGATTTAGAAACAGGGATTGTAGTGTTTCTCGGAACCAACGGAGTCATCACGCCACCTAAAGTTTCAATACCTAATGTCAAAGGTGTTACGTCTAACAATACGATATCTTTAACTTCACCGGCTAAAACACCTGCTTGAACCGCTGCACCAACTGCAACAACTTCATCAGGGTTAACTGATTGGTTAGGTTCTTTACCTGTATATTCTT
>CAYPDZ010000153.1:0-2482 GCA_964409575.1 uncultured Muribaculaceae bacterium | reverse complement strand
CATAGTAACTACAGATTTGACGAATTCTGGCAAAATACAAAAACGGTTTTTGAAATTCATAACCTTGCTTATCAAGGAGTTTGGTTTGAGGATGTTCTTGATTTTGCAAATATGCGAAAAGATATTGTATATAACGAATTCGGTGTTGAGCACTACGGCAGAGTTAATTGGATGAAAGGTGCGATTAACTATTCCGATAAAATTATTGCAGTTTCTCCAAATTACGCAAGAGAAATTTTAACGGATGAGTTTGGCGAGGGCATGGATTATACCTTGAGAATGAACCAACAAAAACTCGTAGGTATACTAAACGGTATTGATTATGATGTGTTTAATCCCAAAAAAGACAAACATATTGCGAAAAATTATGATGTAAAATCACTCAAAAATAAAGAAGAAAACAAAAAAGTCTTGTGTGAAAAATTCGGACTTAAATACAATCCGGAAAGACCGTTATATGCAATGGTTTCGCGACTTGTAGGACAAAAAGGTATTGATTTAATCAGACAGGTTGAAGGTGAATTGAAAAATATCAATGCTGATTTTGTGTTCCTCGGAAGCGGAGATAAGGATTATGAAAATCTTTTAATCTGGCTTTCAAATAATTCTTCAAATATTCGTGCATATATAGGTTATAAAGCAGAACTTGCAAATCAAATTTATGCGGGTAGTGATTTTTACCTTATGCCTTCTAAATTTGAACCGTGTGGTTTGAGTCAACTTATTGCAATGAAATACGGAACATTACCTGTTGTGAGAGCAACCGGCGGACTCGAGGATACTGTTGTCGGTTATCCGCTTGATAATTCTACAGGGTTTAAATTCTGGGGATATGACGGCTGGAGCATGATGCAGGCTATTTATTGTGCAAATTCTGTATATCAAGATAAATATACATTTAATGCGATGAGAAAATCTGCTATGGAAGCTGATTTTTCTTGGAAAAGAAGCACCAAAGAATATTTGGATTTGTACAAGAGTTTAAAATAGAGATTTGAGTAAATTCAAATGCACAAATTATTCAAACAAAAAGCTCCTTTAATAAAGGAGCTTTTTTATATGTAAAAGAAAGAAATTATTATGCTTTGGGTTGTTCAACCTTAGGTTGTTCAGCTTGTAACTGTTCCAATTTAGCTAAAGCTGTTGTTGCTGCATCTTGAACATTTTTGTCTTGATCGTTCTTAGCGATTGTGAACAATGTTGTCAAGTCTTGTTTGTAAGCCGGTTGTTGAATGTAGCTCAAAGCTTCGATTGCTGAAGTTCTAACCATTGGGTTTTGGTTGTTTTTCAACTGTTCAACGATTGTTACTGCTCCAGGCAATTCTGTTAGAGGAACTGTTGAACCTGTAAGTTTAACTACTTCGTCACCGTACAATTTCTGCATGATTGCTGATGTGAACATTGCGTAGCTTTTGTTTCTTTCAGCTTGTTCCATCGGAGTGATTTTTGTAGCAAGCTGTTTTTCAGCATCTGAAAGTTGTTCATTTTTCATCATTTTTTGTCTTGCAGCGATTTGTTCTTGTGTAGGACCTTCCAATTTGCTTGAATCAGCGTTGATGATTGTATTTAAAGCATCAATAACTTTTTCATCAAGTAATTCTGTAGCTTTTTGTGGGTCTTCTTTTACCATATTTGCAATTTCTTCCATCGCATTAGCCTGAACTTCATAGTCAGGGTTTGTTAATTTTGCGATAAAAGAATTCAAATCAACCTGTGGAGCCATTGGTTGAGGCGGAACTACTTCAACATTTGGAGTTGCTGCCGGTTGTTGCGCTGTCGGTTGAGTAACAACAGGCGCAGGAGCGTTGATGTTTTGCTGTTGGATTACCTGTTGAGGAGCTGCTGCCTGAACTGCTTCCGGAGCTTGTTGTTGAGGCATGCAAACAGGGCATGGAGGACATACTACAGGTTGTTGAGGCATGTAGTACGGTTGAGTTTGTGCTTGCGGATAGTCATATAATTGACCTTGCGGGTAATTGTAGATAGGAGCTGTAGGCTGAGCGTATTGAGGAGCAGCCATTGGAGCTTGAGTCATACCCGGTGCACATACTGAAGGATTGTGTACATCAATCTTTACTGCGTTGTAATTAGGTGCCGGTACTGGCATCATTTGAGGTTGTTGCAAGTAAGGATTTACATAATTTGGAGCTTGAATCATTTAATTTCTTCCTTTCAATAAAATATTGTTATATTTTTATTCTACTGTTTAAATATCCCTCAAGATATAAAATTGCTAAAATTACGAAAAATTTTAATAATTCTTAACACAAAACTAACAATTTGCGTATTATGTTGGCTATATATCAGGCAAATTGTATATTTCGTGAAAAATTATCAAGTGAAGAAGCGATTTTGGTTAAGAGGTTGATGTTTATTTGAAGTCGATAAGATGTTAGGACGATAAGACGATAAGTTCGTTACAGTTTGCTTGTGCAAACTGAAATAAATTTCCTCCCCTATGGGGGAGGGTTAGGGTGGGGGC
>CAYPDZ010000152.1:0-2517 GCA_964409575.1 uncultured Muribaculaceae bacterium | reverse complement strand
TATTTGTATAAACAGTTGCTACATCGGACAAAAGCGAAAGATATATTGATTTTTCTTCAAATGTCGTTGCCTCGTAAGCTTTCTTTTCCGCTCTCGTTTTATCTCTGTTTTTTAAAAGAAAATCAGCCTCATAATTTGCGATAAACGGCAAAACAAAAGCATTTTTCTTTAACTGGAAATTATCCAGTTGAGGAACTTTTATACCCAAATAATTTGCGGCAACATTAAAAGATGGAAGTTCTTTTGAAAATGAATATTTAACTTGTTGTCTGTATTGTTCAACTCTATATGATGCTTGTTTGGCATTATGATTATTTTCAACAGCCTCATTAATGTAATAATACAAACATTCGTCATTAAACCTTGAAAAAAATTCGGTGTTGAGTTCATTTTTGTCAATCGCAAAAACAGATTGCGAAATACACAACATTAAAAGCATCAAAACAGATTTTTTAAACAATGTTCGCCTCCTTGACAAGAGCATTGATATAAATTTTCACATTTTCTTTTATGATTTTAATATCTTCTTGAATAAAATCATCTTGCCCGAGCAGGCTAAGTGAAAATCCTCGCATTATTCTCGGTGAATTTACCTGTGAAATTATAAACAATGTTTTAAATATAATTTCTTTATCATTTTCTGATTTGTTAAAAATCGTGCCTATAGTTTTTCTTAAATATAAAAACGAGGGTGAATTTATAGCAAATTCTTCGTTCTGTTGCACTTTAAGTAAAAATAAAATCAAATCTTTTGAGATATTTTCAGAATAGAAAAATTCAATAAATTTGCTGATAATATTTATCAAAAGATTAATTTGACTTTTTTTATCCAAACTTGACGGTTCAAGGTTGAAATCAATAAAAGTTTTTGCATATTCGGTTTGTCGAACAATCAAATCTTCAATAATTCCGTTATAAAGTTCTTGTTTACCTCCCCAAAAATACGAAATCATACAAATATTTGCCTTAGCTTCCCTGCAAATCTGTCTGATACTCGTTCCGTCAAAACCTTGTTGTGCAAAGAGTTTAGTCGCAGCTTTCAAAATTCTTTGTTTAGAATTTTCATCATTAGTCTTTTTCATAATTGCACTATAAAACAATCGTTTGATTTAGTCAAGCATATTATAATTTTGTAATCGAATATTTTTATAGTAGAATATAGCTAAAAAAGAAAGGGACAATTATGTTAACCAAAAATTCAAATGTTACAGTAAAATTTTCAGGTGTAGATTTCGGTACATATTCATCAAAAGTTTCAGAATTTGTAAGCGAATTTTCTTCACGTGCTAACAAAAAAGGACAATTTTTAAACTGGGTAAATTTACCGTCAGAACAAGCAAAAAGAGTTGATGAAATCTATGAATTGGCATCAAGCTTGAAATCAGCGACTTCCGCTACAAAACTTAGCGTAATGGGTATTGGCGGTTCAAAACATACTGTTGAACATATGCTTTCAATCAACGGTTTAAACGTAAAAGGCGATTTGATTGAGTTTTATTCAGATGTTGACAGTGCAAGTTTGGAAAGATTTTTATACAGATTGGGCAATGAAGTTTTGTCATCAAACTTCCTTATTGCATCAAAATCAGGTTCAACTTTTGAAACTAAAGACGGTTTCTTGAGAGTTCTTGAAATGTTGAAAGAAGCTTATATTGCTAAAGGACAATCAGAAGCAGAAGCTGTAAAATCTGCTAACAAGCATTTTATTGCCGTAACTGATGCTAACGCTGAAAAAAGCGAACTTAGAAGAACTTCTAACGAAAACGGCTGGCTCGGCAATCTTTACATCCATGATGATGTCGGCGGACGTTTCTCGGCATTTGACGATCACGCTTTGTTCACACTTGCTTATGCCGGAATGAAAAAAGAAGATATGATTACAATGTTAAATTCAGCTCAAGAAGTTTCAACAGAGTCTTTGACTGCGGATTTAGATATTAATGACGCATTGAAAGAAGGTATTTTCTGGGCAGATGCAAAAATGAACGGTATTGAAGCATCAGTTCACCAATATATGGGTTCAATTTTTGAAAACACAGTATACTGGCATGCTCAAATGCAAAATGAATCTGTTAAGGATACATTGAAACAGGTTGCAAAAGTTCCCGATGCAATGCATCATTCAGCAGAAGCACACTTCAACCCTGCAAATAAACTTGCATTTGCACTAACTGTTCCTCAAGATAATGGTGTTTGCAGAGAAAACGCGGAAAGCTACATTGATGCTTTGACAAAATCTTATGAAGTTTCAGGAAACTTCTTCTTAGAGACTGCAAAAACACACAATATGGGCTTGACTCCTGCAACTGCCGGTGCGTTGACTCAACTGAGAGCATTTGCAACAGTTTATCAAGAAATTGTTGAAAAAATTATGTCAGGAACTGAATTTCCTGAAGTTTTGGACAGCGTACTTCAACCGCACGTAGAATTCTATAAAAAGAATTTGAAAGGCGGAGTAGTTGTTCCGGGCAGAATTTCAAAATAAATAAATCCCTCCCCTCCCTTTAGGGGAGGGGA
>CAYPDZ010000151.1:0-2560 GCA_964409575.1 uncultured Muribaculaceae bacterium | reverse complement strand
AAATAATCTGTAAATAAAGTTGCACAAATTCTTTTTTGCGATATGATTATGGTAAATGTATTAGCAATATAAGGATAAAATGATGAAAGTAACTTTAGAAAAAGAAAAAGAAAATGTAGTAAAATTGGATATTACAATCCCTGCAAAAGATGCGGTTGATGCTTATAACAATGCTGTAAGAAAAATTTCTCAGTACGTTAATATTGACGGTTTTAGAAAAGGTAAAGCACCACGTGCTGTTGTTGAGAGACATGTCGGTACTGAAAGAATTAAACAGGAAGCTATTGAAAACTTGATGCCGAGAGCTATTAATCAGGCTGTCGCTGACAACAAACTTGATATTATCGCTCAGCCTTATATCACAGATTATAACTTCAACATCGGTGAAGATTTGACAGTTACTGCAAAAGCTGAACTCAGACCGGAAGTAACTTTAGGACAGTATAAAGATTTGACGGTTGAAATTAAAGATACTCCGATTGAAGCAGACGCTTTGCAGAAACAATTGGACAGATTGTTAGACCAACATTCTGCTATGGAAACTGTTATTGACAGACCGACTAAAGAAACTGATATTGCAGTAATTGATTTTGACGGTTATTCAAACGGTGAAAAAATTCAAGGCGGAGAAGCTAAAAATTATCCGTTAAACTTGGCTAATTCAAACTTCATCCCCGGATTTGCAGAACAGATTGTTGGTAAAAACTTGAATGAGGAATTTGAAATTAAAGTAACTTTCCCTGAAAAATATCATGATGAAAAATTACAGGGACAACCTGCGACTTTCAAAATCAAAATTAACGAAATCAAAGAAAAGAAATTACCTGAATTGAATGATGAATTCGCTCAAAAATTAGGTAACTTCAAAACAGTTGCTGATTTGAAAGCAGATATCCAAAAATATTTGGATGAACAACATGAAAGAACAAACAAACAAAATTCTGAAAATGAAGTTTTCAAAACTGTAATTGACAGTGCGAAAGTTGATATTCCTCAATCTATGGTTGACAGAGAGGCAAATTCTTTGAAAGCTGAATATAAACAAAGACTCGCTGCTCAAGGTATTGATTGGGAAAATCTTGTAAAAGCTCAAGGCGAAGATGAGCTGTTGAAAAATTTGACAGAAGATGCACTTGTAAGAATTAAAAATTCTCTTGTAATTGACAAAATCGCAAAAGAAGAAAATATCAAACTTGAGCAAAAAGATTTGGAACAAAAATTCAGCCAATTGGGTATGGCTTACGGATTGAAACCTCAAGAACTTGTTAAACAATTGGGTCAAAATCCAGAAATTATTGCATCAATTTCTCAACAAGCTATGAACGACAAAGTTCGTGACTTTTTGATGCAAAACAACAAAGTTGTCGTAAAATAACTTTTTAAATCTAATATATGTGCCGTATTTACATCGGCACATATTTTGATTTATATTATAAAAATGGTAAAATAGAATTACATCCGAGAAAAGAAAGGAAATAAAAATATGAGCTTTGTACCGGTAGTAGTAGAACAATCAAGCAGAGGCGAACGTTCTTTTGACATTTTTTCAAGATTGTTGAGAGAAAGAATTATATTTTTGGGCACACCTATTGATGATATGGTGGCTAACCTTGTTGTAGCACAGTTGTTATTGTTAGATAGCGAAAATCCCGAAAAGGATATTATGCTATACATAAACAGCCCCGGAGGTTCTGTTACTGCAGGTTTTGCAATTTACGATACAATGCAACATATTAGAGCTGACGTTTCAACTATTTGTTTGGGACAAGCTGCTTCTATGGGTGCATTCCTTCTTTCTTCCGGTGCAAAAGGAAAAAGATTGGCTTTGCCTCACTCAAGAGTTTTAATTCACCAACCTTTGGGTGGTGCTCAAGGTCAGGCTACTGATATTGAAATTCAAGCTGCCGAAATTATTAGAATTAAAAAATCCTTGAATGAAATTTTGGCTTCAAACACAGGACAGTCAATCAAAAAAATTGAAAAAGACACAGACCGCGACTATATCATGACTCCGCAAGAAGCTTTGGAATACGGTATGATTGATAAAGTTGTATCAAGAGATATTATAAAATAGGTAGAAAAATGGCAAAACATGATGATAGCAGATTAAAATGTTCATTTTGCGGTAAGTCACAGGATCAGGTAAAAAAATTAATTGCAGGTCCTGAGGTTTATATTTGTGATGAATGTGTTGATCTTTGTAATCAAATATTAGATGAAGAATTCTTTGAAAATAAAGAAAAAGACGATGCTGCAAGTGAGGAAGGCAAAGATGAAAAAGCTATCCCGAAACCGCATGAGATAAAAGCATATCTTGATGAATATATTGTGGGTCAGGATGAAGCTAAAAAAGTTCTTTCCGTTGCAGTTTATAACCACTACAAACGTTTGAAACATAATAAATCTGCGGATTTGAAAAATACCGTAGAAATTCAGAAATCAAACATTTTGCTTGTAGGTCCGACCGGTTCAGGTAAAACTTTGTTGGCACAAACGCTTGCAAAAATGCTTGATGTACCGTTTGCGGTTGCCGATGCAACTACATTGACGGAAGCAGGTT
>CAYPDZ010000150.1:0-2585 GCA_964409575.1 uncultured Muribaculaceae bacterium | reverse complement strand
TGAAAAATATCGCAAAAATTAAACAATATACAAAACTTCCGCTTGCAATTGACAGTGATAACTTGCCGTTTTGCGCTGAGGATATCAAGAAACTCAAAGCCATTGACAGTGTTGTGATAAAAGGTAAATTTAATTCGTCAGAAGAAATTCTTGAAGGAATAGAGCTTATTCAAAAAATTCTTGATAAACCAAAGTTGTTCAAAAACCAAAAACTCCCGTTCAAACATGTGCGCAAAAGTATTTATCGAACAAATCATTTTTTGGGAGTTGTTGAAAGTGCAGAAGGAAAGGATTTTAAATTCAGCCGTAATGTCAAAAATTTTGAGTGGGATATTAAAACTCCACGAATAAAGAAAGATACAGATTATTCAAAAAAAGATTTGTATAAGATTAATTTGCGACTTTCAGAACTTGCTCAGATTAAGGAACTCGAAAAATATATAAAAAAAACAGGTGTAAATCCGATTTATTCAATAGAGTACGGAGAAATTCTATCAACAGCGGATTTAGCAGTGAGCAGCTTTAACAATATTATTATAAAGGTTAGAAAATTCTGTACAAAATACGGAATAAAGTTTCAATTATCAACTCCGAGAATTCTTATAGAACGTGATTTTGACAGAGTTTATGAGTATGTAAAACAAATTTTGCTTTCAACTCCGGCTCCTGATAGCCTTATAATAAATAACATAGGATATTTTTGGACAGCGATTAATGACTCCGAAATTAATCATATTCCGATTGAAATAGGACAGGGTATAAATCTTTTAAACAGTCTTTCCATAAAATGTTTGAACAATCTTGCACAAATTAATACAATAGATTTTACTACATTTGCGGATTTGAAAACAATTAAGAAAATAAAAAATGATATTCCTAATAAAAAATACACGATTGCGGGGAATATTAGAGTGCCGAGTTTGGGTTTGTGTCCATTGAATAACGACAGTGCAATAATCTCCAGATTATCTTGCAAAGCTCCGTGCCATCGCGGTGGTTACGCACTTCATGATCCGTCTTTGAACAAACTATTGCCGTTTACCTGTGACGGTTTTTGCAGGATGCACATGTTTGAAGATACTATCCTTCAAAGTTTTGAAGATGTTGAAGAATTAGCAAAAGCAGGAGTTAATGAATTTGTTTTTGATTTTAGTGCATTGAATGCAAAATTTGTTCCGTTGCTGTTGAATAAATTTTTTAATTCATAATTTTTATATGATATAATTTTATTATGAAACAACTTTTTTTATTATTAATTTTGGGTTTGTTAGGGAGCAGGGCTTTTGCGTTTGATATTGTTTATCCAAAGAAAAATGACGTGACAATAAACGCAAAGTCGACATTTTTTATAGGTTCATCAGATAAACCAATAAAAATTAACGGTCAGGATGTGCCATTGCATCCGACAGGTGCGTTTGCGTACGTTGTAGACTTAAAACAAGGTGAAAATACTTTTGTTATACAGTCTGATGATGAAAAAAAGATTTTTGTAATTACAAAACCTGTACTAAAATCGATTTGCACCACGCCACCGGTTTTTGTTCAGTATGATGAAATAAAATATTTTTATGTAACAACAGAAGGAGCACCGTTGCGTGCCACTCCCGTTGATGCCGGAATAAACCGTATGGCTCACCTGCAAAGAAATATCCCGTTGATGATAGATGGTGAAAAAAGCGGGTTTTATAGAGTGATGCTAGAAGACGACAAGTACGGATGGATTTCTAAAACTAATGTGAAAGCTTTTGAAAACTATGCTCTCGAGCCGGCAGAAGTTTCGGGATATGATTATGTTGACGGAAAAGAGTTTTTTACGTTTATTTTTCATCTGAGTCGTCGAGTTCCGTTTGAAATTGTTGAAGGTGACTCTCTTACTATAAAATTTTATAATGTCAAAGATGGTTATAAAATGGATTTTCCGTTCAAAGAAGCGACGAACGGCGCGAGTTTAGCGGGTTATAGCGGACATTATGCAGAAAATGACTTTGTTTTTAAAATCAGAAAACCTAAAGTTATTAAACATGGTTTACGAGGTTTGACAATTGCTGTTGATGCAGGGCATGGCGGTTCTGAACTTGGTGCAATAGGTTGTCTTGGTGACAATGAAAAAGATGTGATGCTTTCTATTGCAAGATATCTTGAGATTGAACTTAAAAAGCGCGGTGCAAGAGTCTTTATGACTCGAGATGACGATATTTATGTCGGGTTGAAAGATAGAGTTGAACAGGCTAATGCGCATAATGCGGATGTACTTTTGAGCATCCATGGAAATGCTCTTGGCGATGGGGCTGACCCGAATAAAATCAGTGGGACTAGTATTTATTACTACTACAATCAGGCAAAACCGCTTGCAGATGTGTTGTTGGATACAATTACGACTCAATTGGGGTTAAATAATGACAGGGTACGACAGGCAAGTTTTGCGCTTGTGCGAAATACCGATGCATTGAGCCTTTTAATTGAAACAGCTTATCTTATCAATCCGGAGGATAATTCAAAACTTGTTGACCCTGAATTTCAAAAAAATTGCGCAAAAGCAATTGCTGATGGATTGGAAAGATATTATAAATTTTCAAGTGAGAAGT
>CAYPDZ010000149.1:0-2607 GCA_964409575.1 uncultured Muribaculaceae bacterium | reverse complement strand
AGGCAGACATTATGATAAAAAATAACACAAGGGTTGAGTTTATAGAGTTTGTTGAAGGAAAATCAACTACAAATATAATTAATAAAATGAATAAGGAGTAATAAATATGCCAACTTTTACATTAGAAGAAATCACACATATCACAGGCGGTATGTTAACTAAGGTCGAAGATGCGAAAATTTCACAAATCGCACCACCTTTATTGTCTGACGAAAACACTCTTGCTCTTGCATTAGGCGAAGAAGAAATTGCAAACCTTGCTCAATCAAAAGCAAAAGCTGCACTTGTACCATTAGGAGTTCAAATTCCTAATCTTACAACTATTGAAGTTGAAAGACCGCGTCTTGCGATGATGAAACTTTTGAACATGTTCTATGTTGCACCGGAAGTTAACAAAGGTGTTCATCCTACAGCAACTGTTCATGAAACTGCAAAATTAGGTGAAAATGTTCAAATCGGACCAAACGTTGTGATTTCACACGATGCAGTAATCGGTGACAATACAAAAATCTTGGCTAACTGCTACGTTGGCGGCGGTGCTGTTATCGGTAAAAACTGTTTGTTCCATGCAGGCGTAAATATCGGCGACAGAGTTCAAGTCGGAAACGATGTAATTTTACATCACGGCGTATCTTTAGGCGCTGACGGATTTAGCTTTGTTACAGAAAATCCTGACAACATTGAACAAGCAAGAAAAGACGGTGAAATTAAAGAAACTAACTCAAAACATGTAATTTTCAAAATCCCGTCAATCGGCTCGGTTGTAATCGGTAATAACGTAGAAATCGGTGCGAATACAGCAATTGACCGCGGCACAATCGAAAATACAACAATTGGCAACAACACAAAAATTGACGACCTTGTTATGATTGGTCACAATTGTAAAGTCGGAGAAGGTTGTTTAATTGTTTCTCAAGTAGGTATCGCAGGAAGCTGTGTAATCGGTGACAGGGTTGTAATCGCAGGTCAAGCAGGACTTGCAGACCACATTGAAATCGGCTCTGATACAATTATTACAGCAAAAGCAGGTGTTACAAAATCATTCCCTGAAAAATCAATCGTTGTGGGAATTCCTGCTATGCCAAGAAAAGATTTCATCAAACAGTTGAAAACAATGAAAGATGCTCAAGAAATCTTTGCTAAGTTCAGAAAATATGAACCGCTTTTGAGAGATTTTGAGGAAAATATAGATAAAGGTGAATAAGTGAATAGGAAAATAAGTGAATAAGTACTTTTCAAAAGTAATCCGATAAAATTTTACAAAAATAGCTTTTTGATACGAACTTATTCACCTATTCACTCATTCACTTATTCTCTTTCGAGGAACTATGACTACAACACTAAAACACGAAACTCAAATAACCGGCAACGGCTTGATGAAAAACAAGCCGTGTACTGTCAGGTTTGTTCCGTCAAAAGAAGGTAAAATAAGATATTTCGTTAACGGCGAAATGTTTGAAAGTACCGCAGACAATGTTCTTGCAACAGACCATTGTGTTGTGATGGGAAAAGATAAAAGACACTCGATAATGTTGACGGAACATCTTTCTGCGGCTCTTGCTTTTTGCGGAATTGACAGTATTGATATTTATATGGACGAAACAGAAGTTCCCGCACTCGACGGAAGCTCAAAACAATGGGTTGAACTTTTTAAAAAAGCAGGGATTGAAAAACACTTTTTTGAAAAACCAAAATACTACACCGTTTCAGAACCTGTTTATTATCTCAACGGCAAAACAAGTCTTGTAATTTTACCGTCAGATGACTTGTATATCTCTTATGCAGTGAATTATGACCATAAAGATTTGACAAGACGTTGGGTTGCTTACAACCCGAAAAATCAAGATGAAATCATTGAAGCAAGGACTTTTGGATTTTATAAGGATTTGAAAAAATTTCAGATGCTCGGATTTGCACAAGGGGTAACTATTGAAAACACTTTGGGTTTAACAGATGAGGGATATACATCAGAGCCTCGTTCTGAAAACGAGCCAATCAAACACAAAATCCTTGATTTGATAGGTGATTTATATTTGACAGGTGTAAATCCGCTAAATCTGAAATGCCAAATTTTAGTCAAAGAGGCAGGGCATGCCGTCCATGTTAAAATGGCAAAAATGTTGAAAGGGAAAATAATGGAGGTGAATAAGTGAATAAGTGAATTTGTTAATAAGTTCATTTCGTTCGCTTCGCTCAAATACAACTTTGATGCGTAGCATCCGATAAGTACTTATTCACCTATTTTCTTATTCACCTATTCACTTATAAAACAAAGGAGAAAACAATGACAGAAGAAACTAAAACAGAAGCATTAAGCTTTGACATCATGGAAATCATGGAAATGATTCCGCACCGTTATCCGTTCCTGCTTGTAGATAGAATTACCGAGTGCGTTCCGGGTAAATACGCAAAAGGCTACAAAAACATGACAATGAACGAAGGATTTTTCCAAGGACACTTCCCGAATAATCCGATTATGCCGGGTGTATTGCAACTGGAAGCTATGGCTCAATGTTCAGCACCTATCTTGATGACCATGCCTGAATACAAAGGCAGATTGACTCTTTATGCAGGAGTTGACGGTGTAAGATTTAAAAACATCGTTCG
>CAYPDZ010000148.1:0-2669 GCA_964409575.1 uncultured Muribaculaceae bacterium | reverse complement strand
AAAAATTCAAAGAAGTATTTGATGATTTTGTGATTAATGTTTTGAATAAAAGACCATCACAAGGTAAAAACCTTAACGGTTCATCGCCTGATGAATTATTTAATCAAGAATTCAAAGAAAAAATTACAACATCAAAAGAAGCTTTGAAATTATTCTGTTCAAGAACATCAAAAAGTTTTGCTGTCGGAAGAAACGGCATTAAAGACAATGAACTTGGAATTACTTATTGGGCAGATTGGATGATTTCTCAAACAGGTTTAAAGGTTTACCTGCGTCGAGATATACAAAATTACAAAGAAGCTTGGGCTTTTCGTAGCGATAGTGATGAATTTGTGGGTAAGGTTTCAGCAGTTAGAGCAGTTGCTGCACTATATGAAGCTTCCGTATCAAAAGAAAAATTCAAAGAAGCTATGTCTATTAAAAAACGTAATTTAAAGGTAGCTAAATCATATATTAAACAAACAAGAGAAATCTCTCTTGAAGAAAAATGTGAAAATTACAAAACAGCATATGCAAGTATTGAAAAATCTTGCAAACCAAAAATTTCAAAGATTGCGAATACAAATATGGATAAAGCAATTCGTAAAAGCAAAGAACAAGAACAATTTGGGAAACAGGATTTATCTAAATTCTTAGATGAAACAGTAAAAAACGAAGAAAAAATATATTTGTTTGAAACAGATATGCTTCTTGATAATGAACTAAACGGAGTCAGATATGGATATTAGAGATGAACTAAAACAACTTCTTGACGAAAAAGGTTATAGTTTAAAATATGTATCAACAGCAACTACATTATCAAAAACAGTATTAAGTCTTTGGATGAATGGTGGGTACAAAGGAAAAAACGAACGAGTAACAGGAATTGTTGCCAATTTTATTCAAAGAGAAAAAGAACGTGTTACAACAGAAGAACTTCCGTTTGTTGATATTTCGATTGTTAAATATATATATGAAATCGGAAGATTATGTCATACAAAAGGAAAGATAGGCGTTTGTGCAGGACAAGCAGGGCTTGGAAAAACCGTTGCCGTAAAATCGTATGTTAATGAATTTATGGACTCAATATTAATTGAAAGTGATTCAGGGTATAACGCAAAATCCTTATTACTTGAAATACATAAAAGAATTGGATTATCGGGGAACGGTTCTGTCTATCAATTAATGGACGAAGTCATAACAAAATTAAACAAATCAGGTAGGCTTTTAATTATTGATGAGGCTGAAAATTTACCGTATAAGGCATTAGAAACAACAAGACGAATCCATGATAAAACCGGAATTGGTGTTTTGTTGGTTGGTCGCAGCAAATTGTTTGAAAATTTGCGTGGATACAACAATCAATATGAACAGCTGTATTCAAGAGTAAAATATCACAAATTTTTGGATGTATTGACGAAACAGGATATAGATAAAATTTTGTCAGCAGTTGGAATTACAACTGAATTAAACGACGTATTCAGTTATTATTCGGGCAGAAATACGAGAAAAATCGAACATTTGATTACACATAGTATAAATGTTGCAAAAATAAATAAAAAAGAAATTGATAAAGAAATCATAAAACAATCCTCGAAACTCATTATGGTATAGGGTGGTGAGTATGATGAGTGAAAAAGCTGAAAGAATTTTACACATTATATTAATCATCCTAACCATTTTCCTTATTGGTGTTCAGGTTGGAATAAACAGAGGCAGGGTTATGGAGCAGGAAATGATACGTGAAAATCAAATTCAAATTGAAAATATATATTAAAAAGATTTATAAAAGTGCGGCCACACTTTAGTAGTAGAGAAAAAAGGAGAACAAAGATGGAAACAAACAAAATGTCAGAAGAAAAGTCAAATATGTTGGATGCTCAATTTTGGGGAACGCCTCACGAAAAGTCAAAAGAATGTGCAATGATTGCATTGATTAAAACAAAAATGAATGACCTTGAAAGTGATTTATATGAAGCAAAAATAAGATTTGCGGACTCAACATTAGACAAAGACAATTGGAGTATGGCGAAAGAGCGTGAAATCGCTTGTAAAGTGATAGAAGGTCAAATTTCAATCTTGTCAAAACTTAAAAGTGCCTATGAAGATATGCTGTCACCGATTCAAAATTCTATGAATACGATGCAGATGGCTGTTTAAGGTCGAAACGAAATGCGGAGCCGGTGCAATTTTGCGGGAGCGATAAGCTCTCGCAAAATAAGCACTACGTTGGTAAAGCAAATTGTCTTAGAGTAATGCTCTAACTGATGAGACCAAACAAAAGGAATTTATGAAACTAAAACCCTGGATGGCAAATATAACAATTGACGACTTACCAAACGAAGATTTAAAATTCTTGGCGGAGGAAGCCGGTATAAAATATGCCTTGATGATGCTTTTTCTTTTTCCTGGTGTAACAGTTACTATTCCAAATAATCCGTTTACTAAACTAAAAGAGAATTATATTATCAACAACTATGATGGAACAAGATCTTCAATAAACAGATTGGCGATTGAGTGCGAAATAACTCAACGTCACGTTTACAGAATAATAAAGAAAAGTTTATCTAATCCCCAGAGGCCTAAATAATATAATTATAATTATCACTCCTTTGCCCTAATTTGCATTAGGGCTTTTTTTATTCTTCAATCGGACTAATGTTATCCATTTCAATATTGTATTTTTTGCC
>CAYPDZ010000147.1:0-2705 GCA_964409575.1 uncultured Muribaculaceae bacterium | reverse complement strand
TGTCGGGTGTAGATTTTATGGTTGTAGGCAGACCTATCACAAGCGCGGTAGATAAAGTCGCCGCCGCAAAACTTGTGATTGACGAAATCGAAACTGCTTTAGAGGACAAAAAATCTTTTTGATAAAATATATTTATGTTTTGTGGGGTTGAAAGTGTAGATTTTGTACGTTTTGCCGTCAGAATTAATTTTTATTGAATTGTGGCGGTCAGTTCTGTATATGTCAGTGTTTCTCAATATATCAAGAGTACCCGCTGTAGGGTGTCCGAAGGCGTTTGGACCTGTTGAAATAATTGAAACTTGTGTATTCATCGCTTTAAGCATTTCTGAATTCACGACATTGTTACCACCGTGATGTCCAACTTTTAAAATCTCAATATTTTGCGGAAGTTGAGATTTTATTTGTTCATACGCACCAATTCCGGCATCGCCCGTAAACAACATATCAAAATCCTTATAACTCAAAAGTGTAATTATTGATTTTTCATTATCTTCTTTTAAGTTAGCGGTAAAGGTTTGCATCGTTAAATTCGGTTCGTTATATATATTGTCGTTAGGAATTTGGGCAGGTATTTTCTTTTCGCGAAGTGTTTTATAAATTCCAACAGATGTCATAGATTTATCTTTGAATGAATTTATATAAACTTTTTTCACATTCAAATTGTTCATAATGTCAACAGCACCGCCCGAATGGTCGTTATCAAAGTGGGTAATAATCATCCCTTCAATATTTTTAATTCCTCTGTCTTTTAGGTATTTAATAATGATAGAATTTGCTTGGGCTTTGCTTCCTCTGTAGCCGGCTCTGCCAGTGTCGATTATAAAATATTTGTTTTGTGGAGTTTTGATTAGAAAACAATCAGCGTTTTGAACATCAAAGGTTATAATCTGTAAATCGCGGCTCGGAATATTTATTAATGTAAGTGATAGCAAAACCAAACATGATAAACAAATTGCCGTAATCTTTTTACCAAAAGTTGTTTTTATGGAAAGTGTAATCAATAGTATTATTGTGTAATAGATGCATATTTGGAATATGTTCGGATGGGTTGTCGTTAAAAGTGAGTGCGAAAGGCTTGAGAAAAAGTTTGAAATAAATACTACGCAATGCAAAACATAGTTCAAAACGAAATCTAGTAACATACAGATTTTGTCAGTAAACGGAGTGAAAGCCGCAAGTATTGAACTCACAAAACCGCCAAAACTGACAACGCTTAAAAATGGCATACTGCAAACATTTGCTAGTATCGAATATGTACTGAAAGTATTAAAATAAAACATTTGAATAGGCGCAACCCAAATTTGTGCAACGATAGGAATTAGAATTGCTCCGATGAGCCAATTCGGAATTTTACTATCTTTGCATCTTTCAAAAATGACATTTGCAGTTGTCAAAATTCCAAAAGTTACGATAAATGACAACTGAAAACCTACGTTATTTATAAATGCTGGGTTATAAATCAGCATAAGCATAGCAACAAATGCAAGCAGTGAAACACTATGTGCATCTCGGTCGATGAGTTTTCCGGCAAGAACAAGTAAAAGCATTAATGCAGCGCGGATAACAGAGGCGCCGAGTCCTGTCATAAACGTATAAACCAGAACAATACACATACCTGTTAAAACTGTGAGTTTGAAAGGTACGCGAAGTCTGCGCATAAAAAATACCCAGAAACCGTAAATAAAAGCAACATTCATTCCTGATGCCGCAAGGATATGAAGCAATCCGGAGTTTACAAAAGATGCTTTTATATAATCAGGAGGAGCGACTGCATCGTCACCAAACACAATACCGCCCAATATTTCTAGGTTTGGGGATTTGAGGTATTTACTATGAACTTTGACAATTTTATCTCTTAAGATATTCAAATTTTGAAGAAATTTCCATTTAAAAGACAATTCTCCATCGAGCTGTTTGCAATCTGATTTATTAGTATAAAACACAGTAAAAGTATCAAAATTTCTCAAATATTTCCCATAATCAAATTGTGACGGGTTGCCGGCTTTGAACGGAGTTCTCAAACTACCTGTCATTTCGTAAAAATCACCGATTTGGAATTCTGAAAAATCTTCATCATTAGATGCTATAGTGACGAGAGTTTTACCGTTAGTCCGTTTGTCATTTGCGTTTGAAACTTCAAAAAAGAATTTTGTTTTAAGTTTGTCGTTGGAGCTCGGGATGGATATGATTTGACCTTTTATACTGACTTTTTGTCTGCCGGCAAAATTTACCAGTTCGTCAGTTGAGTGGATTTTGAAATAAGCGTTAAAAAATCCAAAATAAAACACAAAAACCCAGAAAATTATGTATTTTAACGGAATATAATTTTTAATAAGTAAAAATATTGTTATAAAGCTAAAAACACCCGCACACAAAATTCCATTGTCATTAAAAAAGCTGAGAATGCCCATCATAAGAACAAGTGATGTAATGAACATCACAGAATTTTTGTTTTGTAAAGCGTTGTATATGCTATTCTTAATCATTGAGATTATTATATTTCAAAAAAAATAATAATAAATATTATCTTGCCCGCAAGGGGCGAGGTTGGAAGCTGCAGGAGAAAAGTTGTTATGAAACAACAGATAAGAATAGGTACGCATGTGCTACACTAATTTTTAAAAACGGTTGGAAAATTCCGAAAGATTAACCGTGGATAAGATAACAACTTAATTCTGATTTGTGCAAATCTGTGCCGCCTGTTT
>CAYPDZ010000146.1:0-2719 GCA_964409575.1 uncultured Muribaculaceae bacterium | reverse complement strand
GTCCATACTCACTTGTTACACAACAGCCTTTGGGTGGTAAAGCTCAATTCGGCGGACAAAGATTCGGTGAAATGGAAGTTTGGGCTCTTGAAGCTTACGGTGCTGCTTATACATTGCAGGAAATGTTAACAATAAAATCCGATGATGTAAACGGCAGAAACAGAGCTTACGAATCAATCGTTAAAGGTGACAACATACCGAGACCTGGTATTCCTGAATCATTCAAAGTATTGGTTCGCGAATTACAGTCAATCGGTTTGGATATCACTGTAGCGAAAAAAGACGGTGAAGAAGTCGATTTGATGAGCGATATGGATGACTTGAGAAAAGCTGCTCCAAAACGCACATTGTCTGATATTGATTCAGAGTTGTTAAATATTAACTTCTTTGAAACACCGACTACTTTCGGAGATCTGTAATATTAATTAAGCGGGGATTTATTCCCCGCCAATAAAAGGAGAAAATATAAAAATGTCAACAAGTATTGATTATTTTGACTATATACGAATAAGTATAGCTTCACCGGAAAGGATTTTAAAATGGTCCTATGGTGAAGTAACAAAACCTGAAACAATCAACTACCGTACTTTAAAACCCGAACGTGACGGTCTGTTCTGTGAAAGAATTTTTGGGCCGACAAAAGATTGGGAATGTTATTGCGGTAAGTATAAACGCGTAAGACACAAAGGTATAATTTGCGAACGTTGTGGTGTTGAAGTTACTGATTCAAAAGTAAGACGTCACAGAATGGGTCACATTAAACTTGCGGCTCCTGTTTCGCATATTTGGTTCTTAAAAGGTATTCCGTCATACTTAGGCTTATTGTTGGATATGACTTTGAAAGACCTTGAACAAGTTATTTACTTCAACAATTACGTTGTAATTGAACCCGGAGAAAGCCCGTTCAAAAAATTACAATTGTTAGGTGAAGAAGAATACGAAGATTACATTACTGAAAACGAAGAAACTGAACTAAAAGTAGGTATTGGTGCTGAAGCAATTAAAGAATTGTTATCAGAAATTAATGTTAAAGAACTTGCTGAAGAAATCAGAACAGAACTTAATGGTAATGTTACTTCTGTTCAAAGAAAAAGCAAACTTATCAAACGTTTAAGATTATTAGATGCATTAATTTCATCAGAAACTGACCCGACTTGGATGGTTATGGATGTATTACCTGTAACTCCTCCGGATTTAAGACCTATGGTTCAGTTGGACGGTGGACGTTTTGCAACATCTGACCTTAACGACCTTTACAGACGTGTAATCAACAGAAACAACCGTTTACAAAGACTTTTAGAAATGGGTGCGCCTGAAATCATCGTTAGAAACGAAAAACGTATGCTTCAAGAAGCTGTTGATGCGTTGATTGATAACGGTAGAAGAGGAAGAACAGTTGTCGGTCCTAACAACCGTGCACTTAAGTCACTTTCTAACATTATTGAAGGTAAACAAGGTCGTTTCCGTCAAAACTTGTTAGGTAAACGTGTTGACTACTCCGGTCGTTCAGTTATCGTTGTAGGTCCGCAACTAAGCTTAAATCAATGCGGTTTGCCAAAAGAAATGGCAATTGAATTGTTTAAACCGTTTGTTGTTAACAAATTGATTGAAAGAGGATATGTTCAAAATATTAAATCTGCTAAAAAGAAAATTGAACGTTCCGAAGCAATAGTTTGGGATATATTAGAAGAAGTAATTGATGGTCATCCGGTATTGTTAAACCGTGCTCCAACCCTTCACAGATTGGGTATTCAAGCATTTGAACCGAAATTGGTCGAAGGTCGTGCAATCCAACTTCATCCGCTCGTATGTACAGCATTCAACGCTGACTTCGACGGTGACCAAATGGCTGTACACGTACCGTTGTCAATTGAAGCTCAAACTGAAGCTAGAATGTTAATGTTAGCTACTAACAATATTTTGGCTCCTGCTAACGGTAAACCGATTATTACACCTTCTCAGGATATGGTATTGGGTATGTACTACTTAACTATCTTAAAAAATCCTGAACAAGAACCGAAAGGTTACTTCTATAACTTCCAAGATGCAATTTCCGCTCTTGAAGTAGGTGTAATTGATCTTCACGATAAAATCATTGTAAGAAATGATAAAGGTGAAAGACTTGAAACCACAGTCGGAAGAATTATCTTCAATGAAGCTGTTACTAAGGCTTTAGCATAACAGCAAAACAATTTTTCAGTAAAATTTACTAAAATAAGGAAAATATAAATGGAAACAACATACACACATGGTAAAAAAACTCCGGACTACATTAACAAACAGATGGATAAAAAAGGTTTAAACAATCTGCTTGCACAAATGTATCTTGAGTATGGCGGAGCTAAAACCGCAGAACTTGCAAATGCTCTTAAAAACCTTGGTTATAAGTATGCAACAAAATCAGGTACAACTATTTCGATTGCAGACTTACAAGTTCCGGGTGCGAAAAAAGAACTTTTGCAAAGTGCAGAAAAAGAGATTGAAAAATCTACAAACAGATACTTAAAAGGTGAAATAACCGAAGTAGAAAGATATACAAAGGTTATTGACACTTGGTCTGAAACAACAGCAAAATTGACAGAACAAGTAGTTGAAAACTTTGACAGATTAAATCCTGTATATATGATGGCATTCTCCGGAGCCCGTGGTAACTTATCACAGGTTTCTCAGTTGGTTGGTATGCGTGGTTTGATGGCTGACGCACAAGGTCAAATCATCG
>CAYPDZ010000145.1:0-2753 GCA_964409575.1 uncultured Muribaculaceae bacterium | reverse complement strand
TTCTTTTAAAATTGTGAGTTTTTTCTTTACTATGTCAACCGAAAGCTCAACCATTTTGGCAAGTTCTACCGCTGTAACCCAGTTTTCGACAGCTCCTTTTTCAGGTGTCATAAACATCAGCTCTAGCCCGACTTTTTTGAGTTCTTTATCTTCAGTTTCGCACATAATCATAGTCTACCGTAAAATTTACCTTCTGCTATCATATTTCTGTATTATATTACGGCACAATGCACAAAAAACTTTAATTTATTTTGAAAAAATTTTTAAAGCTCTAGGCAAAATACCCAAACAGTAAGAAATTGCGACCCCATAATTTGTAATCGGAACACCGGCTTTGTCAGCCAAAAGAATTCTCGACAGCACCTCTCGTCTGTTTGTCATACACGCACCGCAATGGATTATAAGTTTGTAATCCTTTATATCAGGAAAATCATGTCCGGCATAATTGTGAATGACTAAATTTTTTCCGGTTTTTTTGCGTAAAAGATTAGGAATTTTAACGCGTCCGATATCGTCTTCTATCGCGTGATGCGTACAACTTTCAAGAATTAATACCAAATCACCGTCTTTTAAATTTTCAATAGCTTCTGCACCCTTTGCAAATTCCTCCAAATCACCTTTCAATCGTGCAAAAAGGATTGAAAAAGAAGTCAAAGGGATTTCATCAGGTACAATTTCGCTCACTTTTTTAAACGCCTGACTATCCGTAATCACAAGCGCCGGCGGAGTTTTCAAATTATCCAAAGCCTGTTTCAATTCATTTTCTTTAACAACATAAGTCAAACAATCATTGTCCAAAAGGTCGCGCAAAGTCTGAACTTGAGGCAAAATAAGTCTGCCTTTCGGAGCTTCTTTATCAATAGGAGTAACGAGAATAACCGTACTTTTAGGTTCAACCAAATCTCCAGCGATTTTTGGTGAATTTACAAAATCCTCCGGCAAAAGTTTTACAAGTGCCTCTTTAAATTTAAACACTAATTGTTCGTCGGTTTTAACAGAGGTGTATAAAATATTATTAACGTTCGTCATTCCGAGGACGTTAGTCCGAAGGAATCCAGCTTTTAGATTTTCATCAGCTGGATTGCTTCGCGTACGCTCGCAATGACAACTTGAATATGTATTTAAAGCTGCTGAAATGGCTTCATTATCTTGCAATGACATCTCATCACATTTGTTAACCACAATAAGATATGGTATTTTCAACTCATCAAATTTTTGAATAAGTTCATATTCACACTCGTCAATTCCGCGTTCATCACAAACAATTACACCGACATCAATGCGGTTTAAAACTTTCATAGTTTTTTCAATACGTTCTTTGCCAAGTTCAGAAACATCGTCAAGTCCTGCCGTATCAAGAAAAGTCACGGGTCCGACCGGCAAAAGTTCCATAGATTTTTCTACAACATCAGTTGTCGTTCCTGCAACATCAGAAACAATAGAAATTTCTTGACCTGAAATTCTATTTAAAAGTGAAGATTTTCCGACATTAGCTTTTCCAAAAACACCGATATGTAAACGCATTGATTTTAAAGCTTTCATTTACCCTCTCCCTAACCCTCCCCCTAGGGAGGGAACTATTGAAAAAGCACCCTTTCGGGTGCTTCAAATTTCTCTTGATTGCTCGCGTTGGGTCTACCGTCGTCACCTTCGCGCCACCGTGCGCCCTCAGCTCGCAATCGCTAACCGCGGATACCGAGTTTTTTAATCAATTCTCTGTATTCGTCAAGATTTTGAGATTTCAAATAAGAAAGTAATCTCTTTCTTTTACCTACCATCATCAAAAGACCTCTTTTTGTAGCGAAATCTTTTTTATTTGTTTTTAAGTGTTCAGTAAGTTCAGAGATTTTTTTGCTCATCATAGCAACTTGGACAGCAGTTGAACCTGTGTCCTTTTCATTTTTGCCGTAAGCTTTAACGATTTCTTGTTTGTTTTTTAAGTTCATTTGTAATTTCCTTTACTTGTTGAGTGATTATTGGCGTAAGCACTCTACAAACTGCATGATAATATATAAAGGAAAAAATGCAAGCCTAAAACGACAAATATGTTACGGTTTCTAAACTATTCTGTGAGTCTGATAATTTGCGGTCTGCAATGCTGCAACAAATGCGTTATATGCCTCATCTACAGATTTTGTCGTTCTGTTGTATACTCCTTGGTCGTAAAAAGAATTCTTTTCGTTCATAGCAGACAACAAATCAGCATTTGACGAAACTCCGTATTTTGAATACAAAGAATTATTAATGGCTGTTTGTTGACCGAGTAAAGCTTTGTATTGAGCTTCAAGTTCTTTGTAATTTTCTATCAATGCTTCTGATTGTGCGTTATGTTTATCATAAGCTTCCATTCTCATGTTAAAGAAATTTTCAGCCGGATTGGTTGTATAATTAGGATTATTTTTGGCAAAAGTAAAAGTTGACTGAGCTTTAAGCTGAGCCGCCATAAAATTTTCATAAGAACCGTACTGAGATTTTAACTCAGGATTTTTTTCAAATTGTTCTTGTGAAATATATCCGATTTTTGTCATAGCAATCCTCTAAATTTATACTCTGTCTTGGATTTGCTCCACGCTCACAGAGTTTCGCTCTTTGCACATTCGTGCATTCTGCTCAATCTGTTCGCTATCCGAACTCGCTCTGCTCCGTTCGTCCGCAGATCCGCTATCTATATAAAGTATTTATTCCCCCAAAAATTGCCTTTTTTGTAAAGTTTTGTTTCATAATATATAATATCGGAACCCGTCAAGCAGTCC
>CAYPDZ010000144.1:0-2758 GCA_964409575.1 uncultured Muribaculaceae bacterium | reverse complement strand
AGAACAGACCTATGGACGAAAAAGAACTGCAACGGCAGAGAGAATTGTTCGTTGCGAGGTTGGAAGTAATGAAAACGAATTTTGAATTGAATCGCAAGGACGGTACGGTGTCATAGCCTGCCGTCTTTTTTACACGGCAAAATCCATGACCGAAAGTGCGAGAGGTGACGCATGAGTAGGTCGTTGCCGTTTTTCTCTTTTTCTGTAGAAATATGGACTTTCCTCGGTTGCGGTGATATAATGTGAGTACCATTTAATTGAGGGAGGGAATACTTATGAAGTGTCCAAGATGTGGAAGTGAAAATGTAAATGTACAAATGGTTTCGGAACAGGTTGTCAGAACATATGATCATAGCTTGTTTTACAAGTTGTTTTTTGGGTGGTGGATGTGGTTTTTTAAATTTCTTTTAAAACTCTGTTTCTCTATGTTCACTTTCTTTTTACCGAAAAAGAACAAAACTACATTCACAGAACATAAGACCATGGCTGTCTGCCAAAAATGCGGTCACACATGGCAAGTGTAAAACAGGTATTTGTGCATAGGAGGTTTTGATATGAAGAATGTTAAGAAATTGTTGTTTGCGCTAAGTGTTGTGTTTTTGCTACAAGCATCAATTATTGTTAATGCGGAAGTGCAAAACCCAGCAAACCTTTTTGCAGACATGGAAAACTTATCAGTAATTGAAAATGGTGATGCGTTGTATTTGATTTACTGTTGCAATCCTAACGATACAGCAGATGATTACAATGATTTTTACGCTAAAATCATCGATAGATTAAATAAATTTATAAGCTTGAGTTCATTTGAATACAAATATGTAATGATTGATTTTTGGAGAGAAGATGTTGGACGCATCGGCTCTTGGACGCATGATGTTGGCAATGTTGAACTTATTCAAGAATTATATTGGGAAGGGAACGAAATAGAACCAATAAACGAAATCCAAAAAGATGAAGCAGAAATGTTTTCTTACAATAATTTGGATGTAAAATATCTTAAACACGAAATAACTTTTGATGAATATTACAATAAAGCACTTGTTGTTTACTACGAATTCACAAACAACAGTAATGAAAATCAAACCTTTTATTATTCGTTTTCTGGCAAATGTTTCCAGAACGGTGTTGAAATGGAAGAAACTTGGATGTTTGACAACCAAGAAACAGATAACGCCAGAAAAGAAATAAGACCAGGAACGACAGTGACTGTAGCTACAGCGTTTGAAATAGGCACTGACACGGATGGAATCGTGTTAGAAATTACGCCATGGTTCGGTAGTGAAATTCTGCTTGAAAAGCAATTAAATTTAAAAATAGAATAAAATAAGAGGTCGGACATTCGTGCCTGATTTTTGTTTTGAAATAACAGGCATCTACAGAAATGTAGGTGTCTTTTTTATGCTCAAAAATAGCGAAAAGAGGTGATTTTGTGGTAGAATTGGATAATTTAACTATAGAGATAAATGCTAAAGCAAGTAAGGCGAATGATGCGATCGACAAACTATGCGGAAAATTGGATAGGCTGACAAATTCTCTTGCAAATCTAAAAACTTGCAATCTCAGCGGATTGTCAACCGGAGTACAGCAACTCGGACAGGCTATGCAGTCTATGAATGTAGTAAAAACCGCTGACTTCACAAGGCTTGCAAGGAATTTGAATACTCTGAGCGGTGTAGATGCGACTAAGATAAATAGTCTTGCTACAAGTATCAACAAAATAGGAAGTTCTTTTTCAAGTCTTAGCGGTGTTTCCGGTGGTGCAACTCAGATGGCAGAGTTGGCTAACGGAATTAAGCAGTTAGGGTACGATTCTGCAACGAAAGCGATTACGAACATTCCAAAACTTGCTACAGCAATGAAACAGCTCATGTCTGAATTGTCGAAAGCACCGAAAGTAAGCCAAAATCTTATTGATATGACTAATGCTCTTGCAAAATTGGCGAGAACAGGTGCATCAAGCGGTAAGGCGGCAACATCATTGTCTACTGCACTAAATAGCGTTGGACGTTCGAGTGGAACTGCGGTAAATGGTATCAAGAACGTGAACTTGAAGCTGTCTGGATTGGTTAAAAAGCTTCTTCCATTCATTACACTGGCAAAAATGTTTAGCCTTGGCAAACAGTCAATTGAGATGGCATCTGATTTGACCGAGGTTCAGAACGTTGTAGATGCTACGTTTGGTGATTACAAGCAGAAGATTGAGGACTTGGCAAGTGTATCAATTCCAGAACTTGGAATGTCCGAACTAACAACGAAGGATATAGGAAGTAGATTTCAGGCGATTGGTACTGGTATAGGAATTGCGCAAGGAAAAATGGCTGATATGTCAGTTGAACTGACACGTTTAACTGGCGATATGGCGTCGTTTTACAACGCAAGTCAAGAGGATGTAGGCAAAGCATTACAATCCATTTTCACAGGCGAAACAGAGCCTATGAGACGGTATGGAGTTGACCTTACAAACGCCACTATTCAGCAATGGGCGTTGAATAATGGAATACAAGCGAATATGAGTACCATGTCGCAAGCTGAGAAAGCCATGTTGCGGTATCAGTACACAATGGAACGTACAAATGTAGCACAAGGAGATTTTGCCAGAACAGCCGATAAACGAAACTTTAGTTTCATGTGTCGCGCGGCATAGCAATATGTCGATGAAAATCGGGTAAAATCGGTGAAGGCTAAGTTGACTTAACAATAATCTCTTGGTATAATATGTTTGAGGTGATTTAGTGCGAACATATTATATATACAGAGC
>CAYPDZ010000143.1:0-2832 GCA_964409575.1 uncultured Muribaculaceae bacterium | reverse complement strand
AAACTCATTTTACTTTGAGTTATCAATTGAATTTTGTACTCCAAATCCAACTTCAATTGTTGGAGATACATTACCCTGATTTGCGATACAATTAATCCCATTTTGAATTGTCCTTCTACCTTGTTTCGTTAAGGTTATTACCCCTTAAGAATGTGTGCTGATTGTTTTCTGCAATCAACTGTTCCATCTTTTGAAACTGATGGCGGTGATAATTTAACCTATACTGTGCCATCTTTCGTTTCTTGTTCATTGTGAGAAATTCTTTAATTCCTTCTACAAATGAATTTTGCATTGATTTTATAGGATTTTTCCTTATGAGGAAATTTTTTGAATATATTAAGAAATCAAGTATTCTTTTTATATTCATTTCTAAAGTATCTCGAAGCATTTTTCTCCTTACACTTTAGACCTACATGTATATAAAAACAATTTAAACTCAATAATTGCCATGATTTGAGGCTTTTGTTTAACATGTCTTAACATTTCAGTCTATAAGTTTCTCTCCTATTGTAACGGACAAAATTACAAAAATCTTTAATAAAAATCAAAAAACTTGTAAACAAAATTTACAAGTTTTGAATAGCTTTGCTGTCACCCTCAATTGATTCTTTGAGCATCTTTTTAACGACATCGCCTTGAGTGTCAAGCATTTTGCACACAGTTTCTATGTTACGAACTTTATTTGAAAGAATTGTATCAGCATTTGCCGTAATATTACCGGTAACATTTTGATAAGCTGACAACGCAGCAGAAGAAGTTCCCTGCATCAAATTGCCCATAACCATTGCCGGTAAACCGTATTCACCCAAATAAGGTGCAGCAGCTTGCATAATACCGCCCCAACCGGAAATCACACCTGCAACTGGCAAGACAAGGTTTTTCATAGAAAATCCGTAACCGTTTGCGGCACCCAAACCGTAAGCAGCGGCACTTGCAACATCAGCAATCCCGCCAATACCTGATGCATAACCCGTTGCCGTACCATAATCACTTCCCCATCCGCTTACGATTGAAGAAGCACCACCTGTCGCATAACCGTCAAGTCCCCAAGAAATCGGAGCTGCACCACTGGGAAATCCGGAATAATTATACAACGAGTCAATTCCGTAAGAAGACCCACCGTTAAAACTTGATGCATAAGAAGTTCCCGGGATATTCATTGACTCAGATGCGCCAAAAACCGTAGCAAAAGACGACGGAGCAAGTAAACTTGCAAGGTTGTATAAAAATCCGCCAGTTGCTTCAAAACCCGTTCCGGAACCGCTTCCTGATACTGTCAAATCGCGAAGTTTGTCATAAGTTTCCCACAACTGAGCCTTCGCATCCGAGCCCGCAGATCCGAATTTGTTTGCTATTACTAAGTAACTATCGTTTTTATATGACATAAAAAACCTCTCTTTTATGGTTCTGGCAAAGCCTTTCAGCATCACACTATTCAAAAGTCTTGAATGTGGATTCGATATTCTTTTCAATAACCTTCTTAACTGCTTCCATTTCGGTTTGTAGAGCCTCTTGTTCCGTATCAAGCTGTCTTAGACGCAATTCAAGAGTTCTGTCCTGTTCTTGAATTTTTTCAGTTTTTGCGTTGATATCCGCAATTTTTTTCTCATAAACCTGCATATCATAATTATACTGGTTCATTGCATCATTATATGCATTTTCATCGGTAATTGTTTCAGTATTCAATGAATAAGTAATTGTAGAATCAGCATATCTGATTGTTTGCGGTCTGCCGGAATCATCCAAATCTACAAAAGCTTTTTGAGTTTGTTCCATCTTTGTTTTAACGCTTTCAGCATCATAAATCGTTAATTTGCTTTGATTTTCAGACGGTTTTGTTTGATCGACAGCACTTTCTGAAGAAGCTTTTAAGTCATCAAATGTAGCAAAATATGTTTTTCCTTGAGATTGCCAAGTATAAATTTGTTCAGTGTCAGCAATTTCATCAGCCGGAAAATCTTGACAAATTTGCTCATATGCAGCTTTCATATCAGAATCTAACGGATCATACGGCAAAACACTGCAATTTCCTACATAAGCCGGCACATCCTCTTTAATCGTATATGATGCCAAATCAGAACTTCCGTTAGCTGCTTTGTTTAAATCTGATCTTGTTGCAAAACTCAATTTTCCGTCAGCATCTGTGTAAGTAAACACATCATCTACCGAAGATTTAGTGAAATCAGGATAATCCGTAACTATCTGTGAATAAGTCGCTTTTTGCGTTTCATCAGTCGGATCATATTTTGTCAAAACCTGACCGTTTACCGTATATTCATCAGCATCTTTGTCATAGCTTACATTTTGACTTGAAACAACTTCTTTTGCAGCTTTAGTACCGAAACTTACCTGAGGATTTACTTTTGTTGATTTGACACCTGTATAGACATCAGAATAGTGATAGTGAGTAATCATATAATTGTATCCGTCAGAATCATTAATCAACTCAGACATCTCAGTAATTGTTTCACCGTTAACACCATCCTCATAAGAATATTGTAATGTTGTATAATCTTGCGTACTTGGTGCAGTCGGAACTTCAAGCGCAAGAAGTTCATTAAAAGTATTTGCACTCTGATTTGCCAAAGCAGTACGTGCTTGGTTGACCTGTTGCCCTTCGTATTCAACGTTAGTTTTTCTTGCCGTTAAGCCTAAATATCTTGCTTGTGAAGCTGCCATACCCATAAAGCCGCTCTCCTTATATTAATACTACCTGTCATTATGTATAATGTTAAATTTTAAAAAGTCAACATTACTACAAAAATTATACGGTATTAAACAAAAAATATACACCCAAACCCGCAAAAAATCATACGTTTAGAGGAATATGTT
>CAYPDZ010000142.1:0-2843 GCA_964409575.1 uncultured Muribaculaceae bacterium | reverse complement strand
GAATTGCGATATCTTCAAGCATTGCTTTTCTTCTGTCGCCAAATCCCGGAGCTTTTACTGCAACTGCTCTCAAAACCTTTCTCATTGTGTTTACAACCAATGTTGCAAGAGCTTCGCCTTCAATGTCTTCTGCGATAAGCAATAATGAGCGTCCGTCACGAGCAACTTGTTCCAACAATGGTACAAGGTCAGAAATCAAGTTGATTTTTTTGTTGCAACAGAATACATAAGCATCTTCCAATACAGCTTCCATTCTTTCAGCATCTGTAACAAAGTATGGTGACAAGTAACCTTTGTCAAATTGCATACCTTCAACAACTTTCAAGTTTGTGCCGAAAGATTTGCTTTCTTCAACTGTGATAACGCCGTCGTGACCGACTTTTTCCATTGCTTCTGCAATAAGTTCGCCGATTTCTTTGTTGTTTCCTGCTGAAACACTCGCAACTTGTGCAATTTCTTCTTTTGTATTTACAGGTCTTGATAAATCTTTGATATTTTTTACTGCAATATCAACAGCTTTGTCAATACCTCGTTTCATAGACATTGGATTTGCACCCGCTGTGAGGTTTTTTAAGCCTTCACGAACGATCGCTTGTGCAAGAACTGATGCGGTTGTTGTACCGTCACCTGCAACGTCGTTTGTTTTAGATGAAACTTCTTTAAGAAGTTGTGCACCTGCGTTTTCAAGCCCGTCTTTAAGTTCAATTTCTTTTGCAATTGTAACGCCGTCGTTAACGATTTGAGGAGCACCGTATTTTTTTTCTAAAATAACGTTTCTACCTTTTGGTCCAAGTGTTACTTTTACAGCATCTGCAACTGCATCTATACCTTTTAGAAGCGATTTTCTAGCTTCTTCGTCAAATACTATACGTTTTGCCATTTTTATTTCTCCTTTTAAAGATGCATAGAAGTTTAGATGCAAAGAGGCAAAGTCTTTTACCGAAACAGACTATGCATCTTTGCGTCTATGCATCTAAAACTACTACTCAATAATTGCTAATGCATCTTTTACTGACAAGATTTTGTATTCTACGCCATCTATTTTAATGTCTGTACCTGCATATTTTGCATAAAGAACAACATCTCCTGCTTTAACGTCCATAGGTTCTCTTTCTCCCTTGTCGTTCATTTTTCCTTCACCAACAGCGATAACTTCACCTTTTTGCGGTTTTTCTTTTGCACTGTCAGGAATAAAAATTCCGCCTGAAGTTTGTTCAGTATCTTCAATAACTTTAATAACAATTCTGTCACCTAATGGTTTTAACATAATTTTCCCTCCTTTTTCTCTTTTGTATGTCATTCTTGTTTCAGAATTTTAGCTCCTGAAATAAATCCAAGATGACAAGTTCATAATATATTTATATAACAAACTTGATTAAAATTTAAATTCCTTAAGGAAAAATTAATTATTTAAATTTTATTCCATCCAATGTTGAGGTGGCAGGGTGGGGACTGATTAAAATTGTGTGAAGGGTGAGAAGATGTCATTGCGAACATTATCTTCCATGGGAGGAGAACCGCATAGTGGTGATGGATAGTGAAGCAATCCGGTTTATTAGAAGTCGATAAGATGTTAGGACGATAAGACGGTAAGTTCGTTTCGGTTTTGCTTGCGCAAACGAAAATAAATTCCCTCTCCTATGGGAGAGGGTTAGGGTGAGGGCTGATTTACTAATGTTAATTTCACAAACAACAAAGAGTTGAAAAGCTTATAAAAACATGTTATAATGATAAAGGATAGTAAAAAACAGGAGGAATTTATCATGAAAAAATTAAAAGCGGTTCAGTGCCCCCCCCCCGAAAGGCTGATGTAGCAAGGGTTTGCGGGGTTTTAGAGAATTTAGAGTTAGGTGGAAATGAATTAGTAAGTTTATATCGTCATCCCGTGCTTGACACGGGATCGCAAGGTTTGTCCAAAGGCGACGATATTGCGATTGCGGAACAAGTCCGCAATGACGAAATGCCCTTAGTGCCTCAGTATCTTAGTGCCCTAGTGCCTTCTAAACGCATAGCGTTTACCAAGCCGAGCAGAGGCACGAGCGATAGCGAGAGACGAACAATCATAAACGGAAACCGCGCTTTTCGTTTTGATTGTGAGCGGTGCCGTTTAATGCGAGGCGCAGCATTTACTTTAGCGGAAGTCTTAATAACCCTCGGCATCATCGGCGTAGTAGCGGCGATGACCATGCCTGTTTTAATCCAAAATCATCAAAAATCTGTTGTAGAAACTCGACTCAAAAAGTTCTACTCAGTCATGAATCAGGCGATTTTAATGTCAAAAAATGATAACGGTGATCCTATATATTGGGATAATTATTTTTTGGGCACTATTTATGACGAAAAAGGGCATATTATAAATCGTACAGATGATGCTGATGCTGCATTTGAAAAATACCTTGCACCTTATTTAAAGATAGTTGAAAAAAGAACCGTAACAGATAGTAAAAATCAAAAAAGAATTTTGTATTACTTGGTAGATGGCAGTGCGCTTGCTTTTCCAGTGCATACTAACCGGGATATTTATTATTTCCCTAAAAATGCTGAAAAATGTATCACTACAGATGATTCTATTGGCAAGTGTAGTTTTGCTTTTATATTTTTCCCTAATAACACTGAGTCCTACTGGAAATATCATTATAATAAGGGAATGGAACCATTCTTATGCGAATGGGATGGGCAAGAAGAGAGTCTTTATAATGACTCAACTTACGGATGTGCTAAAGGTTACGGCGATTACTGCACTGCAATAATTATGCATAACGGTTGGAAAATCCCGAAAGATTATCCAAAGAAAATAAAATTTTAGCTGTTATTATATACATTAAAACAGTTTATGAACTAAA
>CAYPDZ010000141.1:0-2871 GCA_964409575.1 uncultured Muribaculaceae bacterium | reverse complement strand
AGCACCGCTGATTTTCAAAAATAAAACAAATGCCCATGTTGTTTCTTACAACTTTGTAAATAAACAGAAACATTTTTGACCATGCAATCATCTAAAAACCATGATTGAAGTACAATTATAATTGTACATATACTTATAAAAAGGTAGAAAATTGAAAACGGCAATATACCCCGGAAGCTTTGACCCTATAACAAAAGGACACTTAGATGTTCTTAAGCGTGCTGCCAATATTTTTGATAAGGTAATTGTTGTTGTTTCAGTTAACGTTAATAAAAAAAGCTTTTTATCTGTAGAAGACAGGGTAGAATTGATTAAACAATCCTGCAAAGATATTCCGAATGTAGAAGTTGATAGCTTTGACGGTTTAACAATAGAATATGCAAAAAAAAGGAATGCTAATGTACTAATAAGGGGTTTAAGAGCTGTATCTGATTTTGAATACGAAATGCAGTTATCGCAAGCCAACAGTGCGTTATGTAGTGATATCCATACGGTCTTTTTAATTACAAAGCCAAAGTACAACTTTATTTCATCGGGCACAGTGAGAGAAATCGCTCAAATGAAAGGCGACATTTCTAAATTCGTTCCTGAACCCGTAGCAAAGTATTTAGAAGTAAAATATATGAAAGGTTAAAGTCATGACAGAGTTAAGAGTTAGTCATTTAATAGATGAAGCTGATGAGATGTTGGACAATAAGTTCCACGTTGGAAGCTATTGTTTGTTTATGAATACCGATGATATTCAAGATATTCTTGGTAAAATAAAGGCAATTTTACCTGAAGAAATTAAAACTGCTGAAATGATTTTAAAAAGACGTGATGATATCTATATGGAAGCTCAAAGCAGAGCCGATAGAATTATCTCAGAAGCACAAAACACAGCAGCAAATATTCTTAGTGAATCTGAATTAATCAGAGCAGTAAGAGAAAAAGCTGCAAAAATTCAAGAACAAGTTAAAGAAAGCTGCGAAGAGATGAAGAATAAAGCAGCAGAAGAAGCCGATAATGTTAAACGAGCAGCATATCAAGAAGCTATGCAAACACGTGAAGGCGCTCAAGCATACGCAGAACAAGTTCTTAACAATCTAGAAAGAGATATTGAACAAGTTCATAGAATTGTTAGAAACGGTCAAGAATATTTGGCACAACAAAAAAACAATCGTGCTAACGAAACTGCTGCTAACAATGCATATGCAGAACAATAATCACGGCTGTTTTTAGGGGAATGGGTAGAATAAATTGGCAGAAAAAGTAATCAAACGTGATACATCTATGCTAAAACTGCTTCCGCAGGCTGTTGAAGCCGAAGAGGCGGTTTTGGGTGCAATATTGGTTAACCCAATGGCTTTGGGGCGTATTGTAGAAATGGTTAAACCCGAAAGCTTTTATAAGCCTGCGCATAGGGTTATATATGAGGCAATGCTTGACCTTTTCAGGAAAAATGAACCTATTGATATCGTTACGGTATCAGAACATTTGAGAAACAAAGAAGAACTTGATTTGGCAGGTGGCAGAGCGTATATTAACGACCTTGCGATGAACGTTGTTACAACTGCTAATATTGAGTTTTATGCAAAAATTATTCAAGAAAAAGAAATAAAAAGGGCGTTGATTAATGCAGGTTCTGAAATTGTTTCAATGTCTTATGATAACGATGATACAGACAGCGTGTTAGACAATGCTCAAAAGTTGATTTTCAATATTGCTGCGCAGAAGGATACGTCGGACTTGGTTGGTATTCAAGACCTTGTTGTTGCAAGTTATGAGCAAATAGAACAAAGATTTAATAATAAAGAAGATTTGGTTGGTGTTACAACAGGTTTTTATGATTTGGATGCGATAACATCAGGGCTTCAAAAGTCTGATTTGATTATATTGGCGGCTCGTCCTTCAATGGGTAAGACAGCGTTTGCGTTGAATTTGGCGCAAAATGTTGCTATGAAGGGAAAAAAGGGGGTTGCAATATTCTCTTTAGAAATGCCTAAACAACAATTGGTAAAACGTATGTTGTGTTCAGAAGCAGAGGTAGACTCAAGTAGGGTTACATCAGGTAATTTGCAACCAAAAGACTGGGAAAAGCTTGTTGAAGCAATGACAAGATTGTCCGATGCAAGGATTTATATTGATGATACATCAGGTATTACGTCTATTGATATTAAGGCTAAATGTCGTAGATTAATGATGGAAGAGAAAGACCTTGGTTTGATTGTAATCGACTATTTGCAATTAATGGAAGGTGGCGGAAACTCTAACGATAGAAACCAACAGATTTCTGCAATTTCACGTTCGTTAAAAGGTTTGGCTCGTGAGCTTGATGTTCCAATTATTGCATTGTCGCAATTATCACGTGGGGTTGAATCTCGTCCTGATAAAAGACCTATGATGTCTGATTTAAGAGATTCAGGTGCAATCGAGCAAGATGCTGATATTGTAATGTTTATATATCGTGATGAATATTACAATAAAGATGATGTAAATAATAAGGGTAAAGCCGAAGTAATATTAGCAAAGCACAGAAACGGTGCTGTTGGCACAATTGAATTGTTGTTCCAATCGAATATAACGAAGTTCAAGAACCCAACCAAAACCGCCGAGTTTTAGCGGATTTTTCCGTAAGGCGAAGTTGAGCGATAGCGAACGAGCCTGATTATGTGAGGGCAAAAGCGAACGACTGCGCTAGTTAAGTGAAGCACTTGCCCGAGAGGAAGGAAAAATCAAGAGAGCGGATTTTGCGTAGCGAAATTCTGTACAGCTTTGCTGGTTTGCGAAAGGCGTAATGAATACTGCGATAGCAAATGAATGACAGCCTTGAGCGAAAAGAATTTCAAGACATGCTGAAGCGTTAGCGAACCCGAAGAAGTGAAAATCTGA
>CAYPDZ010000140.1:0-2914 GCA_964409575.1 uncultured Muribaculaceae bacterium | reverse complement strand
AACTTCTTTCAAAATACGTTGAAATGGACAAAGAAGCACTTGATTTAAGCCTTGAGCAAGACGGTGATCAAGTTGCTCTGATGCTTTCAATTCCTGTAATAAGAGCCAAAGACGAGGAAGAGATTAAAGCAGCTTTGGAAGCTGAAGATGCAAAAGAAAACTCGGATAATATTGATGATGACATTGACGAGGAAGTGTCTGAGGAAGATGAAAGCTCTGACGATGAGGAGGATTTAGACGACGAAGAAACTTCTGAAAGTGATGAGCCTCAAGAAAAAATTGAAGAAGACGAAAAAGACTAACCGAGAGGTTAGTTTTTTTTAAAAATTACTTATGTCTTTAAAATCTGCATTTAATATTTCAACTATATCAAACAAAATTTTAACACTGGGATATGTTACCCCGCGTTCAATTTTTGAAAGATGTTCACGGGTTATGCCTAATTTGACGGATAAATTTAACTGAGAAATTCCTCTGGATTTTCTCAATTTTTTTATTTGCAGCCCCAATAATTTAAGTTGTTCCGTATGATTTGACATCTCCTGTATTTTCTCATATAATAGCTGTAAAAATGGAGCATGTTATAACCCATTTTAAAAAAATATGGAGGTTTTTACTCATGAATAAAAATGCGTTCACTTTGGCAGAAGTTTTGATTACTCTTGGTATAATCGGAGTTGTTGCAGCTTTAACTTTACCATCAGTAATTGAAAAGCATAAAGAACAGGTTACGGTTAATAAAGTTAAAAAATTTTATTCTGTAATGAGTCAGGCAATACTTTTGGCAATAAAGGATAACGGCTATCTTGATGAATGGGACGTACCTGACGGACAAAATGAAGATAGTGCAAAAAAATTTATGGAATATTTAAAACCTTATTTGTTAATATCAAAAGATTGCGGAACAAGTGCAGGATGTTTGGGTTATAAAGATAAATTGGCATTACCTAATGGGGGGAATAGTTACACAAATTACGATACTAATAAATCTTATTACAAGGTTATTTTGAATGACGGGAGTTATATATGGTTGCGTAGTGCACCCGAAAAATATTGTAAAACCTTGGATTATAGTATTAACGATGCCTGCGGGCTTGTGTTTATAGATATAAACGGAGGAAAGGCGCCAAATACTATTGCAAAAGATGTTTTCAATTTTTATATTGTAAAAAATGGGCTTGCGCATGTGTCATCTGAATATTTGAATAATGTTAAGCAGAATCATAATGCAGCTGGAAGCTATATTCTGTTGTATGGAAATATGAATTATCTAAAATAAAAATTTACAAATTAATGGTTTACAAATCTATACAAATTTACAATTCCCCTGTTGACAGGGGAATTTGTTTGTTTTACAATTGATATGCTTGGAATTATACCCTAAAACATTAGTCGATATTCAAGCACAGTAATACAATAAAGAAAAAGGAATTGCACAATGGCAACTACACAAAGACAAAGAATCAGAGTTTGTTTGAAAGCATACGACCACAAACTTATTGACGTATCTTCAGACAAAATCGTAGAAACAGCTAAAAGAACAGATGCTAAAGTAGCAGGCCCTATTCCTTTACCTACAAAAAGACGTATATATTGCGTATTGCGTTCACCACACGTAGATAAAAAATCTCGTGAACATTTTGAAATGAGAACTCACAAACGTATTATTGATATATACGAACCAACTCAACAAACGGTTGAGGAGCTTGGCAGACTTGACTTGCCGGCTGGTGTAGATATTGAAGTAAAATTATAAAAGTCTTTCCCTCGCCCCTTGAACAAGCGAGCGGAGGATGAAAGGCGAAAGCCGAATCCGTTTCCCGCGAGCGATGTGAAGATGAGGGAGAGGGCAGAATTTGTTAACTAGCAAGGTGAGTTTACAAATTCGAGTGAGGGGTAAAGCCTTCAAAACAATTGACAATTAAATAAGCATTATGCATTGTAATGTGAACTACTTCACGTCAAGCACGTGTCGGGTGGAAGCCCCGAAAAGGTAAAGAGCAATAGTAGCGCTCGCAAGAGAAAATGCAAATCGGAAATGGGACAGAATGTGTCTGTACCAAGTATGATGAGCAAGAAAGGTAAAAATATGACACTAGGTGTAATAGGTAAAAAAGTTGGAATGACTCAAATCTTTGACGAACAAGGTTTGGCTATTCCCGTAACTGTAATCAAAGTTGATGAAACTGTTGTAACTCAGGTTAAAACAGTTGAAACTGACGGTTACAATGCTATTCAAGTTGGTACAATTGCAGCTAAAGAAAAACACTTGACAAAAGCTGAATTGGGTCACTTCAAGAAAAATAGCCTTGCAAACTTTAGACACCTCCAAGAGTTTAGAGTAGAAAATCCTCAAGACTACAAAGTTGGTGACAAGATTGAATTATCAGTTCTTGATAATGTTGAAAAAGTTGATGTTACAGGAAAATCAATCGGTAAAGGTTTTCAAGGTACAGTAAAAAGATGGAACTTCTCAAGAGGACCTATGGGGCACGGTTCTAAAAACCACAGAGAACCGGGTTCTATCGGCGCAGGTACAACACCAAGCCGTGTTATCAAAGGTAAAAGAATGGCTGGTAACATGGGTAACGAAAGAGTTACTATTACTAAATTAAAATTAGTTAAAGTTGATTCAGCTAACGGTTTGGTATTAGTAAAAGGTTCAGTACCGGGATGCGAAGGTAGATTGGTAACAATCGTTCCAACAAGAACTAAATGGAATTAATAACTTAGAAATTCGGGTGAGGGGTAAAACCCGACAAGGTAAAGTCATTAAAACCGGCTGGTCTTGCCAGATAAAGCTAATAAGCAAGCGGTAAGCAGTCTTAAACGAAAGATATAATTAATAAAGGAAAAACAAAAATGTCAAAAGAAATTTTAAATACAAACGGTGAAAAATTAGGTGAAATCACTT
>CAYPDZ010000139.1:0-2936 GCA_964409575.1 uncultured Muribaculaceae bacterium | reverse complement strand
CCCTCCCATGGGAGGTAACGACGTAAAGACCTTAGTGCCTTAGTATCTTAGTGCCCTAGTGCCTTCTAAAAAAGTTGCATTCCCCCTTCGCACAATTTAATCAGCTCTCACCCTTTATTACTCAATAAAATCCCTAAAATGCTGCAATTCCTTCTGCTCTCTTATTTTTGTCAAGGCTGAGTTTTCAAGTTGTCGAATTCTCTCTTTTGAATACCCCATCATTTCTCCAACCTGCTCAAGAGTTTTCGGGATTTCACCACCGATGCCGAAACGACAGTTGATAATTTTCCTTTCCCTCTCCGATAAAGACACAAGTAAATCCTCAACACTTCCTTTTAAAACGTTATTCCCTGTTTGAACCTCCGGTGAACGATATGACTTATCCTCAACGTAATCTCCGACATTCAAATCGTCAGTAACGGGAGTTTCCAAACTTATCGGCTCTTTTATGATTGACTTTTTTATCGTAAAAAGTTTTTTTAAAGAAATCTCAAGTTTTTGTGCGACTTCCAAATCCGTCGGCTCTCTGCCTAATTCAAACGACAAAGTCGTATAAGCTCGCTTGTATTTTCTGATTTTGTCGGTCATGTGGACAGGTATTCGTATAGTGCGTGAACTGTTCGAAATAGCTCTTATAATCGTTTGTTTTATCCACCATGTCGCATAAGTTGAAAATTTAAAGTTTTTGGAATAATCAAATTTTTCTGCCGCTTTAATTAACCCTAAAGAGCCTTCTTGCACCAAATCCATAAACAAAACACCTTGCCCGATATATTTTTTTGCGATACTTACCACTAGTCGCAAATTCGCCTGTACAAGCTTGCGTTTCGCAATCTCCGCCTCAGTTGGTCTGCCCTCTTTAATCTGCTTTCCTAAAACTTTTTCTTCCGCAAAATTCAAAAGTTTAACTTTGCCGATGTCTTTTAGGTACATTTGTAAAATATCATCGTCATGCGAAATTGAATTGAATGTTTTAGGTTCATCCAATTCCTCATCAAGCCCAATATATTCGGCTGTTTCGACATAATTGTTTTTTAAATCTTTGTATAAATCTTCCACTAAATACTTTTTCATGTAAATTCCTCCTACTAAAAATCTTGACGAAAGATGATAAAAAATGTTGCAATTTTGGTGTAAAATAAAATTATGGGAATTCTGAGCGAAAAAGATTTTATAGAAAAAGTTAAAAATTTGAGCGAAGTTTCATTCAAAGCCGGAGAAAGAAAAAAAGCTGAAATTCAGGACAGCCACGACATGCGCTATCTTGAAAACGGCGAATTTTGTGCAAATTTGCACATTCACACGCATTATTCAGACGGTACCATGACGGTTGGCGAACTTATTCAAAAAACACAAGAAATTCCAAATATGCTTGTTGCGATTACTGACCATGACACAATTGAAGGTTGCAAAGAAGCTGTCAAAATATGTCCTGATAATGTTGATTTGGCGCTCGGAGTCGAGATTTCTACCGTTGCAATAAATTTTCCAAAACAAGAAAAGCCTCTGCCAATTCACTTGCTTGTCTATGGTATTGACCCGTTTGACAAAAAATTAAACGAATTTCTGGACAAAAAACGTAAATTAAAATTGCAAATGGCAAAAGATACGATTATCGGTTTGAATGAGGCTTTGCCCGAATATGATTTTTCACTTGAAGAAGCAGCATTGTGCCATCCGATGATATTAAAAGGGCAAGATGAAATTGCGCATCCTATGAAAAAATATACGTGCGGAAAAATCCTTTTAAATCACTACTTCCCGAACGCAGATTTTTCGTATGAAAAACCGTTTTTTGAGTACAAATATCTTTTTGGTACAGATACGTTTGTAATTTGCTACAAAAGAGCTTTAGAGATGTATTCAAAATGCTCGTTACCGTTAATTCCCGATGAAATTAGTGATAAAATTCAAATTGCAAAAGATGTTTACCAACAATCACATCCAGCTATCGGAAAAATGCTTGAGCCTTTCGCATCATTTGAGGAAACCGTTGAATTTATTGCATCATTGGACAATGGCGTTATGTCGATAGCTCATCCTGCACGTACAAGAGCTTATACACCGGAATTTTATACGTATTTATTTAATAATTTTAAGAAATTCGGCAAAGATAAAGCGTTGTTTTTTGAGAAATATTATCAATCTTATGACGGCAGGTATTTTCTTGAATGGCTTCCGATTATAAATCGCTCTGCGGAATGTTTTAACTTGCTTGCGACAGGTGGCATGGACAGTCATGGAAACAGTATTACTTCGAGATGCCCGCACTATTAGAAAGGACAATATGAAAAAATTTATAATTTTATTACTGATATTATTAGCGCCAAAAGCGTTTGCATTCGACGGTTATGTAAGTCCCGAAAGTTACGCCGTAAACGAAGCTGACCTTATGGATTACAAATACGTACCGGCATCTCCAAAATTAAATCTTGAATTGCTTGAAACGCTAGACCAACCGGCAGCAGAGGTTGTTGTGGAAAAGCCTAAGAAAGTCAAAGAACAAAAAGTTTCTAAAAAAGATGATCCGGAAGCTTATAAAAAACGTTTATCATATAAGGTTGCAAAATGGTGGGTAGATCAGCGATACAAGCGTGAAGAAGTTCACCACGGTGCAAAACACGAAATTAAAGTAAAAGCCCGTGAAGAATATGAAAGACGGCTTAATGAAAAAACAGAATAAAAAAAACTCTTGACAATTAGATTTGTTTTGGTTACTATTAATTTTGCGGAAGGGTTTCGCAAAATTGAATAGGTCTTAAGGGCGTTTAGCCGACCGTAGTTCTTGATGAACGAAGTGAATTTAGAAATACGGGAGTCCTGAACTTGTTTCAGGATCGCAAAATTGAATAGGTCTTGAGGGCGTTTAGCTCAGTTGGTAGAGCGCCTCCCTTACAAGGAGGATGTCAGAAGTTCGAGTCTTCTAACGCCCACCA
>CAYPDZ010000138.1:0-3024 GCA_964409575.1 uncultured Muribaculaceae bacterium | reverse complement strand
TCGTCTGTCACCCCTTTTATCGTGAGGTTTACTCGTCCTTTGTCGTCGATTTTGACAACTTTGACGATTACTTCCTGACCGATTTGGAGATGCGGTTCAATTGTTTCAATGTGTTCGTTGCAAACTTGTGAAATATGAACCATACCGTCTTTACCGGGGGCGAGTTCTACAAATGCACCTATCGGAATAATTCTAACAACTTTTCCTTTTAAAACCATTCCTTTTTCAGGTTTGAAAGTAAGTTCTTTAATCATTCTCTTTGCGATTTCAGCACCCTCTTGATCGTTAGATGTAATTGTTACAACACCTGAATCTTGGATGTCGATTTCAGCACCTGATGCATCAATAATCGCACGGATTTGTTTTCCTCCTGGTCCGATTACCGTTCCGATATCTTCTGTCGGAATAGTCATAGTAGAAATGCTTGGTGCAAACGGTGACATTGGTCCTGGTTCTGTGATTGCTTCTCTCATTTTGCCTAAGATGTGCAATCTGCCTTCTTTAGCTTGAGCTAGAGCGCGACGTAATGTATCGTTAGCAATACCTTTTGCTTTCATATCCATTTGTAAAGCTGTGATACCTGTATCGTTACCCGTAACTTTAAAGTCCATATCGCCTAAAAAGTCTTCGATACCTTGAATATCTGTCAATACAACAGGTTCTTTACCTTCTTCGGTAATCATACCCATTGCAACACCGCCAATCATACATTTAACGGGAACACCTGCATTCATTAATGCCATTGATGAACCGCAAGTTGAAGCCATTGAAGTAGAACCGTTTGATTCTAATACGTCTGATGTTACGCGGATTGTGTAACCGAATTCTTCTTGTGTCGGAAGTGCCGGAACGTTAGCCCGTTCAGCCAAATTTCCGTGACCTACTTCACGTCTGCCGGGTCCTCTTAGAGGTTTAACTTCGCCTACAGAAAATCCTGGGAAGATGTATTTATGCATATATGTTTTTTCAGTTTCCGGATCAACTCCGTCGAGTTCTTGTTTCATTGCAGGACCTGCAAGAGTTGCTACTGATAATACTTGAGTTTGACCTCTTGTAAATACAGCAGAACCGTGAGCACGAGGAATAACGCCGACTTCGCACCAAATTGGTCTTACATCATGCGGTTTTCTGCCGTCTGCTCTAACGCCTTCATCCAAAATCATTGTACGCATAATTTTCTTTTCAGCGTTTTTGAATTCTTCTGCAACAAAGTCAATGCCTGTTTCTTCCATAATTTTTTTGCTGTAATCATCTTCAGGCAAAGCGTCAATTTTTTCTTTAACAAGTTTTTTAGCTTCTTCAAGTTTTTCTTGTCTGTATGCTCTGTCAAAGTTGTGATAAGCATCAAAAATCATATCATGAGCAGTTTCGTTGATAATGTTTTTAATAGCTGTTGTGTCATAAGGGTTAACAAATTCTTCTCTTTCAACACCACAAGATGCGGCAAATTCAACCTGAGCATCACATTGTTTTCTAATTTCGCCTTGAGCAAATTCAACAGCGTTCATAATATCGTCTTCTGTAACAAACTTACAGCCTGCTTCAACCATGATAACGCTGTCGTGTGTACCTGCAACAACGATATCAAGGTCTGATTTGTCAGCTTGTTGGTGAGTTGGGTTAGCAATCAAGTTGCCTTGTTCGTCACGAGAAACTCTTACTGCGCCGATAGGACCTTCAAAAGGAGCACCTGAAAGCATCAAAGCAGTTGAAGCACCCAACATAGCCAATGTATCAGGCTGGTTTTGTTGGTCGTAGCTGAATAATTGAGCTACGATTTGTATATCATTTCTGTAACCTTTAGGGAATAAAGGTCTGATTGGTCTGTCAATCAAACGTGAAATAAGGATAGCTTTGTCGCTTGCCTTACCTTCGGAACGGTTGTAACCGCCAGGGATACGCCCGATTGAGGACATTCTTTCTTCGTAGTCGATTAATAATGGGAAAAAGTCAATCCCGACACGTGGTTCTTTTGATACAACACAGTGAACAAATAACATTGTATCACCGCATCTTACGGTAACTGAACCATTAGTGGATTGAGCGTATTTTCCGGTTTCGACAGTAACAGTTTTACCGCCGATTTCCAATTGGAATTGTTTAGTTTCCGGTATTGTCATACTTACCTTTCTCGCACTTCCTGTGCGTATTTAGTTATACACTTCTAATGTTCGTAATTATTATACCGCAAACAAGAAAAAAGGTAAAATATTAATCAAATTATTTAAAATCTCAATGGATAATCTTTAGGAATTTTCCAACCGTTCATTTGGATTAAAGCTGCACAATAAGCGCGCTCATTAGTTACAGTTTCTTTGCAACCAATCTGACTGTTGTTAAGTAGCATTTCGCGTGTACCATCCCAACCCCACTTGTAAGGTTCTACACCTTTGCCTGATGTTGAGTCAAATAGGAACGTAAAATATTTTCTGCCGGATACTTCCATATTATTCACAATCTCTCCGGTTTCTTCATTTAGTAAATATCCATAATCTTTTCCGTTTGGCCAAAATTGTATTGAAGTACTGCCAAATGTGGCAACACTGCCATCAGAAAAATAAGCTACTATTTTTCCTTGTCTTGTAGTTCCACCTTCTTCAGTCTTTACAATGTTGAGATATGGCGCGAAATACTTATTAAAATAATCCCAACCGGGAGTACAAGTTTTATTATATTTCCCATCTACTATGCTTTCTGTACAATCATCCCAACTATCCCAATTTATTTTATCGCTGTAATCAGCTTCGGCGCGTTGTACAGCTTGGTTCATTACACTGTAAAATTTTGCAAGTCTTGTTTCGACAACTGATTTTTTGTGGTTTTGGATAAGTGTAGGCATGGTCATTGCCGCAACGACTCCGATGATGCCTAAAGTTATGAGAACCTCTGCCAAGGTGAATGCTACTTTTTTTGAAGTGAATAAGTTCTTTTCGGTTCGTTGTTTCCCGTCATTGCGGACAAGCGAAGCACGATCCGCAATCGCAAGGTTGTTACCCCTCACCCTAACCCTCTCCCTCAAGGGGC
>CAYPDZ010000137.1:0-3093 GCA_964409575.1 uncultured Muribaculaceae bacterium | reverse complement strand
GGATTTGTCATCATTTGTTGTTGAGCTAAATACTGCTGTAATAGTTGAGCCTGTTGCTCTGACATATCAGCCTGAGCTAATGCTTCTTCTTTTTCAGCTTTCTTTTCGTTATGGCTCTTACCTGTAATTTTACTTATCAACCAATCACCACCGATTGCACCTATCAAACCACCTACAATTTGTATTTGAATAAGAGCCTGACCAATTGCAAATCCAGCCATGCTACCCAGTAATCTTGTACCTGATTTTGCAATTTCAGTTATACCGCCAACAAGTCCGTCATCTTTGAATGCTGAAATTATATTAGGTAATTCAAAAGCTACCATCATAATACCGCCGATAAGTGGCATTCGTTTCCAGAATTCTCCACCTATGCCTTTAAGTTTACCCCAAAAACCTTTTGAACTGTTCCAAACAGATTTCATATCTCCAGGGAGCGTTGTTAAAGACTTTTTCATGCTTTTCCATAATTGTGGGTTTTCTTCAATTGAAGCTTTTTCAGCTTTAACAAAACAATCACCGATTTGTTTATGAATATTTTTCCAACCTTGAGTTTTTCGAGAAGCTTTGAGTCTACTTTCTGCTACTTCCGTAAACTTTGGGTCAAACAATAAACGCCCTGCGGCTTTTGCAATTCTACCTATAGCAACCATAATCTAACCTATTTTTAACCTACCTTACTTATATAAAGTATTGGTTTTATAAAAAATTGCTTTAATTTCATTTTTTGTTAAGTTTTGTTAATATTTACAAATATGACTGAAAGTTGTATAATTAATTTATGTATTGCCGTGACGGACAGATTTTTATAGAAGATGATGACCAGTGTATTGATTGTAAAAATTATGCTGAGGGAGTTTCTTGTCCGCTTTTGACAGCTCTCGGGCTCGGGGTTGTAAGTTTGGAAGATAATTTGACCGTCACGAATTGCGGATTTTTTGAAAAATTTGAAAGACATTTACACATAGTGAGGAATAATGAGAACGATAACATTGATTAACGGCGACGGAATTGGTCCGGAAATTTCTGATGCGGTTGTGAAAATTATTGAGGCATCAGGTTTGAAAATAGATTGGGATATTCAAACAGCAGGTGCTGATGTTATAGATGCGGAGGGTACACCTTTGCCTGAACGGGTTTTAGACTCAATAAGAAAAAATAAAATTGCTCTGAAAGCTCCTGTTACAACCCCTATTGGCAAAGGGTTTCGTTCGGTCAATGTTCAATTGCGTAAGGAGTTGGATTTATATGCAAATTTGCGTCCGTGTAAAAATCTCCCAAATGTAAAAACGAAATTTGATGATGTTGATATTATTGTTGTCCGTGAAAATACGGAGGATTTGTACGCGGGGATTGAACGACAGGTTGATGTTGATACTGCAGAAAGTATAAAAATTATTACTCGTAAAGCTTCTGAACGTATTGCAAAATTTGCGTTTGATTATGCTGTTAAAAACAATCGCAAAGAAGTAACTTGTGTTACAAAAGCTAATATTATGAAACTTTCTGACGGATTGTTTTTAGAATGTTTCAGAAATGTTGCGAAAGATTATCCGCAAATAAAAACTCGTGAAATATTGGTCGATAACCTTTGTATGCAATTGGTGCAAAATCCGTCGCAGTTTGATGTTCTGGTTTTACCAAATTTGTATGGCGATATTGTTTCGGATTTGTGTGCGGGATTAATCGGAGGACTCGGTGTGGCACAAGGTGCAAATATCGGGTTGGATTGTGCCGTGTTTGAACCTGTTCATGGTTCTGCACCTGATATAAAAGGTCAAAACAAGGCAAATCCGACGGCACTTTTGTTATCGGCGGTTGAAATGCTCCGATATATTGGTGAAAACAAGCATGCTGAAAAAATTGAAACAGCATTGTTTAACACATTAAAAAGCGGTATTTGTACTCGTGATTTGGGTGGAATGGCATCTACTACAGAATTTGCCGATGCAATAATTAAAAATCTTTAATCTAAGCCTAAATCACGCAAAAATCTTTTGTTCTCCGACAATTGTGACAAGTCGTCAAACGGGTCTTTAACTCCATTTGAAAACAGTTCGTCCATGATTTTGTTATGAGAGTCATTTTCAGGATTTGAAAGAACAAGTTTTGAAAAATTCTTTATATCACATTGCCGTTCATACATATCAAGAGCAGAATGTGTCATTTTGTTCAAAAAAAGATTTTTTCTGTCATCAAAATCGACTTCAAGCGGGTTTGTGGCGACAGAAGTCTGTCTTTCCCGTTCCTGAGCCAATTTATGTGCTAACTTTTTAAATATATACCCCATATTTACATTATACACCCTTTGTCAAGAAAAGCTACAAATCTTTACAATCTTAACATATAAAATCACGTCACACTGAACTCGTTTCAGTGTCTCGTGATATGTTGTAAACTTGTATATGAATTCCACAAATTTATTCTTGATTATAGCTTTTATTTACATTATAATTTGCTCGGAGGATAAAAAATGCTTGATATCAAATTAATTAGAGAAAATCCTGATAAGGTGAACGAACTTTTAAAAAGAAGAAATCTTGAATTGTCGATTGATGCAGTTTTGGAAATAGATGTTGAAAGACGTAAAATTCAGGCGCAGGCTGATGAATTGCGTGCCGTAAGAAAAAATGAGTCGCAAAAAATCGGTATGATGAAGAAAAACGGCGAAAATACGGATGCTATTCAAGAGGAAGTTCGCAAGCTTGGTGACGATATAAAAGCGTTGGAAGATAAACAAACAGAACTCGATAATAAACAAAAAGATATTTTACTTCATACTCCGAATATTCCTGATGAAACCACTCCTATCGGACTTTCCGAGGATGATAATGTAGAGGTTTACAAATGGGGTGAACCGAGAAAATTCGATTTTGAATTCAAAGCTCATTGGGATTTGTGTGAGGAAAAAAATCTTGTAGATTTTGAGCGCGGTGTAAAAATTTCTCAAAGCAGATTTACTTTGTATCGCGGTAAAGGTGCAAAACTTGAACGCGCAATTATCAATTTTTTCCTTGATTATCATTGTAATGAACAAGGTTATGAGGAAATTTTACCGCCATTTATGGCAAATGCTGCTACAATGACAGGCAC
>CAYPDZ010000136.1:0-3121 GCA_964409575.1 uncultured Muribaculaceae bacterium | reverse complement strand
CCTGCATTTGCCATAAATACAGCTTGGAACAAGCCAAATACAGCAATTGCAACAAGATAACTTACAAAGAATGCTACAGGAGCACTTCCTCCAACAGGAGCTGAAAGACAAGCGAAAGCTAGTGCAAAAGCAAACAATGCGATAAAGATATTAATCATACCTTTTTGAGCGTATTGTGTACAAATTTTTACAACTTCTTTTGAATTTGCAACGTTAGCAGATTTGCAGCCTTCATCATCAAGTTTAATATTATCCTTAATATATTCAGTTGCACGATAAGCACCTGTTGTAACAGCCTGCATAGAAGCACCTGAGAACCAGTAAATTACCGCACCGCCTGATAACAAGCCTAAAAGCGTATAAGGGTTCAACATATTCAAAATCATTTCAGGCTCAATACCAAGAGTTGATTTGATTACAAGAATAAGCGAGAAAATCATCGTTGTAGCACCAACAACTGCTGTACCAATCAATACAGGTTTTGAAGTTGCTTTGAATGTATTTCCTGCACCGTCATTTTCTTCCAAATATTTTTTAGCGTTATCAAAATCAGGTTTAAACCCGTATTCTTTTTCGATTTCATCAGATGAAACATCTTCAATTAAGGACAATTCATAAACTGATTGAGCGTTGTCGGTAACAGGACCATAAGAGTCAACAGCGATTGTAACAGGTCCCATTCCCAAAAAACCAAACGCTACAAGACCGAAAGCAAATACTGAGCTGTAAATCATTACATCTTCAGGAATATAAGTTGATGCAAAATATGCAAGTCCCATCAAAAGAACGATTACCATACCAATCCAGAAAGCACTGAAGTTACCTGCAACAATACCTGAAAGGATTGTTAAAGATGAACCGCCTTCACGAGATGCTGTAACAACTTCTTCTGTGTGTTTTGCTTTTGGTGATGTAAATATTTTTGTAAATTCGGGGATTAATGCAGCACCCAAAGTTCCGCAAGAAATAATTGCAGAAAGGATTAACCACAAATTTCCACCCATATCAGCAAGTAACCAATGACTTACACCAAATGTCATAGCGATTGAAAGAATAGAAGTTAACCAAACGAGGTTTGTTAACGGTTTTTCAAAATCGAATTTATCTGTTTTTGATGCGTAAATTTTGTCTGCAACACCGTTAATCCAGTATGCAACAACTGATGTTACAATCATCAAAAATCTCATAACAAAAATCCAAGTCAACAATTGAACCTGATTTGCTTCACCTGCAACGGCAAGCAAAATAAATGAAACAAGCGCAACACCTGTTACACCGTAAGTTTCAAAACCGTCAGCCGTAGGACCTACAGAGTCACCTGCATTGTCACCTGTACAGTCTGCAATAACACCCGGGTTTCTCGGGTCATCTTCTTTGATACCGAATTGAATTTTCATCAAGTCAGAACCGATATCGGCAATTTTTGTAAAGATACCGCCTGCAACACGAAGTGCAGAAGCACCTAAACTTTCGCCGATTGCAAAACCAATGAAGCAAGCTCCGGCGATTTCACCGGGGACAAATAAAAGAATTGTCAACATCAAAATAAGCTCAACCGATACAAGACAAACACCGATTGACATACCGGCTTTCAAAGGAATATTCAAGATATTCAAGGGATTACCTTTTAATGAAACAAATGCTGTTCTGGCATTTGCAAGAGTGTTCATTCTAATACCAAACCACGCAACAGCATAAGAGCCTAAAATACCGATTACTGACCAAGCAAGAATTATCAATACGTGGTTTAACGGCATGTGTTGCAAGTAACCGAAGTAAAAGGCAATACAAAGACCGATTAAAACTTCTAATACAAACAAGAATTTACCTTGTTGTACAAGATAAGTTTTACAGGTTTCGAAAATCGTATTACCAACTTCAGCCATTTTGCTGTGAACATCTAGTTTTTTAATTCTAAAAAATTCAATAAATCCGAATACCAAGCCAATAACGGAAATAGCAATACCGATTAACAAATAATTGTAAAAATCGGGATTAGCATTTTTGATACTCGGAACAACCAAATCAGCTTCGCTTGCCAAAACAGGCGAAATTCCCAACAATCCGACAAGGATTAGGGACATAAATTTTCTAATCATAGTTTCTCCCTTTCACTAAAATTTCTACGGTAAGTATTATACCGCGAATTGTAATTTTAAACAATATTGTAACAATAAATCGTACAGGTAGACTAGGATTATTTGTGATTAGTTTATCTAAAGTCAATAGGACATTAAGTTTGTTTCAGTTTGCTGCGCAAACCTACCCTCACCCGAATTTATAACTTTCGCACAGCTCAAGTTGAAATTCCCCCCTCTCCCAGAGGTAGAGGGAGATAGAATATTGGGGTTGAAACCCCAATATTCTATCTTACTTTTTTCAACATATTTAACATGAATTCTGATACACGCCTTAATACAGGTCGTTCACAGCCGTTTGCATCAGTACCTATTTTCATCGCAAGTTTTTCAACATGTCCTTTAAAACCGGTTGCGAATTTGCGGTTTACCGGTTTTATTTCGTAACCGCCAACGATTTCATCTCCAACTTTTCGCGTTACAGAATATGTTCCGTCATTTTTAATTTCTGCAACTGAGCTGAATTTTTTGCCATTAGGTTCCTCAAGACTATTAATCAATTGAACTTCATTTGTTTTACATTTACCATCTAACGATAAACTTTGAGTTTCCGCTATATGAGGATAGTAGTCTGAACCTTTATATTTTCGCTGCTCAAGTTGAAACAAATCTCCATCAGGAGTAAATTTCTCAGTTAAATCATAATACATATGTCCCCTGTCACTATGAGCCAAAGTGCTTGAATTTCTGCGGTTTTCACGAGTAAACGAATTTTTCACATCATTAGCTGGCACACGTATTTTAAAACTTTCCATTACACACTTTCCTTTCTACTTTAAAAGTTTTTTCTACACATTTTATATAAGTATAAAAGGTCGAAATTATTGACACGGCAGGGGCTATGCTATGCTATGCTATGCTATGAGGCATTATACAAGGGTTTCCGGCTTTGTAAAATTTTGTTAAGTTATTGTTACATTAATTAATGATGCGTAGGTACAGCTTCAATACTCCAAATAAATATCTTCCTGCAACTTAATTTC
>CAYPDZ010000135.1:0-3124 GCA_964409575.1 uncultured Muribaculaceae bacterium | reverse complement strand
TGGATTGTCAAAACCTGTTCGACAATTTCTTTATAAGAAAGGTTTCTGATAAATCCCCGTTTACCTGTAGCGCAGAAAGAACAATTTACAGCACAACCGACTTGAGAACTCACACATGCCGTCAAGTTCGCACGGTTATCAAAACGCATCAAAACAGTTTCCACACATTCGCCGTCAGAAAATTCCACCAAATATTTCAAAGTTCCGTCAGAACTTTCCTGTTTAACCTTGATTTTTGTATCAGAAACAGTCGCGAATTTTTTCAACTCATCACGAAATTTCACAGACAAATCAGTCATTTCGTCAATTTCGCTCACTGACTTTAAATAAATCCAATTGTGAATTTGGCGAGCTCTGAATTTTGATGCACCAAGTTCATCCGTTATTTGTTCTATTTCTTGTAAATTTAGTCCTGATAGTATTTTCATAAATATTTCCTTTAATCAGCATCACACACCTGTCATGTTGAATTTATTTCAGCATCTCAGATCCCGAAACCGCTCCCCGAGGGCCCATTTTGCACGAAATCAATAGATTTCGGCAAAAGGAGGCAAGTTCAGGATGACAAATGCAAAGAATCTCCGATTTTTTCTTTGTAGTATCCGATAATTTCCATCATCGCATGAAGCATCAATGCTACCGGCTGAACTTCCTGATACCAACCGTAATACCCGCAACTTTCAGGTAAAATGCTCAATGGATTGTCGGGAAAATCTCTGCAAATTTGAGGTCGATTTTCGTAATCCGAACAACGTTTGCATTCCGTAAGTTTCGGACAATGATAAAAATAAACATTTTCCTCTAAGCTGTCATCCAATAATTTTAGATACTCAGGATAGATTTTTTCAGCTTCCTCGCGAGTTTCATACGGGACAAAAATGCTCGTAAATTGTGTCGCGAAATTGTCACCGTTTTTGGCTTTCTCTTTCAATTGCTCCGGCGAAAACTCTGAGCATGCCAAATTACAACATGTCGCACAGCCCTTGCATTGAAAATTCTTTCTGTAATCAAGTATTTCATGCCATTTTCTGTAAACTTCGCGTGAAATGTCGTTTTCAAACATCTCTAAAACCGCAAACTGCCATTTGGCACCCGCACTGCCTTGTTCAAAAATATCAAAAACAGCACCGTCAAGCCCTTCCGGTTTGATTTCCTCAATGCGTTGCTTTATCGCATCAGCCGAAGTCAAAAAAATCTCGCGGTAATTTTGCTTCATAGAGTTGAGTTTGAAGCTTAAATCCGACATCAGCCAATATCCCATCTTCCGCAAGTACCGCCCCAACGTGCGATAATATTGCCTTTGATATCTTTGATATTTTCAACATGATTGATATCCTCACCACCCTCAACAATTGTAATAACTTCGCAATTGTTTGAACAACCTGTGCAATCGCAAGTGATTGAATGGAAAGACATATCAGCGACTTGCCAGCCTTTGAATTTTGTTTCTGCTTCTGTGTATTGATGGTTTTCCATCGCCAACAATGCCGCACCAATTGCACCCATTGTCTGGTGGTTTTCTGGAACGACAACTTTATGTCCGAGAGCTTCCTCAAAAGCTTTTACCATACCGGTATTTGTTGCAACACCGCCTTGGAATGAAAACACCGGAAGCAATTCTTTGCCTAGTGCCAAGTTTGCAAGATAATTTCTCACAAGCGCCTGACAAAGCCCGTATAATAAGTCTTCTACAGGATATCCCAACTGTTGTTTGTGAATGAGGTCGCTTTCAGCAAATACACCGCAACGTCCGGCAATACGTGCAGGATTTGATGATTTCAAAGCAGTTTCACCAAAAAGTTCAATTGGAACATTAAGCCTTTGAGCCTGATGGTCTAAGAAAGATCCGGTACCTGCCGCACAAACCGTGTTCATCGCAAAATCTGTTACAATACCGTCACGAAGAATGATAATTTTGCTGTCCTGTCCGCCGATTTCTAAGATAGTTTGAACTCCCGGCACATTGATACTCGCTGCAACAGCATGCGCCGTAATCTCGTTTTTAACAACGTCAGCACCAACCAACGCTCCGGCGAGATTTCTACCGGAACCAGTTGTACCGACACCTTTTACATCATAATCTGTAATTCGTTTTTTAAAAAGTTCAGTCAAACCTGTTTGAACTGCAACAACCGGTTTGCCTGCAGTTTTGAGCATGTAGCTGTCTATATATTTGCCGTTTTCGTCAACTAACGCTAATTTGGTCGTAACCGAACCAACATCTATTCCTAAGTATACTGTTAATCCCATAAATTTTTCCTCTATTCTAAGAATATGGTAACACAAACAAAAGAAAATGTTTTTGTTTATGTTAAATTTTACGGTCAGAGTAAACAAATTCCTCCACCCTAAATGAGCAGAGGAATTTAAAAATCATATAGCTTTGTTGCTTTAGTATTCAATATTCCAACCGTCATAGTAACGTAATGCCATACCATACACTATAAATACTTCCGAAAGCATGTCTTTATCATCACCATCATAATTCATTATTGCCTCCTTTAAGTCCTCAATATCACCCTTCCATTGTTTCCCAATACAATTAAAAACATATCATACTTATAATCAGCGCAGTACCCCATACTTGGTTGGAAAAGAAATCTGTCATATCCCCACTTGTTCGGACCTTTATCTCCATTTGTATCAAAAATTACTACTTCCTCCCTCCCTTCACCAAATAGCCACTTAGACAATATATACCAAAAACTGCCATCCGGAGAATAATAAAAATCTCCATCTAGATTAAAACCCAAACCGCTACTTTTAATATCTTTTTCAAATTTGGTATTATGTAACAACGGTTCAAATTTAAAATGAGATACAAAGCGTTCCGTATTTAAGAGAAATATTTCAGATCTATTGTAAGGTTCAACAAGAGATGAGTTTTGTAAATTGTCTAATCCCTCTTTAGCTAAATATGCTTTTGTACCGTTGTCTATATTATTAACTACTTTTTTTAGCTGTGTAGAAAGCACTAGATTTTGATACTTCGCCATCAATGTCGGCATAGTAATCGCCGCAACAACACCGATGATGCCTAATGTTATTAAGACTTCGGCTAACGTAAATGCAACTTTTTTTGAAGTGAATAAGTGAATAGGTAAATAAGTGAATAAGTGCTTTT
>CAYPDZ010000134.1:0-3140 GCA_964409575.1 uncultured Muribaculaceae bacterium | reverse complement strand
CCTTCGGCATCTTCTCCGGCACGGAATTTCGCAACATAGGGTGATGTAGATAAAAATTCTCTCACGGCTGATTTTAACGCTCCTGTTCCGTGTCCGTGTATTACCGTAACGCAAGCGAGGTTTGCAAGACTTGCTTTATCAAGATAATTTTCCAAATCGTCAAGAGCATCTTCTACCTTTAAACCGCGCAAATCAAGTGTGTTTGAGATATTAACCCGACGAAGTTCAAAGCTGTCAAACGAATTTGGTTTGTAAACATTTTGTTTTTTCTCGTATACAGGGTCATAAGGTGCGAGTTTGTTGCATTTGATTTTAGTTTTGATGTTGCCCATCTGAACTGTTACATATTTGTTTTTGTCAGGCAAACTCAAAAGTGTTACCGGTTGATTAAGTTCTTTCAAAATGAGTTTGTCGTTTACTTTGATTGTAGACCAGTCAATTTCGTCATAATGCTGTTTTTCATCATATTCAGACAGTTTGTTTCTGAATTTTTGTTCCATTTGTGCAAGTCGAGCATAAGAGCGACGAGCGATTTTTTCAGATTTTTCACGTCTTAGTTCATCAAGAATTTCTTTTATTTCGGCTTTTACTGATAATAATTCATGGTCAAATTTGTTTTTGATATTTTTGACCGTCTTTTTCTTGTCTTTTTTAACGGCTTGCAGCGAGGTTTCATATTCTTGCTTAAGATTTTCTGATGTTTCTTTTAAGCTTTCTGCTTCCTCAAGGTTTTGGGTTAATTTAGCTTGAGTTTCCTGCAATTTTTCAACAACGGCAAATGAAGAATCTTTTGATGAAATAATTATTTCTTTTGCTTTTTGTGCCAAATTGCTGTCAAGTCCGAGGTTTTGTGCAATTGCAATTGCGTTGCTTAATCCTGGAATTCCTATTAAAAGTTTGTATGTCGGTTTTAAAGTTTCTGTATTAAATTCGACGGAGGCATTTTTAAAATACGGATTTGTGTATTCAAGAGTTTTCAATTCGCCGTAATGTGTTGTGATTGTTGACAAAACCTCTTTTTGAGTAAGTTTTTCCAAAATGACTTGAGCTAACACCGCACCTTCGACAGGGTCGGTTCCGGCACAAATTTCATCTAAAATTACAAAAGTTTTTTCATTGCTCTGTTCTAAAATTTCGATGATATTTGTCATGTGGGAGGAAAATGTTGAGAGGTTTTGTTGGATACTCTGGTCATCACCAATATCTGCAAAAACTTTCTCAAACGGATAAACTCTTGCACCTGTACAAGGCAAAAACATTCCGGATTTTGTCATAAGAATAAATAATCCGATAGTTTTGATTGTTACGGTTTTTCCACCGGTGTTTGAACCTGTAATAACTACCGATTTGTAATCTTTGCCGATTTCAAAATCGTTAGTAACAATATTTTCAACATTAAGTAAAGGATGCCTCATGTTTTCAAAATCTATAATTTTATGTGTAATTATTTCTGGTTCAATTGCGCGTAATTTCACTGCATAGCGAGCTTTTGTAAAATGAAAATCAATTTCAGCCAAAATTTTTTCACTTAACGCAAGTGCTTTGATGTCATCCTTTACGAGATTTGTCAGCCCCATCAAAATCTTAATCATTTCTGAGTGGATTTGAGATTTAATTTCGCGTATTTTGTTGTTGAGCGGAACGATTTGTGCTGGCTCGATATAAAAAGTCTTGTTTGTTGCCGAAACGTCATGAACAATTCCGGGGACTTTGCTTTTGAATGATGCTTGCACTTGAAAAACAATTCTGTCATCGCGTGTTGTGTAAATGTTTTCCTGCAAATATTTAGAAAAATCAGGTGAATTTAAAAGCGTGGAAACAGTTGTACGTAAATTCTTTTCGTTGTCACGCAATGCACTATAAAGCCCTTTTAATTCAGGAGTTGCGTCTTGACGAATGTTTAAATTTTCATCAAAGGTGTTAAATATCTTCTCTTCAAGTTCTCTATCTGCAATCAAATTTTGTGCCAAATTTTTTAAAGTAGCATCATTATCAAGATTGTCGGATAAAAATTTTTTTACTAACCTTGAAGTTTTTAAAGTTTTTGCTATATCAATAAGCTCATTTTCTGCAAGATAACTCGTTAAAACATTGAATTTTGCAATATTTGCGACAAATTCAATCGGAATATCGTTTGGCATATCAAGGATGAATTTTGCCTCGCGAGTGCATAGAAGTTCTCGTTTGATTTTAACAATATCATCAAACGGCTTTAACTGCAGACAAAGTTCGCGACTTTGTTCTGTTTTGGCAAAATTTGAAAGTCTGTCGAGAATTTTGTCAAATTCTAATGCTTTTCTGCTTTTGAGTGTGATATTCATAATGCGATACTAGCATAAAGGCTTGTAAATGTATAGGTGAAGTGTGATGTGTGAAAAGTGAGAAGACGTCATTGCGAATGAAAGTGAAGCAATTGAGCCGGAAAGAGTCCGGATATTAAAAAACTCTCCTTTGGAGTTTAAAATGCTGCCGAACTGTCTTGCTCGTTCGCGTTTAACGGGTCTACGGTTGATTACTACATAATTTTCAATTATTACGTAATCAAGCCTTCGCCCTCAGCTCACTCGCGTTTGAACCTATTGAGTTCGCATCCTGCAATTCAAGCAAATAAAAAACACCCAGACGGGTGTTTCTTTATTTGCCGAAGGCCACTCTGCCGAGCAAAACAATTGAATATTGTTTTGCGAGTGTAATTTAACAGATAAAAAAAGACGCAATTAACTATGAGATGGAGATTAATAATAAGAAATTTACAAAAATCATAAATTCTTGCCTAATAGTAATTTTGATTATTTTTAATAATTTTCTTCTATTTTTGAAAAATTATATTTTTCCAAAATAAAATTAATAGAATGTAAAGAGTTTGAAATATTTTACTATAATTGTAATTGTGCAGTTTATAATTAAAATATGGATAATTCACCTGTAAATAATGAAAAACCAGATTCTTTTTTAGGCTATTATGTAGAAGCACCTAGAGCTTTGTATCATGTAATGTCAGATGATTCTATTGGTAGAGTTAGAATAGAGAATTTGGATGATGTTTCTGTTTTTGATTATGAAGAAAAAATAAAAAAGTTAGAACAAATAAAAAAGTTAGAACAAATAAAATATAAATCTCCTTGCAATTTTACAGATTA
>CAYPDZ010000133.1:0-3239 GCA_964409575.1 uncultured Muribaculaceae bacterium | reverse complement strand
TCAACAAACTCTATAAACTCAACCCTTGTGTTATTTTTTATCATAATGTCTGCCTCTGGTAGCGTCGCAAGCGTATAATCCGCACCTTTTGTGTAGACATCAGGTTTCATTTCGTCCAAAAGATTTCTCGGACTGTCTTCATCAAATAATACCACATAATCCACGCAACGCAAAGCGCTTAATATTTCTGCACGGTCATTTTCATTATTAATCGGACGTGACGGACCTTTGATAGAACGAACCGATTTATCGGAATTTAAAAGCACTATGAGATAATCGGCAAACGACTTTGTTTTCTCAAGATATTTGACATGTCCGACATGAAGTATGTCAAAACAACCGTTAGTAGCAACAACGGTTTTACCTTCTTTGTGGATTTTGTCAATTAAAGCCCTAATCTCATTTCGTTGTATTTTCATGTCTGTATTATATCAAAAAAATATGTTAATACAATTCCATCTCAATAACTTTTTGACAAATTCTGACAGTGTTGAGTGCCGCACCAATTCTCAAGTTATCTGCAACACACCACAAACTTATTCCGTTATCGAATGCCAAATTGCGACGGATACGTCCGACAAATACAGGGTCAACGCCTGATGCATCACGAGTTGTCGGGTATTCAAAGTTTTCCGGATTGTCAATAACCTTTATGCCGAAAGAATTTTGTAAAATTTCTCTGACTTCATCCTGTGTAATGTTTTCTTCAAATTCAATGTCGACGGCTTCCGAGTGTCCGTTGAATACGGGAACGCGTGCTGCTGTGCAAGAAATAGGTGTTTCTTCGTCAAGGTGAAGAATTTTTTTAGTTTCTTTAACAACTTTCATTTCTTCTTTTGTGTAGCCGTTTTCGCAAAATACGTCGATTTGCGGAATTACGTTGAAAGAAATAGGTTTTTTGAAACATTTGTTTTCAAACTTTTCGCCTGCAAGATTTGCTTTTGTGTCATCACGAAGTTCATTGATTGCCGCTAAACCTGCACCTGAAACAGCTTGATAAGTCGATACGATGAGCCTTTTGATTTTTGCTTTTTCATGAAGTGGCTTCAAAACAAGCATCAATTGAGAAGTTGAACAATTGGGGTTTGCGATAATCCCTTTGTGTTTTCTCAAATCCTCATCATTGACGTAGGCAATAACAAGCGGAACATCTTTTTCCATTCTGAAAGCTGATGAGTTGTCGATTAAAACTCCTCCGCGTTTTACGATTTCGGGAGCAAATTTTTGGGATGTCGAACCGCCTGCTGAGGCAAGTACAATATTTACGTTGTCAAAACTTTCAGGTTTTGCTTCTTCAACTATGTACGTTTTCCCTTGAAATTCAAGTTTTGTGCCTGCTGATTTCGGGCTTGATAAAAATTTTATTTCGTTGAAATCAATTTTTAATTCATCAACGATTTTTGTAATCTCTCTGCCTACAACTCCTGTAGCGCCTAATATTGCAATGTTTGGTTTTCTCATTTTTTCTCCCTATAATATATTCTCTAATCCGTAAATAAAATCATTTTTTTCTGCAATGTGTTTTACTGCAAGCAAAACGCCACCCATATAACATTTTCTGTCCATTGAGTCATGTCTGATTTTGAAAATTTGACCTGATGAACCGAAAATTACCTCTTGTGATGCGATATATCCGGGCATTCTTACAGAATGGATTTGGATATCAGAGTACGAAGTTCCGCCACGAGAACCTTCAATAGTTTCGGTTTCGGGACAATTTCCTTTTTTGAAAGTTTCTTTTGCCTGTGACATCATCAATGCTGTTTTAATCGCTGTACCTGACGGTGCGTCTTTTTTCTGATTGTGGTGAAGTTCAATAATTTCTGCATTATCAAAATATTTTGCTGCCTGTTGGGCAAACATCATCATCAAAACCGCACCTGTAGAAAAGTTTGGTGCAATTAAACAGCCTGTATTTTTTTCTTGTGAAAGATTTTTTAATTCCTCAATCTGTTCATCAGACAAACCTGTTGTACCGATTACAATTTTTATTCCGTTGTTCAAACAGTATAAAGCGTTTTCATAGATTGATTTAGGTTGTGTAAAATCAACCAGTACATCAATATTTTCAACTCTGTGAGCTTCTTCAATTGTGTGGTACATACTATCTGATGCTATATCAATTTTTGCAATAAGTTCTGTATCCGGACAATCTGTCACTGCTTGACAAACTTCTTGTCCCATTTTCCCTAATGCTCCGCATACGGCTACTTTAATCATAATTTTCTCTCCTTGTTATTTTTATGATATCATAAAAAAGTAAATTTTATAAGGAGAGAAAATTATGGCTGATGCAAAAATTTTAGCAACAATTGAAAGAAGTGACACTGAACAATTACAGATTTCTGTAAGCGAATACAAAGGCAGAAGTTATTTGAATATGAGAATATTCTACACAACTGATGATGGTGCAACTTGGCTTCCGACTAAAAAAGGCGTTACTTTTGCCCCAGATCAATTGGATTTGTTGGAAGAAGCTATTCAGGCTGCAAGACAAGAGTTTATGAGTGAAGAATAATAGGTAAGTGAATAGGTGAATAAGTGAAGCAGTTAATAAGTTCGTTTCATTCGTTATCGCTCAAAAACAGTTTTGGTGCGTAGCACTCGATAAGCACTTATTTACTTATTCACTTTTTAAAAGGTGACATTTTGGCGAAGTATATTTCAGCACTTGTAAACATCAAAGGTCTGGGGGTTAAGACATTCAGTTACTTAATTCCTGATGAGATGCGGGATAAAATTCAAATAGGACAGGCAATTCTTGTACCGTTTGGCAGACAAGGGCTTGTTAACGCTTTTTGTGTCGGATTTTCTGATTATTTATCGGGAGATTTTAAGGTTAAAAAAATCAGCAAAATTCTTGATGAAACTCCACTTTTTTCAATTGATTATCTCAAACTTTTGGAATGGGTTGCAAATTATTATTGCTGTGATTTGGTAACTGTTTTGAATGCCGCAATCCCTTTGAAGCTTATTGAAAAAGCATCAAAAACAGAACAACTTGTGGAATTTGTGTCGTTTGACGGTGCGACAAAACGCCAAACAGAAGTCCTTGAACTTTTGAAAAAATCCGGCAAAATGCCTTTAATTTTATTTGAAAAATATGCAAGTACGACACGTGCGACGATGAAAAAACTTGAAACAATCGGCTGTGTAAAGCTATCTCAAGAAGAACTTTACAGAAATCCTTTGGATATTTTGCAGATAAAAGAGCGCGAACCTTTGTTTGAACTTTCGGG
>CAYPDZ010000132.1:0-3239 GCA_964409575.1 uncultured Muribaculaceae bacterium | reverse complement strand
CGGGAGAAAATCAGATAAATACTGATTTTTATAATGATTTGACGGCTGAATTGCACTCAATGGGCGGACAAATAACCTATCAAGATAATCAAGGATGGTTTAATCCTGAGCTTGCCAAAATCGCATTAGATAATCTTTTGCAAAAAGCTGGAGTAGAAGTGCGTTTTGGTACGCTTGTTACTGATGTGATGTTAGAAAACAGGCAGATTAAAACAGTTGTATTTAATTCTGAAATATTATCACCATATAACGACAAGTTACAAAAAGGGTTATCGGTAAATATCGGAACGAGATATGTTATTGATGCGACAGGAAATTGCGAAATCGGAAAAATTTGTAATTGCGAATTTTTAGAGAATTCTAAAGAGCAGCCTACAAGTTTAAGATTTATAATGTGCGGAATTAATCTAAAAGTGTTTGCAGATTGGCTAAAAGAGTTTGATAAAGACCGAAACGTCACTACAGTCGAGGATATAGAGGGTTTTATTCATCTTTCAACGGCATATACGTGGGATAAGGGTAAAAAGTGGGCTTTAACACCTTTGTTTGAGGAAGCTGTAGCAAAAGACGACTTAAAAGACACTGACAGGAACTATTTTCAAATATTCACCATAGCCGGAATGCCTGATGCTGTTGCTTTTAACTGTCCCAGAATAGTCGAAAATCTTGATTATTCGCAAACTTTAATCGAAGCAAGACAAAGTATTTTACGCCTTTCAAACTTTTGTAAAAAATATTTCAAAGGATTTGAAAATGCTTATATATCAAACATCGCAGATATCCTTGGCGTAAGGGTTTCAAATAGAATTAAGGGAAAATATGTTTATACAATTGACGATTTAAAATCATGTAAAAAATTTGCGCATCCTGCCATAATTTCTGATTACCCGGTTGATGTGCACTCTAATAAGCGCGACAGTTCAACTTTACAGCCCGTTCAAGACTATCAATTACCGATAGAAAGTCTTATGTCAGCTGATATTGAGAATTTGTTTGTCGCAGGCAGATGTTTATCTGCTGATTTTATGGCTCAAGGTGCGTTACGCGTTCAGGCAAGCTGTTTTTCAATGGGCGAAGCTGTTGCAAAATACATTGCAAGTATGTACAAATAGCTATTTTTCAAGCATTATAAGTAGTATTTGTGCTGCATTAAGCAACGGGTCAATTGTCGGAGAATACGGCGGTGCATAGGTTATGTCATTTTTAAAAAAATCATCTACAGTCATTTTAGCCAATAATGCAGATGTAACAGTGTTCACTCTTTTGTCTGCATCACCTGTTCCGACTGCTTGACAGCCCAGTAACAGACCTGTTTTTTTATCCGCAACAAGTTTCAATGTAATGTTGTTTACATCAGGCATATAGCCGACTTTGTCATTTTTAGTAACTTTTGCATAAATAGGCTCATAGCCGAGTTTTTCAGCATCTTCGACATTTAAACCTGTCAAAGACATTGTCAAAGAAAGACAGCGTGTCACAGCCGAGCCAAGAACGCCATGAAATCTGTCATCACCGCCACACACGTTTATGCCTGCCGTACGCCCTTCTTTGTTTGCGTTTGCACCAAGTGGCATCCAAATTTTTGTATTGGAAATTATTAAATTTTCCTCAACGCAATCTCCACAAGCATAAATATTTTCAAAATTCGTTTGCATCCTTTCATCAACCTTTATTGCACCGGTTTCTCCGATTGCAATACCTGCTTCGCGTGCTATTTCGACATTTGGTGTAACTCCTGCAGCTACAACAACCATATCTGTTTCTATAACCTTACCGGAGCCTGTTCTGACAGCATTAACTCCGTTATTATCACCCGAAAATTCCGTCACAAGCTCTGATGTATAAATTTCAAACCTACCATCAGCAGTTGACATAAGCTGTTCATAAATTAACGTAGACATATCCGTGTCGAAATGCCGCATTATATAATCCGAATATTCAAACAACGTTACATGAAGATTTTGCTTAACCAATGCCTCCAAAATTTCAACTCCGATATAGCCACCGCCGACAATTACGGCACGTTTTGACTGCAATGCTTTTTCTTTTATTGCAATTCCATCCTCAATTTTTCTCAAAGTAAATATGTTTTTTAAATCAATGTTTTTTATTGGTGGAATAGTTGCTCTTGCGCCTGTTGCAATAATTAATTTGTCGTAATCAACCAATTCAGCACGATTGTTATCCAAATCTTGTATCAAAACTTGGTTACAACAAGGGATTATTTTTACTGCACGATGTTTTAGATGGATGTGTATATTTGATGCCTCAAATTCCTCCGGCGAACGCACCAAAAGCATTCTGTAATCCTCAAAATTTCCCTCAATATAATACGGCAAACCACATGCTGAATACGAAACATGTGTATCATCCGTATACAAATCAATTACAGCATCAGCCGATATCCTTCTTGCCTTTGCAGCCGCTTTTGAACCTGCAGCAACTCCGCCTAAAATTACGATTTTCATATACACAATATAAAATTATCGTAAATTTATTACATTAGACACTAGTTTAATCCGGAAGTATTTAATATCACATCTTTCATAAATTCACAATAAGCATCTGTGTCTGCATCTATATTATTTACCAAATTTGTAATATCAATAATAATATTTTCTTTTTTCAAGTCTTCAAACATGATACACACTCTCCTATAAAATAGGTAACGGCACAATTTTCCAAAACTTTAATTTTTGAAACAAATCTTTACCAAATAGCAAAATTTTATTTGGACAGATTTTAATGCCAAAGAAAAAGGAGATATATTATAATGGAAATTCAAAGAACAAATTATTCACCTGCATTTAGTGCAAAATTTATCAATAACAAAGAAATGCGCGAAGTTATTCAATTTGCAAAAGATAACAACTGTATGAGAACTTTGGATGGCGCACTAAATACGCTTAAAAATGTAGATAACAAAGCTGTCAGAATTTTACACGGTACAACATCGGAAGGACGTATGTATTCAACATTTATGGTTGGTAAACGTTCTGTACCTAACAATGTATGTGATGTAAAATCTCCGGCAGAAGCTTCATTTGACGGAATTATGGAATTAAGCATGTTAACAAAAAAATTCAAATCATTATTTGGGGTCCATGAGGCAACAAATAATCTAACCGTTGAAAAAATGATTAAAGAATATACGGTTTAATCCTCATTATAGACAAGTTTCTTTCGCAAATTCCATTGAATAAGCGTTAAAACAAGAATAATTACAAACAAAACGTAGG
>CAYPDZ010000131.1:1221-3241 GCA_964409575.1 uncultured Muribaculaceae bacterium | reverse complement strand
GAGTTAGTAGGAAATAATAGAATTTCTCATCTACATTTTGAAGATGGAGCAGAAAGACATCCCCTCTACCTTTGGGAGAGGGAAAAATTTGTTAATGAACGCAGTGAATTTACAAATTTGGGTGAGGGTAACAACCTTGCGATTGCGGATCGCACTTCGCTTGTCCGCAATGACGTTTTTTCACACACCCCTAATTGTACCTCTCACAAACGATACTCAATCGTTTGTTCGGCAGAGTGTTCGCAATGACGGGAAGGAAGTATTCCCTCGCCCCATAGGGGAGAGGGCTAGGGTGAGGGGTAACGACTCTGCGATTGCGGAACAAGTCCACAATGACGGAAAACAGCAAACCGTAAAGAACTTAGTACCTTATTCCCCTATTACCTTATTACCTTCTAAAAAGGCGGCATTTACCTTAGCTGAGGTCTTAATAACTTTAGGCATCATCGGTGTTGTTGCGGCATTGACAATGCCAAATTTGATTGCTAATTATCAGAAAAAAGTTTGGACAACACAATTCAAAAAAAACGGTAAGTACCATACAAAATCAAATAAAAATGGCTAGAGCATCAGAAGCTGATGGTGTTACTATAATCTTTGGGACATCGTATTGGGGGACAGATTGGTTAAAAGTAGAAGAGTTACCTGATATTTTAAAGCTACAACCGATTTTTGAAAACAAAAATGATGTTTCAACAGTTGCACCAAAATTTCAAGAATATGTTTACGGAGAACCTTGTAGACTTCTTCTTTGTGACACTCTGGACCGCACGCACTCGGAGTTTTCGGGATTCACATTAAATGATGGTTCTTGTATTGCATATACACATGAACCTTATGATTATGTGGCACTACAAGGTCCCATGGTCTTACCGGTCGCAATTGATACTAATTGTAACAAAGGACCAAATAAAGGAGGACGTGATAGATTTATCGTCCATGTTTCTACAGTAGGTACTGTCCATCATACCTTGTCTTTAGAGTTTGGCGAAGATTACTTAAAGATATGTAAAAGAGACAAGGATATCAAGGATAGCTATCCTTATGCTTCTGATGACGATGTTGATACGGCAGCATTATACTGCGGAGATATAATAAATAGCTAACGATTGGAAAATGATTTATTAGTATCTTAGGAATGCTAGATTACCCTTATCTGAACTAAAAAACCGCCTCTTTTGAGGCGGTTTTTTATTCATTAAAAGCTTATTTTTTGTTAACAACTTCTTTGAATCTTTTACCAGCTGAGAAAGCAGGAACTGTAGTTGCAGGGATTTTTAATTCCTTACCTGTTTGTGGGTTTCTACCAATTCTTGCAGCTCTTTTTCTTGATTCAAATGTACCGAAACCAACCAAAGTAACTTTTTTACCTTTTGAAACTGTTTTTTGGATAGTTTCAACCAAAGCAGCCAATACTTCAGCAGCTTCTTTTTGAGTTACGTTTGATTTTTTTGCAATTTCTTGTACTAATTCTTCTTTGTTCATGATAAAACTCCTTCTCTTATGTGTGGTACAGACTTCATCAAACATTCCTGATTTGTCTGCTACCAACTCTCTTTGTACATGCTTAATTATAGCCAAAGATTTTAATATGGCAAGTATTTTAACGTTTTTTAACATATTTTTGGTGATAAAACATATAAATAGAGTAATTTTATGATATAATGTTTAAGGAATTGGAGTATTTGATGAAGGAACGTATTCTTTTATTTACAATTGTTTTTGGGCTCGGAGTATTTATTTACATATTCCAGAGTTATTTCAATACGGTTTGGGGTTTAGCGTTTTTGTGCACATTTATGTTTATTTATGCAGTTTTTATGAATTTATCATACAAACTTCAAAAACGTAAACTTGAAAAATATCCGCAAGTTATAAATAAGGATTATAAACCGTTTGTTACAGTCATGATTCCGGCTCACAATGAAGAAGGTGTCATAGGTGCAACCGTTCAAAATATTTTGAACATGGATTATGAAAACTTTGAAATCATAGTAATTGACGATAGAAGTTCCGATAA
>CAYPDZ010000131.1:0-1121 GCA_964409575.1 uncultured Muribaculaceae bacterium | reverse complement strand
GGTGAACTCATCAAGCGCCAAGCACTTGAAGATATCGGCGGCTGGAACAATTATACAATTGTGGACGATTTAGATATGTCCACAAGATTGCATATCAAAGGATGGGACGTTCGTTTTTGCATTGATACAATTGTTTATGAAGAAGGTATCGCGTATATAAAACCGCTCTACAGGCAACGTAGAAGATGGCTTGAGGGCACTATCAGAAGATATTTGGAATATTTTGATCAGGTTTTATTTTCTAAAAAAATGTCACTACGCGCAAGCCTTGATATGACTGCATATATTACTCAATTCATCATGCCCGGATGGTTTTTGATGGAAATTCTTATCAGAACTTTCAAAGTTCTTGCAAAAGATGCGTCACCGCACATGCTCTATTCTTCATTGTTTATAGGATGTGTAATCGGGTTTGGATTTTTCCTCGGTGCAAGATATGCACTCAGAAGATATGATTACATGCCAAGACTTGATGCCATGTTTGAAGCGTTAGAAACTTCGGTTTATCTTTTGATAATATGGTTTCCGCTTGTTTTGTACATCTGTTTCAAGATTTTATTTATGAAAAAAGATATGAACTGGGGTAAAACAGCACACGGACTTGTAATGGAAGAAGAAGCAAGTATAAAAGCATTTATCAAAAAAGAATTAGAAAAAACTAAAGAAAAAACAAAAGAGTATGCAGAAAAAATTAAGCAAATAAAGGAGAAAATATAAATGAACACACTAGTTGATGTAAAAAGCAAAATTAGAGATGTTGTTGATTTTCCAAAACCCGGAATTATTTTCCGCGACATCACAACTGCTCTGAAAGACCCCGAAACTTTAAAAATCATGATTGATTATCTTTGCGAACAATTCAAAGACGTAAAAATAGATTATATCGCAGGTATTGAAAGCCGCGGTTTTATTTTCGGAATGCCAATGGCATACAAAATGAATGCCGGTTTTGTTCCAATCAGAAAACCAAACAAACTTCCTGCCGAAACTTATTCACAAGAATATGCTCTTGAATACGGTACAGATAAAATCGAAGTCCACAAAGATGCATTTCCGGAAGGTGCAAATGTACTTATAGTTGATGATTTGCTTGCAACAGGCGGAACTGCCGAAGCTGCTTG
>CAYPDZ010000130.1:0-3295 GCA_964409575.1 uncultured Muribaculaceae bacterium | reverse complement strand
GGGTAAAAATACAAAAACAGTAGTACTAGTAAAATAAAATTACGGAGGTAAAAAATTATGACAAAAAGATTCGGTTTTACGCTTGCAGAAGGTGCTACGCACGTAGTTATGTCTGACAATATCCGTCGATACGCATTCACTTTGGCGGAAGTTCTCATCACTTTAGCGATTATTGGGGTAGTGGCGGTGTTGACTGTGCCGACACTTATTGCAAACAATCAAGAAAAAGGTTGGAATACGGCTTCTAAAGTTTTTGAAGCAAAATTAGAACAAGCATTAAAAGTTATGAATACTCAAGGTACTTTAGCAGGTTACAGAACTACTAAAGATTTTGTGGATGAATTATCTAATCATTTAAAAATAGTTAAAGTATGTGACAGTGACAAATTAACTGATTGTTTTTCAGATACAGTATGGTGGGGTTCAGGTGAAGCAACTCCCGAAGAAGTAGATATTACAACAGTTAAAACAGCAAAACATTTTGGGCAAAAGGATTGGGATACAGAAGTATTAGGATTTCAATTGAATAATGGTACAAACGGGTTGATTGCGTATAATCCAACAAATACTTGCCATCAAGACCAATTCAGTAATCAAGTTACGGGAACAGCATGTGTTGCAATACTTTACGATACATCAGGATTTTCAAAACCAAATACAAGCGGTAAAGACTTGCGAGCAATAAATGTATTAAGTTTAGGTAGCAAATGTGCGTTTGAGATTGGCGGAACTTGTTACGGGACACCGTTCTTTCCGACACCTTTAACCAAAGCGGAATGTGAGGCTCAAAAAGGTGATTTGGGTATTTATAATTGTGCATATGACAATGACTATTGGGCTGGTGCAGTAAAACAATGTGGTGGTGTAAATAAAATGCCAACAATGGCACAGTTAAATGAGATGGTGAATTACATCAACAACACAGATGATGGGTATCCTGATGATGATGGTGCTAGAGCAACTTCTCTAGGTTTTACGCTAGACTCATTTGATATGTTCCATTTATGGTCAAATGTAGAGAAGCAGGAGGAAGATGAATACTATGTGGAAGTAAAATCCAATTTTGAGGAAGGTACTAAGCCACTTACCCGTGACGAAAGCGGTATACATGCTATATGCTTCGGTAATTAGGTCAATAATTTATCAATTTGACACGACCTGAAATTTTTACACAATAAATTAAAAAGGCGGGTTTTAAACCCGCCTTGATGTTATTTTGAAATTCTGCCCGGAACGACAACTCCGCCTTTAAGATTCTTTTTGTAGTATTCAACGTGTGGTTGAAGCACACTATCAAGAACTTCAGGGAATTCTTTTCCAAGCATAATTTTTTCAACAATTTCTTGATAAACTGTTGCAAATGCTCTTAATTGAGTTACTGCACCGGCTGCTTCCGTAGTCAGACCCATTCCTTTTGTAGTAGCATGTTCAACAAACAATGAACCCATGCTTTCATAAGATTTATCAAGAGCTTCAATGTAACTGTCTGCATTTTCTTTGCATACACCGTTGTCAACCGGAACAGTTAATGCGAATGCAAATTTATTTGCCGGATTGAAATGTGCTTCTGCACTGTGGTGCATAGCATCAGGAACTTTTGCAACTTGTTTAAGAGTATTTTTAACTGATTCATTTTGCATTTGAGCATGCCAGTAAACAGTGTTTTCAAAAATTGAACCCATGTACTGATGTACAGAAGTTGAAACGCTGTTCAATGTTGCATTTGCCCAGAAAATACCCTCTTTTAATGCATCATTTGAATTTAAATTGTTTGATAAAGAAAGTGATGAAATTTCTTGAGCAGCTTCTAACATTTTTATCATATCTGACTTAGCCATGCCTGCAAATGCAAGTGCAAACAATGCATGATCGTCAAATGCAGAAAATCTTCCGCCAACATCATCGTGAATAAACAAATCGCCTAACCAACCTTTTTCGTTGGAAGTTCTTCTTAATTCACTTTTTTCGGCATTGCCGTCCGTTACTGCTATAAAATGTTTTGCAGCAAGTTCTTCGTAATTTGAGTGTCCTTTAGCTTTATATTCGTTTTCAAGCATAGTTTGAACTCTCAAAAATCCGTCTTTAGTTTCAAATGTTGAGCCTGATTTAGATGCGATTAAGTAATTTGATGAAGTTACATCGCCTAATCTGTGTAAATATCTTTCAAGGCTTGCAGAATCAACATCAGAGTAGAATAAAATTTTGTCTTGGTTTACGTTTAAACCGTTAACGCTAAGCATATGTTCAACAGTATGTTTTGAACCGCCAATACCAAGAATGCTTAATTTTTCAGCTCCTGTTTGATTTTTTAATCCTTCTGCCAAAGAATAAATTTCATCAACTCTTTTTAATTGTTCTTGCGGTAAGTTTACCCAGTTTAAAAATTGTCCTTTTTTATTGGCACGTGAAGCAAATTCACTTACAAACTCAGATACTTTTGATGAGTATTTATCAAAATCTATACCTGAAAATTTTGTAGAAATACCAAGTTCAATACTAGTTTTTTCTGTCATAATGACCTCCTTGTATTCAATTATACATAAAAATTATTTTTTAGAAACCCATTTATTGTTTTTTACGTAAAATCTCCATGGCAAGTCAATACCTTCTTTAATACCTACTCTGGTTGTTTGAATAATTTCGGCAGAAGTATAAGATTGAAAATCTTCAATCCAAATATTGCCTTTTTTGTTTTTTATGTCTGTGCCGTCGAGTTCTTTTGTTATGTTCATTTCTCTGCAGAGTTTTGCGGGACCGTTTGTATTATCAAGATTTTGAACAGGTTCCAATGCTCGAATTAAAACACCGCAACCGTAGTCTTTTTTGTAAGTTGAAATATTGCAACAATGATACATACCGTAAGTGAAATATACATAAAGGGTTCCGGGTTCTGCAAATAAACTTTTGCACCTTGGAGTAATCCCTCTGTACGCATGACAGGAAGGATCCTCTTGAGTATATGCTTCGGTTTCAACAATTATGCCTTTTAAAATTTTGTCGTCGATTTTCCGGCATAATACTTTTCCGAGTAAATCTCGTGCAACTTCTAATGTATCACGTTTGTAAAAATTTTTTTTTAAAATTTTCATATCTGTATTATAATTTAAAAACTTTTATAGTATAATTTTCTTATACAAATTATCGTTGGAAAAATAAGGAGGCCACATGGGCAAAATAGAAATTACACACGAAATCGAAAATCAATGCTGTGTATGCCGCGGAGTTAAAGGCGTACCGGCTCCAATCCCTCAAGAAGGTGAATGGACAAAATGCAAAGAAATTAAAGACATTTCAG
>CAYPDZ010000129.1:0-3298 GCA_964409575.1 uncultured Muribaculaceae bacterium | reverse complement strand
AAAATTGATATTGCAGGACTTGCGGTGTTGCGTGCTGCTGCAAAGAATTACAAAAATGTCACTGTAATTACTGATAAAGTTGATTATTATGTAGCGTTGAATGCGAATGAATTTGGCAGAATGAAACTCGCGTTGAAAGTTTTCAACCTGACTTCAAATTATGACAGACAAATAGGTACAAAACTTGCAGAATTACTTGGTGATAAGCCGTTCAAAACGTTCAATTTTGAAAAAATTAAAGATTTGAAATATGGCGAAAATCCGCACCAAAGAGCTTCTGTATACAAACACGATAATTTGATAGATTACGAGGTTTTGTTTGACAAAGAACTCTCGTTTAACAATATTTTGAACGTAACCGAGGCTGTTAATATTGTTAGTGAATTTTATGATGTCAATTGTGTTGCCGTTATAAGGCATGACAAGCCATGCGGTGTTGCTCTCGGGCATTCTTTGTATGATGCATATACAAAGGCTTTTGATTGTGATCCGGTAAGTTCTTTTTATGGTGTTGTAGGGTTTTCAAAACCTGTTGATGTAGAAGTTGCAAAACACTTGAACTCGATGGCTGTGGAAGTTGTTGTAGCACCTGATTTTGATGCAGATGCTCTCAAGTTGTTTGAAGATAACCCTGAAATAAAATTGGTTAAATTGAATACTTCTTTGAAAGAATACAGACGTTTAATTGTGGAAGAAGTTATAATAACGCCGTTTGGAGCACTTGTTCAAGACAGAAATACTAGTGAACTTAACAAAGAAATGTTCAAAGTAGTAACTAAAGAAAAACCGACTGCAGAGCAGATTGAAGATGCAATTTTTGCGTGGAAAACGGTTAAGCATGCCAAAACAAATGCCGCAGTTGTTGCAAGAGATTTTAAAACCTCGGCAATTGCGCAGGGTCAGACAAATGCAATGTCAGCGGTGGAAAGTGCTTTGAAGTATGCCTGTGATAATTCAAAAGATGCAATTCTTGCCTCTGATACGGTTTTGACGGCGGAAGATTGTGTTTATTCGGCTGTACAGGCAAGAATAGGTTTGATTATCCAGCCAGGCGGCTCAATAAAAGACCAAAAGATTATTGAAGTTTGTGACAAATACGGAATTGCAATGATTACAACCGGTATAAGAAATTACCGTCAATAGATAAGGAAGTTAGCTTTCTCATTGGATTTTGAAAAATTTAAAGGAAAATATATGGAAATTAAGTCATGGGAAGATTATTTTTTAGATTTAGCTAAAACTTGTGCAAGCAGATCAAATTGCCTTAGAGCACAGGTTGGTGCCGTAATTGTAGGTGAGGACAAAAAAATTAAGGCAACAGGTTATAACGGAACACCTTCCAAAGTTGAGTCTTGTTATGAGCGCGGAGAATGCTACAGAATAAAACATAATATTCCGTCAGGTACGTGTTACGAAACTTGTCGTTCAATTCATGCTGAGCAAAATGCGATTATTCAGGCAGGTCAAGACAGATGTAAAGATGCGACAATGTACATTTGGGGACATAATTTTATCTGTATTTTGTGCAAAAGGTTTATTGTTCAGTCCGGAATTAAAGATGTTGTCTTGAGAAAGGATGAAAATTCTCCGATTTTGCATGTAACGGTTGATGATATAAGAAAAGAATTGGAAGAGTAGCTTATTTAGAGCAGAATTTTATTGTAAGAAAATTTAAAAGCGGGATTTGTATCCCGCTTTTGAAAATTTATTCAGTTACATAGTTTAAAAGAGTTCTGACACCCGCACCGGTCGCGCCTGCAATGAATTCTTTTTGTGGTTTTTCAAGATAAGCAGTTCCTGCAATATCAATGTGAGTCCATTTTACATCTTTTACAAATTCTTGCAAGAACAAGCCTGCTGCCGATGCTCCGCCGTTTCTTGAACCTGTATTCTTCATATCTGCAATATCCGATTTCAAGCTGTTAAAGTATTCTTTAAACATTGGCAACTGCCAGTATGTTTCACCGGAATTTTGAGCCGTTTTGATGATTTTTGCAATCATTTCATCGTCGTTGCCCATAACACCTGACGCAACAGTTCCGAGAGCGACCATACAAGCACCTGTAAGTGTTGCAATATCAATTACTTCATCAACTCCGAGTTCACAAGCATAACATAGTGCATCAGCAAGAGTCAATCTGCCTTCTGCATCTGTGTTATCAACTTCAATTGTTTTACCGTTTTTGGCTGTCAAAATGTCACCCGGTTTATAAGAAGAACCTGACGGCATATTTTCGCAAGCCGCAATAATTCCGTGAATTTCCGCATCCGGCTGCAATTTCGCAAGAGCCTGCATTACGCCGAGTACACAAGCTGCACCTGACATATCGTCTTTCATAGTAAGCATTGATGATGCCGGTTTGATATCAAGTCCGCCCGAATCAAAACAGATGCCTTTTCCGATTAAAGCAATTTTTTTCTTTGGATTTTGGGCTGTGTATTTCATGTGAATAAATTTTGGTGGGTTAACGCTTCCCTGTCCGACAGCAAGAAATGCACCCATTCCCATTCTTTCGATTTCAGGTTTTTCAAAAACTTTTGTTTCAATTCCTTCAATATTTTGAGCAATTTCTGCAAGTTTTGCCGGTGTCGCAATTTGTGCCGGAGTGTTAGCCAAATCTCTTGCAAATTTAATTGCTTTACCAAAGATAATACCTTCATTGATTTCTTCTTGAGAAAATTTGGTGAAAGTGATTTCATCTAAATGGTGAGCTTTTTCTGATTTGTATTTGTCAAACGCATAATCTGCAATCATAGCGCCGAGTGTGGCTGATTTGCCGTAATCGCAAGTTACATCAAAATCAAATACGGCTTTTTTTGCTTTAATCTGATGTAATTTTTTGACAGCTTTTGCAACAGCTTCTCTCATTTTGTTTGCATCAAATTCTTCTTTTTTACCAAATCCGATAACAAGAATTTTATTAGCAGAAGCTTGACCTAATGTGTGCAAAAGGTATGTTTGCCCAAATTTACCTTCAAATCTGTCTTTTTCAACTGCATAAGTGTTGGCAAGTTCTTGCGAAGTTTTTTCGCCTTCAAATTTGTTAATAACAAGAACTTCTGTTTCTTTTACGTCTTGTGAAACTTTAATTTCCATAATCTTTCCCTCCTTATGGGGATTAGTATAACACTTGCTTGAGTAAATGTAAATATTTAGTTGTAATAAGAAGTTTCGGAGATGAGTGAAGTGTGAGAAGATGTCATTGCGAGTCTTGTTCCCGCCATCAGCGTGCGAAGCAATCTTATTAGAAGTGAATAAGTGAATAGGTAAATAAGTGAATAGGTAAATAAGTGAATA
>CAYPDZ010000128.1:0-3341 GCA_964409575.1 uncultured Muribaculaceae bacterium | reverse complement strand
CATTTCCGCCAAAATGCAGAAACCGAGAGCGTTGACTTTCTGTTTTTGCATTTTGGCGGAGAATCGGCAATGAAAATCGAATAGTTACAAAAAAAATATTATTCTACGATTTGCTTTTTAATATAACTATTATTCAACCAAAAACATTGTTTCGTCATCATGCGCCCATCGGGAAGCGGCGCTTGGTCTGAACTGTCTTTTCCGTGAGGACGAACATGAGCAATTGGACTTTCAGTTGATTTCGGCAAATTATTTCCTGTTCCACGTGCGGTTCTATACAATTGGACTCCATCACGGATTGTCCGAACGGTACGCAACCACACACGGCGAACTTCCTCTAAATCTGCACTTGGCATATTCCAAAACTTCACTCGGTCAAAAACTAATTCGCCTTGTTTATTTTCTTGATATATCACAAATAAAAACTTGGTCGGTGCAAGACAATTATACAACTCTGAATCTTCCCATGAATCTTCTTTGCTCAATTCGATAAAATCAAACTTTGGGAAAGACATACTTTCTTTTATCGTTCCATTCTTCTGTATTCGTATTGTTTTAGGAACAATGTTTGCTTTTTTGAACTCTTCCGAGTTGGATATTTTTCCACTAACACCCAGCATTTTTGCGAGTAAAAGTTCATTTATATTCTTTGCTGTAGAGTCTACGCCTAATCTTGTTTTTAATTCAACTTGTGTCATTCCAAAATATGGAGAAATTCGTTCTATTAAATACTCTTCAAAAGAATGATTAACTAATTGTTGCCAGTCTTTGATTATTCGCTCATTTTCTTGCTCTCCAAAGATAAACTTATTCAAAATCTGTGTCATGTAAGACGATTTCAATGAATATGCACGTTGTTTTGCAAGGATATTAGAAAAAGGTTGCTGGCGAACAGTTGTAGCATTTGCCCCTTTTGTACAAGCAGCAAGGTATAGTGTATCACCCTCGGATATTTCATGTGCTAATCCTTTACGCACTTTATCCATAATACGTTCCCAATCTTGCTCGATAATTATTAAATCTTCTTCGGGGAAACTGAAAAGAATTGCCTTGTCAATACGATATTCTGTTTTTGGTTTATTCTTGACATGCTCGTAAGACATTAAAAGCATAGTATTACATTTATGCCAAAAAGAACTGGTTCGGAATGTACGATCATACTCTTCCATGTAATTGATAATATTACAAACAAGCCTTTCTTTTGCACGGATATTTCCATGAGTATTGCGAAGATAAGGAGTTGCTTTCAATTCAACACCTGCTTCGGGAAAGTCTGGCTCGGATTCTGAATTTGGCGAATACCCAAACCAACTTTCTTCTATCATCGTGCCAATTGCACCTTTGCCAGTAGAAAGCCGTCCTGTTCTATCAATTTCTCCGAGAGGAATACCAATTATTTCTTGTGCACGCCTTAATATAGCCTCTTTTGTAATATAAACAGTACCTTCCATTTTATTCCTCTTTTTCTATAATTTCGTCAAGCACTTTGCCCATTCGTGTAATCATGGGGACTACCAAGGCATTGCCCATACAGAAAAAGCGCATTCTATCAGGCATTCCAGTATTAGTCCAATCATCATCAAAACCTTGCAATCGTTCAGCTTCTATTGGTGTCAAAGTCCGAAGTCTACCTGTCCAAGGATCTGAAACCACATGAGTTGAACGATTAAGCGTACCCTCACTAGTAAGCATAGTACGTCCAGGACGATCCCAGGGATCAGGAAAAGCAATTGCACCTTCCGAAAATGTATATTCATGCCCCGTAGCAGATTTTCGCTCTTTTTTCTTTGCACCTTTTAAATACGTCCAATCTGCCATTTTTTCAGAAGAAATATAATATTTTTCATCTGCATCTTTTTGAAGGATATCTCTCAGTAGTATTGATGGAATTTCCTTTTCAACAACTCTTGTCGTCCATACCATATTTTCACGCATAAAACCTGCGTTTTCAAAAGCAAAATGAAAATGATTACTTACTTCTATGATGTCATGAGATAATTCTACTTGTGCAAATTTTCCAATTTCATCGATTGGGAATGACTGTGCCATCATACCGTCTTTTTTTATTATTTCATCTGCTGATTTGGAAATAATTGATTTCCCGTAGAAAGTATTTTTTTTGTAGGCAAAAATAAAAGTCCTTCTGCGACGTTGAGCAGCTCCATATTGAGCCGCATTGATAACTCGCCATTCCACAAAATAACCTAATTCTGCAAAACAAGCCAATATTATTCCGAAATCTCTTCCGCGCTGATTTGCAGGGGACTTCAATAATCTATCTACATTCTCTAAAAGACAAAACGGCGGTTTCTTTGCAATTAACGTATCTCGTATTTGCCACCACAGCACGCCTTTTTTTCCTGTTATGCCTCTTGAAGTAGCAAGGGTATTTGCAACACTATAATCTTGACAAGGAAATCCACCGACGAGCAAGGTATGGTCTGGAATGGTATTCTTATCTACGATACCTATATCAAAATCTGTATGGCACTCACCATTTAATTCAAAGCAATCGCCAAAATGTGCCAAATAGCAATCATGTGCCCATTGAATTTTTGCACCAGGCTCCCATTGAGAGAACCATTTTGTTCTCCAACCTGATTCTAGCCTATCAAATCCAAGACGAAAACCGCCTACGCCTGCAAATAACTCACAAATTGTTTTTTCCATAAAGCCCTCCATTGACCGCTGTCAATACCGCCTGTATTTTAGGCTATTGCCATCGATAGACATCGAATAATTAAGCCCAAATTCAGTATAGCATAAATTTTCAAATTTTTCAACCGCTATTGAGTTCGCGAACGTATAATTTCGGAATAAAATTCAAATGGCACTTTGGCGGGTGCTTGACTATACAAGCGCGACGCTTCGCCCCGCGGTCAAGTACACGTCCCAAAAGACCGACTGAAAAAATAAAACACAATACAGAGAGTAAGGACATCCCCACTGAATCGCTTTGCAATTGCCTTTTTTCTCTCGTCAGTACATTTATTCCCGCCCCAAGGGGGGTCGCTATCACGCCGGGGCGGGCAAGTAACCACCGGATTGTTGCTTTCTCCGCCCGTTTTGAGCCCGCTTTTCCGCCAAAACAAGAGAACCGCCAATCAAGGCGCGAAAAAGTGGGATCACTACGCCTTAAATCGTGCGTTTCTATTTTATTAAGTGGCTTGATGTACTTGATTTATTCGATTATACCCCTTAACGGCTCCGTCAGGTTTTGCGGTTTTTCCGCAAAACTTGCGCACCCAAACGGCTAAAGCCGTGTGGGTGCTATATCCCACTCTTTTCATAAAAAGTAGGAAGCCGAGAGCATTCACTCTCGGCTTCCTACTTTTGGCGGA
>CAYPDZ010000127.1:0-3373 GCA_964409575.1 uncultured Muribaculaceae bacterium | reverse complement strand
GAGCGCCTCCCTTACAAGGAGGATGTCAGAAGTTCGAGTCTTCTAACGCCCACCACTAAAAAACAGGATAAGAAAATTATCCTGTATTTTATTATGTTTATTGAGTTTTAGCTAGTTCGAGTTTTCTTAAATTATGCAATTTCTAACTCATAACCAAGTTCTTGAAATATTTTTGCAATCGTAGAAAATTTAGGCTCTTTTTCAGCTTTGAAGATACTATATAGATGTGTTCGTGACATTCCAACTTTTTTAGCAAAACCTGCTATAGTATCCTTTGCCTTGATTACAATTTCTAATGCTCGATAAAACGAGTTAAAATCACCATCTTCAAGATAGTCTTTAAGACTCGCGTTGAGGTATAATTTTATGTCTTCATCGGATTTTAAGTTATCAATTATGTAGCTTTCTAAATCTATTGTATGTTTAAGTTCTTTCATTACAAGTTTCTCCATTCTTGAAGTATTTGTTTTGCCTTTTGAATATCTTTGCTTTGGGTAGATTTGTCACCACCGTTTATGAGTAAGACAATAACGTTATTAATCTCTGTATAATAAATTCTGTAACCTGAGCCGAATTTCAATCTTAATTCAGAAATTTCATTATCAATTTTTTTGTAGTCTCCAAAGTTATTTTCGAGTAATCTTGTCAGCCTTGATTGAATACGAGCTTTGGTAGTCTTATCTAATGACTCAAACCACTCAATAAAAGGAGTCCTATCATTAGATAGTTGAGCAATTTTGATAATTCGTTGTTCCATACTAATATTGTATTCTATAGCAGACACTTTGTCAATAGTTGTAAATAACTGTAAATTTAAAATTTTACATTTTGGTAACATAACTTTATTAAAAACTTGCCGTAATAAAATTTTCTTTGTACCATGTGAGTATAGGAGAGTGGATATGAAAAATTTATTTAGAATTTGTTTATCATTAGCTGTTGGAGTTATGCTTACAGTGCCGGCGTTTGCTTATCCGGACGTAACGGAAGAACACTGGGCATTCAGCCAAATCCAAACTTTAACAGAACAAGGTGTTATTGTCGGTTATCCTGACGGAACGTTCCAACCTGACGAAAACGTTACACGTGCAGAATTTGCTTCTATGGCTATCAAAGCTTTAGGTCAAGAGCATACAACAGTAGCTCAACCCGTAAATTTTACGGATATTGACCCTACTTTTTGGGCGTATGATGCTATTCAAAAAGCATTGTACTTTGATTTAATTTCATGCCCGCAAGAAGGTGACGTATTTAGACCGGAAGACACAGTAACTAGAGCCGAATCAATTTCGGTTGCCGTTAATGCCTTGACTACAGAACAAATAAGTACAATGAAAGCTCAAGAAGTTCTTTCTAAAAAATTTGTTGATGTGAATGAAGTTCCGGAATGGTTTGTTGTTCCTGCAGGAAAAGCAGAGATTTTGGACATGCTCGTAACTATGCCATCAGCAAGCAATAAAATTGATGCAGAAAGACCGGCAACGAGAGCGGAAGTTGCTTCAATACTTTACAACATGATGGAACAGGCTAAACTTAATCCGAATGCAAAGCTTGCAGAAGCTATGAGAAAAAAAGTCGGTGAAGGTTTTGTTGTTGAAAATGCAACCGTTCAAGGCAGTGTAGGAACAATTCCTGCGGGCACTATAGTTCCTGTAAAATTAAGCAGTTATGCAAGCACACAATCATCTCAATCCGGTGAAATTTTCACAGCAAGTGCTCCTGAAAACTACGTTACACCTGAAAAATTCATCTTAGTGAGAAAAGGTGCAAATCTCAAAGGACAAATGCTTGACGTTAGAGAAGGAAAATGGTTTGTACGTAACGGTGTTCTTGTATTTGACAACTCATTACTTACTACAACAAACGACCAAACAGTATCTTTCAACGGTGTTTGTGAAATATCCAAAGACAGAAATTGGTTTATGAAGTTTGTAAGATTTGTATTCAAAGGCGAACAACTCGAAGTTAGTCCGGAAGATATAATTTACATGAAACTTTTGAAACCGATAAAAGTTGATTTAACAAACGGTTGGATTTACGAATAGTAAATTGGCTGAAGCAAAAAGGCTCCCGTAATGGGAGCTTTTTTCTTGCTATCATGCTGAGAGCGAAGTATCTCATAAGATTTTTGAGATTTTTCGGTTAAAGCCTTAGAATAATGAGAATTAAACGTCTTTTTTAATAAATCCTGTTTGAATAATATCTTTTCCGAACTTTTGTTCCAATTTGTCAAAACATTTTGAAAGTTTTTCTTTTTTCTCGTCAGAACTTATGTCTGTGAAAAGTGAAATTTGTTCTTGAGAATTTAAAACAAAATTGTCAAGAATTACGCCGGTACTGCGATACAAAATGTTTGGGTTATAAATCTTGTCAAGCAGTTCAAAAATAATATCTGAAATTTCAAATTCAAAATCACATCCGGTCGTCAAGGCTTTTTTCTCGCAATAGACTTTAAAATCTTTTGTCCGCAAAAATAAACTTACACCTTTGCATTTTGCGTTTAGTTTTCTGAGTTTCACACAAGCTCTATGGATATGGTAATTCAGAGAATTTTTTAAATATTCTTTGTCTGACGAAAATTTTGCAAGTGCACAAGTTTTTTGGATAGATTTGGGAAGTTTTACCTCATCTGAAACCGGCGAAATCATTTCACCCAAAAGTTCATGCTTCATCTCCAAACCGCGTTTGCCGATTTGTTTGTCTAGCCATAAATCATCTTGAGAAACGAGCTCGTAAGCTGTTAAAATCCCGTGTTTTCTGAGCATTATTGACAAATTTTTACCAATCCCCCAAATTTCATCTATGCTTGTTTTTTGTAAAAGTGGCATAATTTTTCTTGAGCCTATTAAAAATACGCCTGTTTCAAGAGTTTTTGCCTTGTCAGAAGCGAGTTTCGCCAGTGATTTTGAGGAACTGACTCCGATAGAAACAGGTATATCAACTTTTTCTTTAACCTTTTCGCGTATCATTTGAGCGATTTCAAGATAATTCCTTTTATACAAGCGTTCCAAACCTGTCAAATCAACAAACGCTTCATCTATCGAATAAACTTCTACATGCGGACTGAAAGTTTTTAGTACATCCATAACTTTTTGAGAAATTTCTGAATAAAGGTCGTGATTTGCGTTTATAAATGTTGACTGTTTCATTGTGCCTTCTATTTGAAAATAAGGCATGCCCATCCTAATTCCGAGCTTTTTAGCCTCTTTGGAACGGGAAATTACGCATTGACCGCGACCGGACATGACGCAAACCGGTTTATTTTTAAGTTCCGGATTAGCAGCTTGTTCGCAGGATACAAAAAACGAATCACAGTCGACAAGCGCAATAATATGTTTTTGAGCCATATTAACATTATCGGATATGTTTAAAG
>CAYPDZ010000126.1:0-3434 GCA_964409575.1 uncultured Muribaculaceae bacterium | reverse complement strand
ATTGAATGATCCATGTTGTTGTATTTGTGCTGTCCGTTTCTGCCAACACAATACAAGTTGTCCAGCGTATTGATGTAATCTTTTATTTTATCAAACTTGTCATAACTGCCAAAATATGACGGATACGCCTTTTTAATTCTTAGAACTTTTGAAGCTTGAATGTGGTCGGTATCGGTTATGTTTAAGCTTCTTAGTTCTTGTATTCCGAATTTTATAATATCTTCGTCTGCAGATTTCCAAAAATCGTCATTTTCGTTACAAAAATACTCAAGATTAATTACAATATCTTTTTTGAAATCTCTTATAATGTAAGGCGAAAAATTGTTCATAATATCTAACCTGCCGGCTTTTACCCCGTTGTCTTGAAGGTAAATCCAACTGTCAGGTGCGATATTGTTTATTGTTGGAACATCTGTGTTGTTTTTTAAGTTTATTTTGTCAGTGACAAAATTTACCAAAATAAAATCCCTGTAAACAAGATTGTTTGCAATATCAAAAGTTTCTTGCGGAACGTCGTTCAGGTTTGTTAAAAGTTCTTTTATGGGCATTGATGAAATAAAAATATCACCTGACAAATCTTGTTGAACGCCTGTTTGAGTATTAACAATTTTTATGGAAGTAATTTTGTTGTCAGTTTTTGTCAAACTCATAACTTTTTCATTCAGCAAAATTTTACCGCCCATTTTTTTTATTTCATCAGCCATTGTTTCCCACAATTGAGAGCTTCCGAGTTTCGGATAGTAATATTCATCAATTAGCGAAATTTCTTTTTTCTTAACCAAATTCAATGGGGTTAAAATCGCATTGCACAAAACTTTTATTAAAGAAATACCTTTAATACGCTGCATTCCCCATTCTTTTGAGATTTGTGACGGATGAACCCCCCACACTTTTTGTGTATAACCTTCAAAAAATAGCTCATAAAGTACTCTGCCAAAACGATTAATCATAAAGGTTTCTAAATTAGTTTCGGGTATTTTGTGTACACAAGATTTCAGATAACTAAATCCGGCAACTAATGTTTTTGCCAATCCTAATGCCAAAATTATTGCTGGACTGAGCTTTATCGGATAATCCAGAAAATGTTTTTCATAATAAATTCTTGAAAATCTTTTGCGTTTTAAAAATACTTTGTCATCAGTTTCTGGGTCTGCTCCGTTTTCAACAAGATTGACGCTTCTGTTTAGTAATTTGTCGTCAATAGCTGGAGAACCTTGAAAAGGTAAAAGTTCATTCCAAAGCGCGAGAACTTCTTTGTTTTTTGTAAAAAAGCGGTGAGGTCCGATATCTGTACCGTTTCCGTCATCAAAAACGGTTTTTGCTATACCGCCTACAATATTGTCCATTTCTACTATGGTTACGTCTATGTCGTTTGAGGTTTTTAACAGTTTGTATGCACAACTCAAACCTGCCGGTCCGGCTCCAATAATTATAATCTTCTTATTCATAATACAATTATATAATAAATAAGGATTGTTGCAAGATTTTCGTATTTATTATAGAATGTATTGTCGGAAGGGATTTTTGGTAATGGAAAATTTTTTTAAAACACATAAAAAAGTAATATATACGTTCTTATGTGTTATTGTTTTTGTAGTATACACTATATATACAGCTAAAGCCGCTTTTTTGTCAGGTCGCATGGGTTGGGAAGACGAAGGACATTTTTGGACAATGATAAAATATTGTTCGGTTTCTCAAATATTTTCATTGATGAAAGTCGAAGGACACATGTTGTTGTGGTATTTGGTGGTAATGCCTTTTGCCAAACTTAATTTTCCTTATCCTTATACGATGCAGATTATAAACTGGTTGTTTTGTACTGCCGCATTGATTGTCATGTGGAAAAAAGCTCCGTTTAATCCGTTTACAAAGGCTTGTATTGTTTTTTGTCCGGTATTTTTCAAGTTGTATTCGGTGCATGCAAGATGTTACAGTATAGGAGTATTTTTCTTATTTTGCGCGTGTGCTCTATATCAAGAGCGATTGAAAAGACCTTATTTGTACTTTTTGATACTTGTTTTAGCTGCAAATACCAGTTTGCAAGGCTTGATTGGTGCTGCAGCGTTAGGAATTCCGTTTTTGTATGAACTTTATAAAGAATATTTTACCAAAAGGACATCAATCCTTCCGGCGTTAGTAGTAACGGGTGTTACTGCTCTTGTCGGTGTGATGTTTTATTTTCAACTGTTTGGGGCAGCGGTGCCGGATTATGAAGTAGTTAAACAGGATTTATTTTTGACAAATCCGTTGACTGTCTTTTTAGGTATTTCAAAAGGAATTTCGTTAGGAATTTTGCCGTTACAGGTCATTGAAATGAAAGTTTTAATAGTTGCGTTGGCTGTGTTGTTGGCATTCAGACCGAAAGCGCTTTTTGTCTGGCTCTTTTCGTTTGGAACTTGTGCTCTATTCTTTTCAATGGTTTATAATCCTCGTCCGTGGCATACGGCGTTTTTCGTTGTATATCTTATTATGGCGTTTTGGATATTTGAGCTGGAAAATCCAAATGCAAAATTACACAAACTGATGCAATTATTTGCGTTTGTTGTTTTGTTTGCATTTTTGCCGGTAAAAGTCGGAATTCCTACGTGCAGAGATTTTATAACCCCTACTTTTGAAGGTGATTTTGAATTGCGCCGAGGAAAAGTTTTTACTGATATTGTGCCGATTACGCTTGCGCCAATGCTTCCGCGGCTTAATGAAAAGGAAATTTTTATATATGATATGCACAATAGAAATCTAAGTTCTTACGAAGCATTGATGACGTATTTTGACAAGGATGCAAAAGAATTCGATGTCGCAGAAATTAAGAATTATACCAAGAAAAAAGGGAGTAAGTATTTCTTATTGACGCTCGACAAATCTAATAAAAAATTTGATTTAATCAACAAAAAAATGTATATAGAAGGAGAAAGACAAGGAATACATTACTATATTTATGAAATATTGCCGGATTAAAGAACAAAAGTCCTGACGTATTTGTATGTGAGTGACAGTTGTTCCGGATCCATATTTTCAAGGCTTTGTATAAGTCGTTTTTTGGTGTTTTCCGGTGTATCAAGGTGCGAACATTCAAATAATTCTCTGATATCAAGGTCAAACAATGTCATAAATTTTTCTATCAAAGCTGAATTTGGCATGTTTTTTCCAAGTTCAATACGACTAAGGTGTTTGTCGTCTATCCCGAGCATTTCAGCGAGCTTTGCTTGAGTGTAGTTATGCTTTTGTCTTATTTCTCTAAATCTTTTACCGATTAAAATTTTTATATTCATAAAATCCCTATTATAATAAGTTTAATGTAACATTTCATAAACCGTAAAAAGTAAGAAATATTGACAATTTATCGCAAATAATACATAATGATAAGTATAATGTAAGAATTTTTTAGTGTTATTCTTGATTATTTGCGAAAGGATGTTATAGATGAAGAAAGC
>CAYPDZ010000125.1:0-3504 GCA_964409575.1 uncultured Muribaculaceae bacterium | reverse complement strand
ATCCGACAACAACGATTATTAATCTTATCGGGGATATTGCAGGTAAAACAGATGTAACTGATACAACTGTTGATGATGTTTATGATGATACTTTTGAGGATATAGGCGAAGTTCCTGCAGTAGGTGTTGAAGCCCTTGACAATCTTGTTCTTCCTAAAACAATTATTACGGTTTTTCCGTTTTCGCTGCCTTGGGACTTTGTACGAGGTATGAAACTATTTGTCGCAGAGCCTGAGACACCGCATTTTGAGGTGAATATTAATGTTCCAGCGTTTTTGAATGTTCCTGAACAGAAATGGCATTTTGTTATAGATCTTAAAGATTTTGAACCTTTGGCTAAAATAACAAGGTGGTGTTCTATGATTGAATTTTCATTTCTTTTAATTTTCCTTACATCGAAAATTGTGAAAGGTGGTGTTTAAGTGGATTTTTTTAACTGGGTATCTGAAAGCTTTTCGGAAATCGGACAAAAAATCATTGATTTTCTTCCGACTTCTCCAATTATCTATTTAGAAACCATTCCCGAAGTAAAAAAATACTTGGGTATGGTAAACTGGTTTATTCCGATTTATAGTATGATTGGCTTAACCGAAGCTTGGCTATTTGCAATTGGTGTATATTATGTTGTCCAAATCGTTTTACGATGGATGAAAGTTGTTGAATAAAATAAAAGGAGATTTTGTTATGTTTGAAAAAATTAAAATGTTTATCGATTTTTTGCATGTTATTTTTTATGGTGATTATTGGTATATTTCTTGGGGTATTATCCTTATTATGTTTGCAATTGTATTTGCCAAAGATATACCGAAGCTTGTTAAATCTATAAAGAATAAAAATAAAAAGTAAAGGTAGGTGAATAAAACATAAGACTTTTGAGAAACCGGAGCGCAGCGTAGGAGAGGCTCAAAAGTTCTTATGTTTTATTTTATGAGAGGTTTATTAAATTTTGACAAAGCATATTTTCAAAGTAGAAATAAATATGATTTTCCTGAGGTGTTCGCCTATACAGATTTAGTTAATTGCAGTAAATGGATAGATTTTGACAGTTCCCGAAAACATACAGGACAAGCCGAGGGTGTTCACTTTTATTGTGATGACTATAAATTTAACTGTTTGTGGACTGATCCGCAGCGATATATTCCAGTATTGCAAAAATATAAATATGTTGTAATGCCTGATTTTAGCTTATACTATAATTTTCCCGTGGCTCTTCAAATATACAATAAGTTTAGAAATCATTGGCTTTATGCGTATTATTTTACACATGGTGTTCAGATGATACCAAATATATCTATATCTACTTCAGATTGTTATGATTGGTCATTTCTCGGTTTGCCGCTTGGTTCGGTAGTTGCCTTTTCTGATGTTGGAGCAATACGGGACAAGGCAAGCCGACTAGAAACAATGCAAGGCTATGAAGTTATGATTGATAAGCTTCAACCAAAGCAGATTTTGTATTTTACAAGGTCGTCTAAAAATGCACCATCTGGAGCTGATGTTATACAAATTCCATTTATAAAAGAAAGGTAGTGTTTTTATGGGTAAGGGTCGAGCACCTACTTCTTTAGAAAATTATCTGATAAAAAATGAAGATCATACAAGCTCGGACTATTATTTTTATAGTTTAGGACAAACACATGAAGAAAGGGTTGAAAATTATGTTAAACATTTAGATGAAAAAATAGAAAGAGAAATAAAGGGGTGATATTATGGAAAAAGCTTTAGAGCGTAGCCGAAAAGAATTTATAGAAAGCTATTTAAAGGACTTTGAGGAAACCGAGAGAATGAAGCAGCAGGACTATCAAGACTATTTAAACGATATTCTTGATGTCGATCGTCCTCCAGTTCTTGGCGGTTCGTTCCTTGATGATTGCTGTTTTTAAAAAAATTCTATTCTAGGGAAAAATTTTAAGCGGGAGAATTTCCGCTTGACCCCCCTCGGCTAATTAGGGGGGTACAATCTACATACAAATAACTTTTAGACCCGAAAGGAGTTTTTTATGGCTAATATAAAAACAGGCGTTTGCCCGACCTGTGGCAAGGAAAGGGAGCTTGCATATTTAAAATTTGGTGTTATTCAGTCTACAATGTGCGTGTATTGCCTTGAAAAGTATCTTGACAAGTGCATTATACCACGTTTAAGAAAAAATAATGATGAAGCAACAGATGAATGCGTTTTAAATTCATCAGGTGTTGTAATTGGAGGTTATTTAAATGATTAATCAGAATGAACAGCAGAACAGAGTTATTTATGACTGGCTCACTTTTACAACTAGGGTACATAGTCTTAGTGATGTGTTGGACTTGCTCGGCTTGGGTGATGTGAATTTTCAGTCAATGCGTGGACGGTATTGTTACCAAGATCGATTAAACTTTGAGGGCATTAACATAATGTATAACGGTAGGGAAGATATGGGTATCTGTGTTGAGCTATCAGGTCAAGGCTGTAGGGACTTTGAAACATACGGTAATGGCAACTATCAAGCTATATTTGATGAAATCATTGAAAACTGGAATGAAGATCCCGAAAAAAGGCAGATGAACATATCAAGACTTGACGTTGCTTATGATGATTTTATTGGGCTTCTGGATATGGATTATCTTATGTCAGCCGCTAAAAAAGGTCATTATGTATCTCGTTGCCGTGATATTGAAGTTATTTACAGCAATAAGGGCTGTTCCGTCTGTCACGGTTCAAGGCTTCAATCCTCTGTTTATGTCCGTATTTATGATAAAAAAATGGAGCGTAAGCGTGATGATCTAGAACATTGGGTTAGGTGTGAATTGAAATTAAAAGATGATTCAGCACGCGGATTTATTAAGCTGTCCGATGATATACGCAAAAATTATTTTGATGTACTCAATAATTACTTGCGGTATGTTATACCATCAGCAACCGAAAGCAATGATAGCAGATTGCCGACTTCTCCCGAATGGTTACAATTTATCGAAAGCTGGGAAAAGGTTAGCATTTTTGATAAGCCAGGTGTAGAATATAACTTCCAAAACCTTTTTGGCTATGTAAATAATCAGTTATCGGGAGCAATTTCAACATACATCGATGTTGTCGGTGTTACCCAGTTTATGCAAAACATTAACGAATCGCAAAAGGGCAAGCCGTTAAATCCGAAATATGAGCGTATCAAGGCAACAAATGAAAGCAGCTCCGATAGCTTGTTAGATTTCTTAGCTTCAAGAGGAGCATTGATATAATGGTTACACAAAAAGAAATCTTTTTCCAGTACTTAATGAATGAGCGCGAGCGACTGGCGGATGAGGTGCAGAAGCTTCAGCAAACGGTCCGAATGCGAACCATTGACGCTGTGGACTGCTTGGAGCTGTCGCTTGCAATTGAGCGGCTAAATGCCTTTAACGACTTTTTCAGTCATTCGATAGCAATTTTTCAATTGCATTGCCCAGCAGATTATGAAGCAAGGGTTGTAAATATCGACTTCTCGGCTTACAAGAAAGCTGCAGAGAGGTTAAAAAAACAGATGAAAGAGG
>CAYPDZ010000124.1:2349-3506 GCA_964409575.1 uncultured Muribaculaceae bacterium | reverse complement strand
GAACTTATTCACTTATTTACCTATTCACTTATTCACTTCAAAAAAAATTGCTTTCACGTTAGCCGAAGTCTTAATAACCTTGGGCATCATTGGAGTTGTGGCAGCAATAACCATGCCGACACTTATCCAAAACCATAAAAAAGCCGTTACCGTAAATCGTTTAAAGAAAGCATATTCCGAACTTAGTCAGGCGTTCAGGATGGCAGAAGTAAAACATGGCGAGGTGAGAAATTGGGCAGAATGGAATGATGCCGAAGTTATTCTTGATAAATATATAATTCCTGAATTAAAAGGAGTTAAAAAGTATGGAAAAGCAAAAAGTGAGCGTTACCCGTTGTGTTTTGATCCTACGGATAAAAGCCATAGAACCGGAACAAATCTTGCCTCTCAATATATTTGGATGAATAATGGCTGGTTTATTGATAGTCCTTTCTTTATTCGTATAACGAGTTCCATATTATTGCCGAACGGCGTTTGTGTCGGATTAAATCCAAATACTCGTGTCGGTTATAATCAATATTATGTTTTTATAGATGTAAACAACACGCAACGTCCAAATGTTGCCGGTGAGGATTTGTTCTTCTTTAAGATAGATGAGAAAAATAGACTTATGCCTTTGGGGTATGAACTTGGTTTGAAAAAAATAACCAATACCGGTACATATAATTCTTGCGATAGAAAAACTCCTTCAAGTAGTTCTCCCGGCGGGTATTGTGCCGCAAGAATTATGTTAGAAGGCTGGCAGATGAAATATTAAATATTTGCTTCATACGACAAAATTATTACATAATTTTGTCGTTTTTTGTATCAAAAACTAAATAACCCCTATACAAAAAAAGCATGTCATGATATGATGTTTACAGATGTAGTAGTAAATATTTTTTGGAAATATATGCAATGAAATTCGTTTAAATTTGAATAGAATTAGCCGGCAGGTTATATGTGCCGGTAGTTGTGTATATTATTAAAAAATAGAAAAGGATAAGGTATTAAATGGACGCTTTATTAATTATTGCGATTATTGCGGTAATAGCCTTAATCGCTGTGCTGTTTGTCCAGCAGAGTAAAACTAAATCCGTGCTTTTGTCTGTTGAAAAAGATAAAAAAGCATTGGAGGAGAAAGAAAAACTTCTTTTGAAAGAAGCTAAAATCAAAGC
>CAYPDZ010000124.1:0-2249 GCA_964409575.1 uncultured Muribaculaceae bacterium | reverse complement strand
GATTTGGCACAAGAACAAATGCAGTTAATAAGAGAAAACGAAGCTAAAATAAAAGAGATTTCGCTTGAAAAATCAAAAGAAATTCTCTCAACAACTATGCAAAGATGTATGATTGAACAGGTTGTGGAAACGACTGTTTCTGTTGTAGCTTTGCCAAACGACGAAATGAAAGGTCGTATTATCGGACGTGAAGGTCGTAATATCAGAGCTCTTGAAACTTTGACCGGTGTTGATTTAATCATTGACGATACGCCGGAAGCTGTTGTATTATCAAGTTTTGACCCTGTTCGCAGAGAGATTGCAAAACTCGCACTTGAAAAACTTATTGTAGACGGACGTATCCACCCTGTAAGAATTGAAGAAATGGTTGAAAAAGCTCAAGAAGAAATCAACAAAAAAATCTGGACAGAAGGTGAAAATGCCGTTCTTGAAATGGGTGTTATGGGCTTGAACAAAGAGCTTATCAAGGTTTTAGGACGTTTGTATTACAGAACAAGTTACGGTCAGAATGTTTTGAAACACTCTTTGGAAGTCGGTCATATTGCCGGCATGCTTGCTGCCGAACTCGGAGCAAATGAAGCTATTGCAAAACGTGCAGGGCTTTTGCATGATATAGGAAAAGCTGTTGACCAAACTCAAGAGGGTACACATATTCAACTTGGTGTTGAACTTGCCACAAGATATGGCGAAAGACCGGAAGTTATACATGCAATAGAGGCTCACCACGACGATGTTGTTGCAAATACGATTGAAGCAGTATTGGTTAAGGTTGCTGACGCTATTTCAGCAGGCAGACCGGGAGCAAGACGTGATACTTTGGAAATTTACATCAAACGTTTGCAAAAAATTGAAGAAATTGTAAACAGCTATGAAGGTATCAAGCAATCATTTGCAGTTCAGGCAGGTAGAGAGGTCAGAATTATTGTTGAAGCTGAAAGGTTTGATGATTTAGCTTCACAAAAACTTGCACGTGATGTTGCAAAACGTATTGAGGATGAACTTGATTACCCCGGACAAATCAGAGTTACGGTTGTAAGAGAGTTCAGAACAACGGAGATAGCTAAATAGGTTGATGAGATTAAGGTTGATAGGTTGAGTTTAACTCCTCAACTTATCAACATATCAACTATTTAACTTTTAGAAAAATTATGAGTGATGATAAAAACATAAAAATTTTATTTTTCGGAGATTTGGTCGGTAGACCGGGACGTTTTGCCGTGCGGGATTTTTTGAGTTCTCGTCATTCCGTGCTTGACACGGAATCGCAATCTTATGAAAATAATGCGATTGCAGATTGTGCTACACTTGTCCGCAATGACAGTTATTTTGTAATTGCAAATGTTGAAAACGCATCTCATGGTTTTGGTTTAACCGAAAAAAATTATAACGATTTGTCCGAATATGGTATTGATTGCATGACATCAGGCAATCATATTTGGGATAAAAAAGAAATTTTTAACTACATCTCGGGCGCAGAAAAACTTATTCGCCCGTTTAACTACCCTGCCGGCACTGTCGGGCAGGGGAGTCATGTTTTTGAGCTTTCTGATGGTTTAAAAATTGCCGTGATAAATGTTCTCGGACGTGTTTTTATGGGAGCGGTGGAGTCGCCTTGGACTTATGTCGCAGAAGAAATTAAGCGATTAAAGGAGATTACTCCTGTTGTAATTGTGGATTTTCACGCAGAAGCTACTGCTGAAAAAGTTTGTTTTGCAAAATTTTGTTCAGAGCTTGGCGTGAGCGCGTTTTTTGGTACTCATACGCATGTGCAAACAGCGGATGAACAAATATTCAATAACACTGCATATATATCAGATGCAGGTTTTTGCGGGGCTGCAAACAGTGTAATCGGTATGGAATATTCAACATCATTAAACCGATTTACAACTGTTGTTCCCGAACGATATGAAGTAGCAGACGGTAATGTCGTCCAAATTAATGCTGTCGAAGTTGAAATAAATCGAACTAGCGGGCATGCTGTTGCTATAAAAAGAATTTTTATGTTAGTAGATAAGAATAAAAAGGAAAAGGACAATGAAGAGTGATTTACATATTCACACCCTTTATTCGGACGGAGTTTTTTCGCCCGAAAAAATTGTAGACACAGCTATTGATGTCGGACTTCAAGTAATTGCATTGACCGACCACGATAACGTTCTTTCGTATCCGGTAGCAAAAGATTACCTCAAAAATACTCAACGCGAAGATAAACTTGAAGTTATTCGAGGGATTGAAGTTAATACTTTGTA
>CAYPDZ010000123.1:0-3549 GCA_964409575.1 uncultured Muribaculaceae bacterium | reverse complement strand
AAGACAGAGGCATGACAATGGCTGTTACAAAAGCCGTTGAAGAAGGTTCAAAAGCTATTATTTGTGCTTCAACAGGAAACACCTCAGCAGCAGCTGCTGCTTATGGCGCAAAAGCAGGTGTTAGAGTTTTTGTTTTAATTCCTGACGGATATATCGCTCTTGGCAAACTTTCTCAAGCAATGATGTATGGCGCAGAAATCATTGCTATTCAAGGAAACTTTGATGAAGCATTAGAAATGGTAATCGAAATTTCTAAGAATTCACCAATAACACTTGTAAATTCTGTTAACCCATACAGAATTGAAGGACAAAAAACAGGTGCTTTTGAAATTATTGAAGCATTAGGCGATGCTCCTGATTATCACTTTATACCTGTTGGCAATGCAGGAAACATAACTGCGTACTTTAAAGGTTATGAAGAATTCTTTGCATTAAAGAAATCAACTCACTTGCCAAAAATGATGGGATATGAAGCAGAAGGCGCAGCAGCAATTGTTCGAGGAGAAAGAATTTTAAAACCTGAAACAATTGCAACAGCAATCAGAATAGGAAACCCTGCAAGTTGGAAACAAGCAGAACGAGCAAGAGATTTATCAAACGGTAAAATTGACAGCGTAACTGATGCTGAAATTATTGAAGCATACAAATTAATGGCATCAACCGAAGGTATTTTAGCAGAACCGGGAAGTGCCGCTTCCGTTGCAGGTTTAATAAAAGCACATAAAATGGGACTTGTAAAAGAAGGTTCAACTTCTGTTTGTATTTTAACAGGCAACGGTTTAAAAGACCCTGACAGCGCTATTAAATATTCAAATGCCGAAGTTAAAAAGACAAAAGCTGACTTACACGAAATTCTAAAAGTAATCAATCTATAGTTAACAAATTGCTTTATTAACAAAAAAACTATATAATCCATATGATACGGTATCATATGGATTTTTAGCTTGTGAAGGACGAAAATAGAAAGGCAAAAAAGGGATTTTCCTTAGGTGAGATTTTAATTATTCTTACCGTTATGGGGATTATCATGATTGCCATTACACCGACTTTACAAAGCAATATACGTTGGCACAGATACAGAACAGGCGTACGAAAAGCTAAAGCCATATTAGATAAAGCGATTATTCGCTATGGGGAAGAGAATGGGACAAATATTGCATGCGGATATTGGTTAAAAAGTCCATATAACTTCAAACCGCAATGTGCAACATATGACGCAAACGGAAACTGTTTACAATGGGTACGTTCCGACAATGGCGAAGATTTGCCGTACGATTACAGCGGTTTTTTTGAAGATTGTCCTTACGTTTATGACTTTTTCTTAAGGTCAATGAACGTAATTGAAAAATGCGACAAAAATGCACACAGAAACCACTGTATTCCTGAATATGAAGGTGTTGATACCATAATTGCAAGCAAAAATTCTGACGACAGCTACACCTCAAATCGAGGAACATCAACTTTACCTGGGCTAAGAAAACAAAGTATTCTTTCAGGCAAAGCGTTTTTAACCGCAGATGACTTCTTATTCATGCCATATGGTAACTTTAATGCTCCAATTATGATTGTTGATGTAAACGGAAGAGTTGGTCCTAACAAATGGGGACATGACGTGCATGTTTTTATTGCTAAAACAAAAGCAATAAATGCAACACCAACATTCTATCCATATATTGAGTCATACGACTACGTCGAAAAAGGCGGAAAAACAACCTACGAACTTTTATACAAGAAACTTAATAACAGTACTATGTAGTTTTTAGCCGGCATGCTTAAAATCGCTACCACCAACAATTCTCAAACGTCTTTCGGTGCCTTCTCCAACACTTTCGCTTGATAAATTGTGTTGTTCAACAAGTTCATGTTGCAATTTTCTGATTTGTTGGTTTTGTGGCTGCAACTCAACATTATCTGCACCTTCTAATATCTTTTGAATTGCTGCTTTTGCTTCATCTAAAGCTCTTTCGGCATCATCATAATAGCCTTGAAGCGTTTCGCTGTCTGTTATATGCAATGCTTCTTTAACAACTTTTTGAACCTGCGACATAGAATTAGAACGTACATAATATATTGGCAGTTTATAATCATTCGCAATACTTAAAATTTTTGTACCGCCTTTTGCAAATGCCTTATGTACAATCACTATATCGGCTTCTTCAATATTTCTGGTTATTTCAGCCTGCAAATTCAATCTTTCAAGAACTTTATCCAAAACTGTACGGCTGACAGCATATATATATATTTTCTTAAAATCCTTAACTTGCTTTACATATTCTTGTCTTGAAAAACTGAATTTCAACTTTTGACTTGCAAGTTCTTCTTCCTCTTTTATTTTTTCCTGTTCAACAACTTCTTGAGCCTTAGTTTCTTCAGGTTTTTTATCATACACTTGGTCAACTTTTCTAATTTCAGGTCTTATCGGCCAACCTCTTAAAATATAATCAACAGCTTCTGCCGTATTTTTATAAACGGCAAGTGTATTTCTATCTATGATTTCAATTACAATATCAAATGTAGGTTGTTTTTCTCTTTCAAGAACAGTTTTTTGACTGCCTCTTCTTTTTGCTTCATCATCACCTAAAGTAACAGAACTTACGCCACCAACCAAATCAGATAAAATAGGGTTTTTAATTAAGTTATCTAATGTATTACCGTGGGCGGTTGCAATCAACATAACACCACGTTCAGCAATAGTTCTTGCAGCTTGTGCTTCTTCTTCGGTACCGATTTCATCAACTACAATAACTTCAGGTGTGTGATTTTCAACCGCCTCAATCATAATATCTTTTTGATAAATAGGTTGAGTAACCTGCATTCTTCTAGCTCTACCAATTGCAGGGTGAGGAGTATCACCGTCACCGGCAATTTCGTTAGAAGTATCTACAACAACAACTCTTTTTCCCAATTCATCTGCAACTAATCTTGATATTTCCCTTAATTTTGTAGTTTTACCAACCCCAGGTCTACCCAAAAATAATATACTCTTATTTTGAAGAACAAAATCTTTTATACATGCAATAGTACCGGTAACAACACGACCGATTCTACAAGTTAAACCGACTACCTTACCTTGTCTGTTCCTTATTGCACTGATTCTGTGCAACGTCCCAGGAATACCTGAACGATTATCACTCGTGAAGGGCTGAATTCGAGATGTTATATATTCGATATCTTCATCAACTATACAACTGTCGCCCAAATAATGTGTTTTCCCGTCTGAATGACGAACTTCTCCTACTCTGCCTAAATCAAGCACCAATTCAATGGCATCATCTAAATTGTACGGTTTTAATGCTTCGACAATTTTCGGCGGAAGAATTTCAATTAACCTCTTAAGGTCATTGTGAAATTGAATCTTATCCATTATGTCCCTTTCGCTCATCTAAGAGTCTGGGTATTTTACTTGTACCGCATTAAGGGCTCTTTGTTGACTGCCCTTAATCGGGGCTACCTACATTTATATTATAACACTTTTTTTAATAGGTTTCAAAGTGCAATACTATATTTGTAGTAAAACAGCCGTAAAGCTATATAAACAAGCACTTAATA
>CAYPDZ010000122.1:2242-3591 GCA_964409575.1 uncultured Muribaculaceae bacterium | reverse complement strand
TTGATGTCGAAAGTTTAATTGCATAAAAAAAGAGTCGAATTTGTATTGAACTGAAACCCTAAAACTAGACAAAGTAAAAAAAGTCGGTTTTAGGGTTTCAGTTCACAGTTCCCCCCCCCCTTTTTTTACAACATACAGTCAAGATTTGAGGTACGCTTCAATAAATCCGTCTAAGTCGCCATCCATCACGCTGTCAACGTTTCCGACTTCAAAACCTGTTCTATGATCTTTTACCATTTTGTAAGGATGAAAAACGTATGAGCGAATTTGTGACCCAAAATTTATATCAACATTTTCACCTTTAAGTTCAGCAAGTTTCTTTTCGTGTTCCTCCTGACGAATTGCAAGAAGTTTTGAGGCTAAGATTTGCATCGCATTTTCTTTATTTTGAAGTTGAGAACGTTCTTGTTGGCATTTAACAACAATTCCTGTAGGTTTGTGTAAAATTCTGACGGCTGTTTCTACTTTGTTTACGTTTTGCCCGCCGGCACCACCTGAGCGCATTGTGTCAATTTCCAATTCATCAGGCGGAATTACGATTGTTTTTTCAAAATCCTCAATAATCGGTGAAACTTCAACGGATGCAAAGCTGGTTTGCCTTTTGCCGTTAGCGTTAAATGGTGAAATTCTGACCAAACGGTGAACGCCTTTTTCAGCTTTTGCATATCCAAATGCAAATTTGCCCGTGATTTTTATAGTTGCAGACTTAATTCCGGCTTCGTCGCCGTCAAGTTTGTCCAATAATTCCCATTTCCAATTTTTGCTTTCAACCCAGCGGGTATACATTCTGAGTAATAAACTTGCCCAATCTTGTGCATCTGTTCCGCCGGCACCTGCATTAATGGTTAAAATTGCATCAGCTTCATCGTATTCTCCGGAAAGCATTTGTTTTACCTCAAATTTGCCGAGTGCGATTTCCATTTCTCTGAGATTTTGTGTACATTCCGCGAGTAAGTCTTCATCTTGAATATCAAGTGCGACTTCTGTATCATCAAGCACAGTCTGCCATTTGGTAACAAATTCCAAATTATCTTTTATATCTCTGATTTGAGAACCGAGTTGAGAAGCTTTTTTTTGATCACCCCAAATTTCCGGAGTTTGCATTTTATTTTCAAGCTCTCCTAATTCTTTTTTTAAAGCTACTGTGTCAAAATTATTTATTTTCTCAAATCTGGTTTTTAGTATATTAAATTGCTGTTTTAATTCTGTATCCATAAGATAATCTTACAGGAAAAATATATTCTTGCAATTATTAAAAAAACTGCTATAATTATCAGAGTAAAGGAGAATATTATGGCTGGTTTGATTGATAGTTATAAAAAGATTTATGAAAATAAAAAAATACATGT
>CAYPDZ010000122.1:0-2142 GCA_964409575.1 uncultured Muribaculaceae bacterium | reverse complement strand
ATATCAATTTTTATTTATTATATTTATTTGGCTTTTGCAGAAGATTTTAATTTTAAAGGCTTATTAAATATTAAATTGATTTTTGATTTTATAAAACCTGTTGCAAAAGAAACATATACAAGATTTGGACAGTTTTTACTGATTACTGTAGCTTTTGTCGTGGTATATTTAATTCTTTACATATTATTATCATTGGTAGGATTGGATAAAGTAGTCCATATAGCAGGTGATTATTACTTATTAGATATGATAATGACATCTGTTGCCGGATATTTTGTGGTCACTTGCTGGTTTTTCATATTTCCATACTCTTTGATAAGTACTTATATTGAAAAAATTAGACCGTTACTGAGAAAGGACGTTATAGATGGCGAAAATGCTTGAGGGGCTTAAAACTCTTTATACAGGCGAAAAATCTTTTACTAGGCAATTGACACTATTTTCTATTTGCGGAATTGTCGGGTTGTTAAATGCTTTTATTCAGCTTGAAAAGAATTCTCTTGTAGAAGTTTCTGTTGTGCAGAAAGTTGCATTTTTGATTTTATGGATCTTGTTTGCGTGGTTTATAACAGGATATGAGGTTTTGTTTTTACGCGAAAGACATATCCCTGACATTGATATGCGTTCTTTTAAAATTGTGTTGAACAAAGTGTTATTTTTTGTATTTGTTGCATCTCTGTTATTAGGCAGTGTTGCGATGTTTTTCCCTAAATATACGCTGCTTGCATTTTGGGTTGAAATGTGTTTGGGAGTGCCTTTGACAATGTTACAAGCCGGTTTTTCTTATAATTTTCAAGAAAATGACGTTGACATGTTGTTTGCAAAATTTGGAATTAAAGAGTATTTTATTCTCACTCTAAAACGCTTATGGGTCGTAATGCTCAGTTATTTGTCAACTTTTTTATGCGTATTTGTTATATTTTTTGTAGTAGGGTTTGTGTATGGTTTTGCATACGTGGTTTTGGCAGGTGAAACTTTTACATCTAATCTTATGATGGTTTCGTATTCACAAATTACTATCATAAAATTATCAAACTTTATTACCAGTATTTTGCTAACGTATTTCTTGTCGATTGGCACTTTAGTTTGGGATTATGAATTAATTAAAACTTATGAAAGAGGAGTATTATGAGCTTTGTCTTATTATTGACGGATTTAAAGGTTTTTTGCCGAACTGAATGTACTGGTAAAACATGTAAGTTTGTTTGCATTGACCAATAAAACTTGAACATAATTTAGACTAAGGAAAAGGCTCATTTATGAGCCTTTTTTATATGTATAATTTGGATTTTCTTTGAGTTTTTTCTCAATTCGTTCAAACGTCATAAGTCCTTGCGTTGCACCAAATTCTGAAACAACACCTGCAGAATTTACAGATGCATACATAAGGGCTTTTCCAATATCTGGACCGTTTTTCCATAACGATGCACACAGAGTTGAAGCGAAAGCATCGCCGGCACCGAGAGTTGAAGTTACGGGTCCATCAAAAACAGGGCAGTAATAGTAATTTTTGCCGTCATAAGCGTAAGCACCGTGTCCGCCATCTGTAATTACTATCACTTGATAGTCACTGACTTTGAGCTTTTTAAAAATTTCTTTTAAATCAGGATGGATAAACTCTTGAGAAAATTTTTCATCCTTTGTATCAGGTCTTATTTGAATTTGTGTTGCCATAACCGCTTCTTCTTTGTTCATAACGACAACATGAGCGTTTTCAAGTATTTTTTTAAGGTAGTTAAATCCTTTTTTAAGGCTTGATGAACCGGCATTGAAACATACTTTTACGTCATTTTCTTTAGCAAAATTAACTATATCGTCAAGAACTTTTGTGCTATTACCGTTTAAAGGTGCGATATAGAGAAGTTTTGCCGATTTTATCGCTTCAAAATTTATATCTGATTTTTTTATTTGTGCATTTGCGCCGCGGTGTGCCAGAACGGTTCTGTCACCTTGAAAACTTACAAGAATAATGGAAAAACCGGTACTGCTTTGCGGGTCTTGAATTATGTTTGATAAGTCAATGTTTTTGTTTTTAAAATATTCCAGTACGCCGTCAGAATATATGTCGTTACCGATTTTAAATATTGCACCGGTATTAAAGCCTAAGTTTGCGAAATTACAAGCGGTATTCACTCCGCCACC
>CAYPDZ010000121.1:0-3601 GCA_964409575.1 uncultured Muribaculaceae bacterium | reverse complement strand
CCGTGGCATGCTCATAATCGGTTATTACAACTCTGTCATTTTTTCTTAAAAATACGAGTTTTTCTTTAAGATTTTGTGCAAACTCATTATCATCAGACACAAGCAATATGTTCATATAGGCTACACCTGCAAATGTTTTTTAATACACAAGAAACTTCCGCCGGCACCGAACGAAACAGCCATCAAAAACATTATCGAAATTACGAGCGGTTGAGCATACAAAGGTGTTGGTACCATAAAGAATTTATGCATATTGAGCAAACCGTTTTGAACGACATTCAAAGGTATTACTGCAAGCAATGCGCCGGTAAATCCGTAAAATGCACCTTGCATAATCAACGGAAAACGAATATACCAATTTGAAACACCCATCAATCTCATAATTTCAATTTCCTCTTTTCTAGACTGAATTACGAGTTGAATTGTGTTATTGATAATTGTAATCGTCAAAATTGCCATAATAATCACAACAAACACCGTAATCAAATTGACAATATGATTTAGCATTTCAATCTTTTTAGCCAAATCTTGAGCGTAACTCATATCTTCAACAGAACTAAGTTGCTTAACATTTTTGAAAACTTCTTCTATATTTTCCGGCTTGTCAACTTTTACATGTAATGTATCGGGAAGCGGATTTTCCATATCCGGCAAATCCATTTCACGTTTCAAATTAGTCCAAGAAGTAGCTTTTGGAACAATCGTAACATTTTCGACATGTTCAAATTCTTTTACTCTTGTTTTAACAACATTTGCATCAGTGTTTTCTTTCAAATAAACAGAGATTTCCAAAACATTTCCAAGTTCATGTGCAAACGATGAAATCGAAATTGCAGACCTGAAAAATGCCCCGAAAATAATCAAAATTGAGGCAATTGTCGTTATAATAACGAGGTTTACCATGCCTGTTCTATATATATCAAGGATAGTTTCTTTGGTTAATCTGTATAAAATTCTAAATTCACGCAGTCTGTCTTTTGGAATGCGTTTTTTTACTTCTTTTTTAAATTTTGCTTTGTTACTAATCATAAGTACCTGCCTGTATATCCCTGACAATAGTGCCGTTATCCAGCGTTATAACACGTTTTCTAAAATAATCAACCATCGCATTATCGTGCGTAGAAACAATTACGGTAATACCTTTTTGGTTAATTTGATCCAAAATCTGCATAATTTCCATAGAGTTTTTGGGGTCTAAGTTTCCGGTCGGTTCATCTGCAATAAGTAATTGCGGACCGTTAACAATTGCACGTGCAATTCCGACTCTCTGCTGTTCTCCACCCGACAATTCTGACGGAAATGCATTCATTTTGTCATACAAACCTACAATTTTTAATGCACCTGAAACTCGTTCATTAATCTCTCTTGAGCTCATGCCCAATGTTCTTATCACGTAAGCTACATTGTCATATATCGTATGAGTTTGCAATAATTTATAATCCTGGAAAATAATTCCCATCCATCTACGCAAGCTCGGAATTTGTTCGTTTGTAAGATTTGCAATATTTTTATTGCAAATCATGACCGTACCACTTGTCGGTCTTTCTTCTGTATATAAAAGTTTCATCAATGTTGATTTACCGGCACCTGATGCCCCAACGATAAAGACAAATTCACCCGGCATAATATCAAGATTGACATTTCTTAAGGCATAATTATCATTTTTGTATTTTTTAGTAACAGATCTCAATTGTATCATAAATCTTTTCCTATTTTACAAGACGATATTTATCAATATGTCTTTTTATACTTACAGCTAATTTTTCGGAAGTTAATCCGTAATAGTCAAGCAAGAAATTCCATTTTCCGCTTTGACCAAATGTATCATTTACACCAAGTCTGTGAACAGGCACCGGATAATATTCGGCTAGAAGTTCACAAATCGCACTGCCCAAGCCGCCTGTAATAGAATGGTTTTCAACGGTCATGACAAATCTTGTTTTCTTTACATAGTCTATAATTGTCGCGCCATCCAAAGGTTTTACAACAGGTACATGGAGAATTTGTACGGAATACCCTTGCGATTTAAGGTTTTCAGCAGCTTCTATAACTTCTGCTAAGGTTTCTCCATTCGTAATAACAGTAACGTCCGTTCCATCTTCAACCAAATGAGCTTTGCAAAAATCAAATTCATAATTCTCATCAAAAATATCACAAACATTTGTTCTCGGAATTCTAATGTACATAGGACCATAGTTTTCCGAAGCAAACCTGATAACTTGTTCACACTCTCTGCAATCAGCGGGAACAATTACTGCCATGTTCGGAATACCGCGCATTAGAGAAATATCCTCTAAAGCCTGATGACTTGCGCCATCCTCTCCAACCGTAACTCCGCCATGCGTTCCGACAATTTTTACATTAAATTCGGGATAGCATACAGAGTTTCTAATCTGGTCATAAGTTCTACCCGTCGCAAACATCGCAAAACTGGCTGCAAAAGGTACTTTTCCGACAGAAGCGAGTCCTGCTGCAACCGCAATCATGTCTTGTTCTGCAATACCACAGTTAAAAAATCTATCCGGAAATTCTTTCGCAAAAACCTGAGTTTGAGTAGAGCAAGACAAATCCGCATCCAATACAACGATATTAGGATTAACTTTTCCCAACTCTGCAAGTGTTTTTCCAAAAACTGACCTGATAGATTTTCTTTCATTCTTGTTAATAATCATAAATACAATCCCAAATACTGTACTATCACATTATAACATAAATATATTTTTATCAAAATTTCGTTATAATTCAATACATATCGGGCTAATTACATGGTGCAATAAATTGCACCATGTGACTTTTATTGCTTTACGTTATTTAACCTCATCACCAACATTATACTTTGTGTATTCAATTTTGTTGTAAAGTAAAGCATTGTTTAATAGGTTCTGATGAACGCATTTTAGTTTCCCATTTGATGGAACAATGTACCTATAAACATCAACTCCAAACGGGTTTGGTTCGGCAATGCCATTTACATCCATATATACATAAGCGCAAACATCTGTAGTATAAGTCGTTGTTTCACCAGTAGCATAACCATTTTCGTCACGAATAAGAGTTGTCCTTTCCCGTATACAACTATCAGGCACAGCGATTCTGTACAAAATGCCGTTTGGTAGTAAAATTCTTCCTGTTGAGTATATAGCATCACCTGTTGCGTACTTTCCATCAACTTTGTATGTTGGTTTATTATCTTTTATACTATATGATTTGCATTTTTTACTAGTTACATTTGTACAAACTTCTGCACCTTTAAACATTTTTGCGAATTCTTGAGCGACCTGTTCTGAAGTTTTTGTGGTATTAAAAAGACAATGTAAGTTGTCGCAACTATTTTGAACCACGTACATATCCAAAGCGTTCAAAAGCTGATTATGTCCTTTTTTAACTTTTGTCACCATGACTTGCTCTTGGTGTTTTTGGATAAGCGTCGGCATGGTCATCGCCGCAACGACACCGATGATGCCTAAAGTTATTAAGACCTCGGCGAGAGTGAAAGCAACTTTTTTAGAAGGCACTAGGGCACTAAGATACTGAAGCACTAAGTTCTTTTCGTCATTGCGAACGCTACCTCCCATGGGAGGGAACCGCATAGCGGTGGTGG
>CAYPDZ010000120.1:0-3614 GCA_964409575.1 uncultured Muribaculaceae bacterium | reverse complement strand
AATTATCATGGAGGTAAATATGAATACAGTTGTATTGGTAGGCAGAGTAGGCAGAGATGCTGAAATTAGATATTTTGAATCAGGAAAGGTAAGAGCAAACTTTTCTGTTGCTGTGAACAGATGGGACAGCAAAACCAAATCAGAAGTTACCGATTGGTTCAACGTTGATGTTTGGGACAAACTTGCAGAATTTGCCGGCGAATATGTAAAAAAAGGTGTTCAACTTGTTATTGACGGCAGAATTGCTCAAAACAAATGGACTGATAAAGCTACAGGCAATGAAAGAGAAAGTTTTCTTGTTGTTGCTTCAAGCATTAGATTGTTAGGCTCAAAAAGAGATTTAGAACAAATATGATAATCAATTCAAACATAGTCGGAATTATCGCAGACGATTTGACCGGTGCAAATGATACAGCATTACAATTTCATTTAAAAGGCGCAAATACACAAATTCTGTTGTCTGATGAAATTGAACCTTTAAATATTAAAGGCACTCAGACTTGGGCTATTGCAACAGAAAGCAGAAATGTAGAGCCTGAAATTGCATACGAAAAAGTTTCAAAAACAGCAAAAATGTTTGTTGAAAAGATTAATCCAGATTTTGTATATAAAAAAATTGACTCGACAATCAGAGGAAACATCGCGCCTGAAATTTTGGCGATTATTTCCGAGTTTGAATTTGATGCTTCTATAATTGTTCCGGCATTTCCGGCAGAAATGCGCACAACAGTCGGCGGATATCATCTTTTGCGCGGAGTTCCGATAGAAAGGACAGAGATGGCAAGAGATCCGCATTCTCCGATTTTGGAATCTCATGTCCCGACATTGTTAAAATCCCAATTGACCGGTGAATATCAGAATTTAGTCGGACATATTGAATTAAAAACCGTGATGAAAGGGGCAGGTCCGATACTTCAAAAAATCAATGAACTTATTGATGCAGGCAAAAAACTTATCGTGACTGATGCTGTTTCGACTGTCGACATTGAGCAAATCGCTTTAGCCATAAAGAAATCCGAAAACAAGATTTTACCGACGGGTACGGCAGCATTTGCGCAGGCATTGAGTGAATTTTGGTTTGCTGATTTGGAATGCGAACACATAATGAAAACTTTCCCGAGATTGCCAAAATTTATCGTGTCGGGTAGCGCAACTCAAATTACCGCCAATCAGATTGAAAAACTTGAAAACAGTGATGAATTTGATAATGTTCTTACGATAAGCCTTGATTTAAAAACTGTACTTGATGGTGTAAGCGATGAACTTGTTGAAAGAATTGTTTCAAATTTAAACTTTGATAACACGGTTGTTGTTCATACTTCAAAATTAATAAGAGATTTTGACGGATTTTCGGATGACAGTTTGAATGCAGAACTTACAAAGGCTAATCTGGCGTTTGTAATCACAGATTTTCTGGCAGAATTAACAAAACGCGTACTTAACAAAAAGGAAGCTATTTTGATAACTCTGGGCGGTGAAACTTCTTATAAATGTTGCAGTGCAATAGACGCATGCCAATTGCAATTGATTGACGAAGTTGCACCGGCAATTGCACTGTCGCTTGACCATAACGCTCAATGGATTGTTACGAAATCAGGCAATCTCGGCGGAGCAAATACGTTAATTGATATACTAAAATATTTTAATTCTCATGACGGATTGGTAAATGAATAAAATTGCAATAACAACCGGCGATCCAAACGGTATCGGAGCCGAAATCACAATTAAGGCGTTGAATAAACTCAATTTGCCGACCGATGAAATTGTTTTGATCTCAAACAAAAAAATTTTGGATTTTTACGGCAAATTGAACCGCGATTACGAAATAATAGAAATTCCTTATGATGCTAAAATTGAAGTTGGCAAAGTTACAAAAGAAGCGGGTGAATTTTCATTTCAATCGGTAAAATTGGCTTGTGAAATCGGCACAAAAGCAATTGTTACCGCACCTGTTGCAAAAAATGCACTTTATCTTGCAGGGCACAAGTTCAACGGTCAAACAGAAATTTTACAAAAATATCTTGCCCATGACGGACAACTTGCGGAAATGCTTTTTGTTGCGGGAGGATTTAGGGTATTACTTTTGACAAGACATGTTGCGTTGAAAGATATCATTCTCACTCGCGAAACTGTTATTGAAAAAATTTCGAATTTACGGGATTTTTTTGTATCGCATTTAAAAATTCAAAATCCAAAGTTTGCACTTTGCGCGTTTAATCCACATGCGGGTGAAGATGGAATTTTAGGAAGCGAAGAAATTGAGATTTTGCAACCGGCGGTTGATGAATTACGCAAAAACGGCACAAATATAACCAATCCTTTGCCGGCAGATACATTGTTTGTCCATGCCACAAAATATGATTGTTGTATTGCCAATTACCATGATCAAGGTTTGATACCTATCAAAACAGTTGCGGGCGATAAGACAGTCAATATGACAATCGGACTTGACGTAATACGAACTTCTCCGGGGCACGGAACCGCGTTTGATATTGCAGGCAAAAACCTTGCGGACGAAACAGGAATGATTGAAGCGATAAAAGCTGTATTATAAAATTCCTAATTTGCGCCGGAATGTTTAATTTTATTTTTCATACCAAACTGAATTAGTTTGTTTTGCAATCCAAACGGCAATTTTGAAACAAGTTCTGCAAATTTTGCATCGCATCCAACTGTATAAGATGGTTTTGGATTTTTCATTTTATCGATTTTTAAGATTAAATCAACAACTTTTTCGACATCAAGTCCGCTTTTGCCGTTTTCTTTAGCGTTGGCAACCATATACTTCATTTCGTTTTCGAAGCCTTTACTATTTTCTATTGAATATTTATTCATATCTATAGCTTTTTCCCACAGCGGAGTTGCAATAACTCCGGGTTTTACAGAAACAACTTGCAACCCGCTTTCTAAAGCCATTGTGTTGAACAAAATATCAAGAGCTCTTTTGGAAGCGCAATAAGGTGCGACAAACGGGAAAATCCCAAAACTTGCCATAGAACTAATATTAATAACTCTACCTAACAACGGCAATAGTCTTTGAGTAAAATCAAGATGCGAAAACGTATTGAGTTCAAATTGTTCTCTAATCCTATCAACCGGAAGCTGTTCCATTACACCGGCAACCACACCGCCTGCAACATTGATAAGCGTATCAATTTTATCTGTTTTGGATTTTATATATGCAGTCGCCTGCGCAATAGTTTCACGTTTTTGCATGTCTATATAAAAAGGAATTGCACCGATTTTTTCAAGTTCTGATGCGTATTTTTCGTTGCGATAACCGGCAAAAACAGTATTATCTTTGACAAGTCTTTTTAACAAAGCCTTGCCGATACCCGAAGTTGCACCTGTAATAACATAAGTTTTTTTCATCATCAATCCTGCATGTAAGAGTTGAACAACGGTAAATAAAGCGCCAATGCAAGTACCATAACGATACTACCGATTACGATAAGCATTATCGGCTCAATCATTTTAGTCATTGTATCAATAATTCCGTCCAATTTTTTATCAATAAATGAAGTTGCTTGCAAAAGCATATCACCCAAACGACCTGATTGTTCACCTGTTGCAATCATAAACAAAATCATCTTAGGCATAACGTTTGTCGAGCG
>CAYPDZ010000119.1:2116-3661 GCA_964409575.1 uncultured Muribaculaceae bacterium | reverse complement strand
CGCTTTAAATTTTTGCATGGTAAATTCCTCCTGATTTTTACTATCCTTTATCATTGTAACATGTTTTTATAAGCTTTTCAACTATTATGTTACAAATTCATTTCGCGCAAGCAAACCGTAATGAACTTATTCACTTATTCACTTATTTACCACTTGCCTTTTTTTGTTATTCATGTAATAATGTGAGTGTTGTAAGGGCTTACGGAAATAAAGACCCGTATCCGAAATTTAAACCCTTAGGGAAAGAAAGAGATACTCATTAATGAGTGCTAAACAGCAGGAATTTAACTACAAATTTATAAAAGAAAATGCAGGCGCCGGAAGCTGGCGCAGAGGTTATGAATATCATCTCAAGGATATGGTATTCGACACTTATCCTGAAAAAAATTTTTACATGGGAAAAGTTAAAGGTAACTTCCAAGACCACTATAAAACCGATTTGATTTTCAAAAAAAATAAAGTCGAAGCTCGCTGCAATTGCCCTCTGAAAGAAGAATGGTGCAAACACGCTGTTGCAGTCGCCTTGAAAGCAATTGATGAGCATGCCTACGAAGATTGGTTGGAAACAAAATACGGCATGGAATTCGATTTTCCTGACGAAAACACAGCACTAACAGAACCTCCGCAAGGCAATTTTATTTTTCATTTTAATTCCAAGAGAAAAGCAAACTTTTTCTCAATTTTGGTTCGTTCAAGAGAAACTGGTAAAGTTGTAAGACAAATTGAGCCGATTTTGCGTGCTCTGATTGAAGCTCAAAAACAAGATAAAACTTTTGAATTGAACAATTCTCAAAAAGTTGAAGTCGCAATATTTCAACAGCTTTTGACAGTTTCAAGACAAGACAAAAAAGCGGGTTGGTACGACATTCCGATTACAAAATTCGGCCCTTTGTTTACACTCCTGTCTAAAGCCGATGAGGTTCTGGATGAAAAAACTAAAGACCGTTTGAAATTTACAGACGAAGAATGGAAACTCGTATTGAATGTTAATACAGGCGCGCAAGGTACGATTTTGCTGTCACTTGAGTGGAAACGACCGGATAAAGACGATGTATACCCTCTTGAGGAAGTCAGATATTTTTCTCGTCACTTGAAGTGGGGACGTTATAAAAATTTAATATTCCCGACAAATATCGCAATGAATTCTTTGCCGCAAAATATTTTAAAATCATCGTTTACAGATTTAAAAGATGCTGATGGCGGAAAGTTCATTTATGAGGAACTTCCGAAACTTCAAGAAATTATGGACGTGGAAATTGCGGATAATATCAGTCAACTAATGCTCACTGAACGTCCGCCATTAAACATTGTGACCCTCGGGATTGATTACGACCAATCTTTGAAAGCTTCTTTAGAATTTGATTATGACGGAGTTATCGTGCCGTATTCAAAAACCACTGCAACAAAATCTCCATACATCACAATCAAAAAACAGGATGAAGATTTGGTTTATTGGATTAAAAGAAATACCAAACATGAACAGGATGCTTATGCGATGCTTCTTGCATGCCGGTTTGTACCGATGCAGACAAACAACCTTGCTCT
>CAYPDZ010000119.1:0-2016 GCA_964409575.1 uncultured Muribaculaceae bacterium | reverse complement strand
AGTTTAGGCTTTGTTGAATATCCGGCACAAGATATTTATGCGATTATGCGTGCGTTCAACTCGTTTGACGTTTACAGAAATCCTTACAACAAATTTATTGTAAAGACTTATCGTGCAGGATTGATTAACGAGCTTAAGAACCTCAATGTTGAACTAATTTTAAGCAAAGATTTTGAAAACTTCTGGAAACAGATGTCAACATTCTCTACAACTGAGGATTTGAAACTTCCGGAAGGGATTAATGCTGAATTTCGTGAATACCAAACAAAAGGTTTTGGGTGGCTCTGGTTTATGTATAAATACGGGCTTAACGGTATTCTGGCTGATGATATGGGACTTGGAAAAACATTGCAGGCACTTGCCGTCATTCAAAAAGCAAAAGAGGAAGACGGACCTATGCCAACACTGGTAATTTGTCCGACAACCGTTGTATTCAACTGGGAATCAGAAATCCAAAAATTTGCACCGACATTGAGTTGCATGAAGCTTTCCGGAGTAGAGAGAAAACAATATTTTAAAGAAATTCCAAACCACGATGTCGTGATTACAAGTTACGCACTCGTCAGACGCGATATTGCAAAACTTAAAGAATACAATTTCCGATATATTATATTAGATGAATCTCAAAATATCAAAAACGCAATGTCGCAAACCGCGCAGGCTGTAAAGAAACTGCAAGCATCGCATAAACTAGCACTTTCCGGTACTCCGATTGAAAACAAACTTGAGGAGCTCTGGTCAGTATTTGATTTTCTAATGCCGGGATTTTTGTTCAGCGTTGCCGATTTCAATTCAAGATACGTTAATCCGATTATGGAACGTCAGGACAAAACCGTTGAAAAACGTTTGAAATTGCAGATTTATCCGTTTATCTTGCGTCGTATGAAACGTGATGTTGCAAAAGATTTGCCTGATAAAGTTGAAAACATTGCATACTGCGAACTTACTGACGAACAAAAAGATTTTTATCTGCAAGTTCTTGACAGCACAAAAGAAGAATTATTCAAATCTATCGAACAAAACGGACTTGAAAAAAGCAGATTATCAATTTTCTCTGCTCTGTTGAGATTGCGCCAAATTTGCTGTCACCCGAGACTTTATGACAAAGAAAACGTTAAAAACATAATGAAATCAGGCAAATTTGAAAAACTTAAAGCAATGCTTGAAGAAATCATTGATGAAGGTCATAGAATACTTTTATTCAGCCAATTTGTTGACATGCTGGATATTATCAAAGCATGGTTGGAACGCGAAGGTATTCCGTACGAGTATTTGACAGGTAAAACCAAAGACAGACAGGGTGCTGTAGAAAGGTTTAATTCAACTCCGTCAATTCCTATTTTCTTAATCAGTTTAAAAGCTGGCGGAACCGGTTTGAACCTGACAGGTGCGGATTATGTAATCCATTATGACCCGTGGTGGAACCCTGCCGTTGAAGATCAGGCAACTGACCGTGCTTACCGTATCGGTCAAACTAAAAAAGTTTTTGTATACAGACTTATTACAAAAAATACCGTCGAAGAAAAAATTCAGAAATTAAAAACTGTAAAACGAAATCTTGTAGACAGTGTAATTTCTGTTGACAGAAACATCGTAAAATCTCTTACTATGGATGATATAAGAGAAATTTTCTCAGTTGACTAAAATGGGAGGTAATTTGATGAAAAAGTTTGTTTATATTTTTCTGGTTGCAATGATGTTCACTCCTGCAGTTTTGGCTGACAATTCGTCTTTCAATGAAAAAGCGATGGGCTCATGGGTCGGCTACACGATAGACGATGTTATAAAAAGCTGGGGATATCCGACTGAAGAAAAAACGATTGCAAATCACCATATTTTTATATGGAACAAGAGTTTCACAAATTATGTTCCGCAAAGTTCAAACAGCACCGCTTATAATTCGTTTAATAACACTAATATTCATACCACAACTTATGGCGGTTATTACGTAAATTACAGTTGTTGCAGAACTTTTGAGGTGGATGAAAATAATAAGATTATTTCTTGGCAATATCA
>CAYPDZ010000118.1:0-3673 GCA_964409575.1 uncultured Muribaculaceae bacterium | reverse complement strand
TTTTTTTAAAAAAGCATGCTATAATATAGATGTATTATTAAAACAAAGGAGAAAACTATGGAAATTGATTTAAAAGAACAAATGATGAAATCTATTGATATTGCAAGAGAAAGTACTAAAAATTGCATGCAGATTTCAATGGAAAGTTACACAGAAATACTTTCAAGATTGGATTTATTATCCTTCATGATTATGCATGAAGATGAAAAATAGTTTTTTTGCATAATGTAAATTGATTTTTTTCATAAAATTATGCTATTATATAGAAAAGATTACTTTTAAATTTTTGGAAACTTTTTTATTAGAATTACATCTTAATATGTAAGGTAGAAAAAAATTAAGAGTTTTTGGAGGAAATAGTGAGAAAAATTATGAAAAAAAGCATTATATTTTTGGGAGCATTCTTGTTCCTATCCGGCTGGGTAATCAAGGATAACGTATTTGCATATGGTCCGGTTGATTTGTATGATCAAGTTTGGAGATTGGTTAACAGCAAGTTTGTTGACCAAACCAACAATGACCAAAACTGGGAAAAATGGCGCCATAAGTATGACAATCAAATCAAAACAAATGAAGATGCGTATGTTGCAATTAACACAATGGTTGCCAGTTTGAACGATCCGTATACCAAATTTTTAGACCCGAAAGAATTTGCAGAAGAAACAAGTTCTATTAAAGGCTCTTTGAAAGGTATCGGTATTCAAATCGGGGTTAAAGATGGCAAATTGATGGTTATTGCACCGATTGAAGATACTCCGGCAGAAAAAGCAGGATTGCTTGCCGATGACGAGATTTTGGAAATTGATGGCGCCAGCACCAAAGGTATTACCGTCGACAAAGCCGCTGACAAAATCAGAGGCAAAGAAGGTACGCAAGTTACTTTGCTCATAAAACGCAAGGATAGTGCACCAAAATCTTATACAATAACTCGAGCTGAAATTGAAATTAAATCTATTTCGCAAAAAGTTCCGGCAGAAATTAACATGCCTAATGATTTTTGCTACATCAGATTAAGTTCATTTATAAGCAGAAATGCGGCATCTGAATTTGGTACAATATTAACCAGTAACAGAAATAAAAAAGGGTTTATCATTGACCTTCGTTCAAACCCCGGTGGACTTTTGACGAATGCAATTTACATTTCCGATATGTTCTTAGACGGTGGAACGATTGTAAGCACAGTCGACAGAGATGGTTATAAAGAAACTCAAAGAGCTTCCAGTGACACATATACCAAAAAACCCGTTGTAGTGCTCATTAATAAAGGTTCAGCATCAGCATCGGAAATTTTCTCCGGTGCTATGAAAGACAATCATAGGGCTGTAATTGTCGGCGAACAATCGTTCGGAAAAGGGCTTGTACAAGAGATTAACAAACTTCCGTATGATGCAGGTGTTAATATTACGATTCAGAAATATTTGACTCCTAACGGAACTGATATTAACAAAAAAGGAATTACTCCCGATATTGAAGTAAAACTTACGGAGGAAGACGTTAAAAATAAAAATGATGTCCAACTGAAAAAAGCGATAGAAGTCTTAACCAAAATGACAAACGGACAATCATTGGCAATTCAATAACACAAAAAACTCCCTTTTAGGGAGTTTTTTTTCTAATCTCATATATTTAGATGTTTGACATATAAAAAAAAATTATTAAAATAATAATAAGTTAAAATTTGGAGGTAACTGTGGCAAATAATAATAACGGAATTCTTTCAGGAATTGCATCAGGTTTAACAAGTACGTACTCTTACCTTGCTTCTCAATATCCTAATGGTTTGACATTAGAAAATATTACCGAAGCAAGAGGTAAAACTTCTAATTCAAGCACGCTAAATCAAACTTTTGCATCTTATTTGCAAAGCAATTTCGCAAGTATTGATAAAGACGGTGACGGAATTATCACAGAAAGTGAAATGAACAATTTATCAAACTTAATTTCTACACAAGGATTAACAAAAGCTGAATTAACACAGCTTTACGCATCAGGTGCAAGCGGACTTTCAGAAAGCACGATGACAAAAATTCTTGAAAATTTTGACGAAATGGACACCAACCACGACGGAAAAATTACCAGTGCAGAAATCGCAGCCTATGATATAAATTGCGCTCGCATGGAGGTTGAAGATGAATTCAATAATCGCCGTGCAACTGATATGTCAGTTTTTTATGGCAGTGAAAGCTCATCAACAGATACATACAGTCTTTTAAGTTACAAATACAAAAATAAAAACTAAACTTAGTAACGTTTTGGAAAGGAAATGACCTCTTAAAAAGAGGTCATTTTATTATTTTTGTCCGCTAAATGCACGTATACCGAGATATTTTCCTGCTGAACCGAGTTTTTGCTCAATCCTTAATAGTTGGTTATACTTAGCCATTCTGTCAGAACGTGATGCAGAACCTGTTTTGATTTGTCCGCTGTTTACGGCAACCGCAAGATCTGCAATAAATGTATCTTCTGTTTCGCCAGAACGATGCGAAATTATTGTACTATAACCGCTCGCATGTGCCATTGAAATCGCATCCAATGTTTCTGATAGTGTTCCGATTTGGTTTACCTTAATCAAAATAGAATTAGCTGCTTTGCGTTTAATTCCGTCAGCCAAACGTCTTGTATTTGTTACAAACAAATCATCTCCGACAAGCTGACATTTACAGCCCAAACGTTGAGTAAGCATTTCCCAACCTTCCCAATCTTGTTCTGCCATACCGTCTTCAATTGAGATAATCGGATACTTTTTAACCCATCCCTCCAAGAAATCGGTCATTTCTTTATTGTCAAAATATTTTCCTTCAAGAATATATTTTCCGTCTTCATAAAATTCAGAAGAAGCGACATCGAGGCAAATTTTAATCTGGTCGGTATTATAACCTGCTTTATCTATGGCTTCCAGTATGATTTCAATACCTTCTTCATTTGAGTCTAAATTCGGCGCAAATCCCCCTTCATCGCCCACGGAAGTCACCATGCCTCTGTTACCCAAAACTTTTTTCAATGTATGAAAAACTTCAGAACCCATTTGTAGTGCGTGAGAAAAACATTCAGCGCCGACAGGTGCAATCATAAATTCCTGAAAATCAATGTTATTGTCGGCATGAGCTCCGCCGTTAATAATATTCATCATCGGAACCGGCAATGTAAGAGCATTGATACCCCCTAAATATCTATATAATGACATATCATAAGCTTTTGCGGCAGCTTTAGCAACAGCGAGAGAAACCCCTAAAATTGCATTAGCACCGAGTTTGGATTTATTTTCAGTACCATCCATGTCAATCATAAAAGTATCGATTTCTTTTTGGTGCGAAGCTTTTTCACCAATAAGTTCGGGAGCGATAATGTTATTAACATTATCGACAGCTTTTTGAACACTTTTCCCCAAGTATTTCGATTTGTCGCCATCACGAAGTTCCAAAGCTTCAAAAATCCCTGTAGAAGCGCCCGATGGGACAGCAGCCCTGCCTCTTACGCCGTTTGTAAGTTTGACATCCACTTCAACGGTCGGATTGCCTCTTGAATCCAAAATTTGTCTTGCATAAACATCTTCAATATAAGTTGACATATAAACACCTCACTTTTTTATTCAATGTAATTTTGTCACAAAATATTTCACATTGCAACAGCCGATTAATCTATTTATAAAAAGTGCTTGAAATTAAAAATTTTT
>CAYPDZ010000117.1:0-3722 GCA_964409575.1 uncultured Muribaculaceae bacterium | reverse complement strand
AAAAAATGAAAGCTGTAGTATTTGATGAAGGTTTAAAACTCGTAAATGATTACAAAAAACCTGTTCCGCAAAAAGGTGAGGCACTTGTGCGTGTAACTCTTGCCGGAATTTGCAACACTGATTTTGAAATTACAAAAGGTTATATGGGTTACAAAGGAATTTTGGGGCACGAAGCTGTCGGAGTTGTTGAGGAAATTAACGACCTTGACCAGTCACTTTTGGGCAAACGTGTTGTTTCTGAAATCAGCTACGGATGCAAAAAACCTGATTGCCCTTATTGTGCGGAAAAACTTTACCGCCACTGCCCTGACCGTCACACTTTAGGCATCTGGAGAAAAGACGGTTGTTTTGCAGAATATTTTACAATGCCTTTGGATGTGCTTTTTGAAGTTCCGGACAACGTAACCGATGAACAGGCAGTTTTCGTAGAACCTCTTGCGGCAGCTTGTGAAATAACCGAACAATTACACATCAAACCTTTTCAAAAAGTTATCGTCCTAGGTGATGGCAAATTAGGACTTATTACAGCTTTGACCCTTAACGCACAAAATATCGACGTAACGTTAGTCGGAAAACACCAAAACAAACTCGATATCGCGCATGCTCAAGGAGTTGAAACAAAGCTTTTATCAGATCTTAAAATCGAAAAAGTTTACGACGTTGTAGTTGAAGCAACAGGTTCAATTTCAGGTTTTGAAACAGCACTGGCACTTACAAAACCTCGCGGAGTTTTGGTTTTAAAAAGCACCGTTGCAGCATCAAAAGAATTCAATCTTGCACCAATCGTCATTGATGAAATTACAGTTTTAGGCTCAAGATGCGGACAATTCGCACCGGCTTTAAGACTTTTGGAATCCGAAAAAATTGATTTTTCGCCGCTAATTTCAGCACGTTACAAAGCAGATGATGCGATTAAAGCTTTCGAAAAAAACAAAGAAAAAGAAGTATTAAAAGTTCTTTTGGAATTTGATAAATAAGATTATTTCAGGTAACATTAAAATATGGAACAGTTGAAAAACATTAAATTACTTGATAAATATATCCTCAGACAGGTTATAGAGATGTTCATAATGGGTGTAGCTGTGTTTACGTCAATCATTTTTGCATCCGATACATTCATCACTCTTATCAAGCAAATTTCACTGTTTGGAATACCTTTCAATGTTGCGTTAATGATGATTATTTTAAATCTTCCGCAAGTAGTCGTAATGACAATACCAATGGGCGTTTTGCTCTCAACCGTTATGACATTGAACGGATTGAGTTTGAAATCTGAAATAACAGTAATGCGAGCTTGCGGCATCGGTTTAAACAGAATTGCAAAACCCATATTCATTTTCGCAATTGTCATGTCTGTTTGCAGCTTTATAATCAATGAAACAATCGTTCCTGTAATGTCAAAACAGTCAAAAGACCTTGCATTGTGGTCATTAGGACAAAAAAATATTCCAGAAGGCAAACAAAACTTTGTATTCAAAGAACTCAATGACAAAGGAAGCATCAAAAGACTTTTCTATGTAGGATTTTGTGAGGACAAAATTTTACATAATATCACCGTGCTCGATACGGCAAAAGAAGGTACAATACAGGTTTTGCAGGCTAATGAAGGCAAAACATCACCCGAAGGCTGGGAATTTCAAAAAGGTGCGGTTTACACCGTCGACAATCAAGGAAAAGTCCTCAATACAACGCTTTTTGACAGTTCTGTTGTAAAATTTGGGCTTGATTTATCAAAAGAACTTAATAAAAATGTTGCAAAAGAAATGAATTTTACAAAACTCATCAACTACATTCGCACAAACGCTCTTGACAAAAAAGAAAGTAACGCTTTGCGCATTGAACTCTATGACAAACTGGCACTTCCTTTGACAACTATTGCACTTGTGCTAATCGGTGTTCCGCTTGCAATTACACCACCGAGAGTAAGATATAACAGAGGCTTTTTGTTCAGTATCTTAATTATTTTTGCATATTACCTGATAAGAGCTTTATCAATATCGTTTGGCGAAGCAGGCACTCTGCCAGCATTTTTGGGAGCATGGATGCCGAATATCGTATTGACAACAATAGGTACAATGTTATACTATAAAAAAGTTTATACAATAGAGTAAAGGCTTAAACACATTCAAAGTAGGCGATACTGAAAATAATACAAAACTCAAGAAAGTTTTTATATAAGCCGCCCAAGCGTAAAAAAGCAAAAATAAATTTTCACGTGTTTTAGGTAACTTGAAATGACACAAAACTTATTTCAAAACAAAAGATTAAACGATTATGACTTGAATATCCTCAACGATAATTCATTCAAAGATCTTGACGACAAGACCTTGAAAATGGAATGCCTGATTGCGGAAAAAGAAGAAGCTCTTGAAAATTTGAACAACAAAATCAAGGGTTTAGAGCTTATTGGTAAACTTCTTGATGTTATGGAGTTGAAAATTCAGGCAAAAACTATTGAAAACGAACTTGCACAATTGAGGTCTGAATACGCAAAAAGAAATATTACAGAAAGACTCACACCAAAAATTTCCAAGCCCAAAAGACGTCTTTCTCCACTCAAACTTTTTGCAAGATTTGTGACGAGAAAAATTTTTGCACGTGTTTCAAAAAAATTCAAATCAATCGCAGATTTAGGCGACTCATTAGATACACTTGTGAGCATCAACGAAAACGTTGACGAACTCATTGCAATGAAAGTTCCGTACGGCGAAACAAAAGCCAATTACGAAAAACTCACCAATTACCTTTATAGAGCAAACAGAATTCACTCAGACATAAGTAAAAAAATGGGGCGTTTATAAAGAATTAAGGCCTAATTTAGGCGCATTATGTCAAAATTCAATCTTGTTGCCAAAATTAACCATAAAATATATGGGATTTGCAAAACCCCCAATAAAAATGATATGCGAAAAAATAACAATGTCATTAAAATCACGCTTATCAAAAGCATTACGGATATCCCAAACGCAACTCCGATTTTTTTCAACTTGAAAAATACCGGTGTCCAACTTAAATTCAGAAGCAATTGTAAACAAAATAAAGGTATAGCCAAGATTTTGCTAATGCTCAGAGGTTTAAAATAAAATATTACAAAAGATATAAACATTAAAATGTATAAAAATGTCCAAACAGGTTTGAATACACTTCTATCCGGCGCATAATCAGGTTTATTAATCACATTATAAAAATCAAAGTCGTTCATAACATCAGAATAACAATAAACTTATTCAAAAACATTAGCCGAAAATACATATTCAAGTGTTAAAATTTTGTTTGATACAGTAAAAAATTTAAATGCCTAATTCAAAGATATAAATAATTTAAATAAAAAACTGACAGTAAGGTCAGTTTTTTATTAATTTTAATTTCAACTTAGGTATTTCTATTTTTGGCAAACTGTCTTTATATGCCCTTACTGCCGCCAAAGCATCATCCCAAGTAGCATTTTGAGGGAGTTTAAATCTTTTAATTAAACCTCTAACTTCTTTTCTACCTTTTTCTGTTAACTTACCACCTCTTTCAAACATGTCCTTCGTAATCCCTTTCAAGGCGTTTGGCTTAATTTCCGAACGAATTCCGTACATATACACCAATTCTTCAGCAAATCTTTTATCTTTTACTGCAAACCTTTTTACCGCATTTGCAAATCCTTTTGCACCTGATTTTAACATTGCAACATTTGACATAATTTCCACTTTTCTTTTTTCATTTTCCCTTACTCT
>CAYPDZ010000116.1:0-3751 GCA_964409575.1 uncultured Muribaculaceae bacterium | reverse complement strand
GGCATCATCGGTGTTGTGGCTGCAATAACGTTACCAACACTGACGAGTCGTGCAAGTGCACTTCAAAACCGAACAAAATACAAAAAAGCTATGTCTGTACTTGGCAATGCAGATAAATTGTCTAAAGCAAAATACGATTATGGATTTGAGGATACAATGTATGATACATGCAACGCCCCAAGCTCTCGTGGTTGCGGTTTTGACACCTCCGGCAGAAATTCTTCACAGAGTCTAACCTCTTTAATTGAAGGAACTATTGCCAATACAAAATATTTCTCATCAACTAAAAATGTATATTCTGTTGAAATTAAAAGTAGTGGTTCTTCATACGGACCAATCAGTGGAGTTAAATCAGGAGATTTTCACGCTTCTACACTTCTTAAAACTTTTATATGGAGTGGTACAGCTTGGCAAACGACGGATGGTGTGGTATACTCTTTCTATAATGGCACCAACAATCCTTCAACTCCGGCAAAAGGTGGCTTTGGCTTTATTGACGTAAATGGCAAAGAGGGACCTAACACTATTGCAAAATGTGTGGGAGAAACTGCCAGAAGTGTAAAGTTAGACCCTAATCCGGATCCTTGCTTAAACTTCAACAAAAACGAACCGTTTGATATATATTTCTTTTTTATCAGCAAAACAGACGGATCGGTACATCCGGCAACTTCCGGCGCTCTATCAGCTCTTTTAGAAAAATAGGAGTAAATAGATGAATAAATTTTATGACTTCATGAATGCAGATTGGAAACAAATGTTTATTGACAGGTGGAACAGTATTTCACCTGTCAGTAAACAAGCTTTCATTTGGATATTTTCGATAGTTAATTTGGTATTTTTATGGCATACCATAACTTTCTTTTTCGGAAATCACGACTGGGGACAAATCAAATACGGTGTGCATTTTTGTTGGTCATTATTTGACGGTAGATGGGGAGCAGGATTGATACAACAAGTCGTCGGTGGTGACATCTTGCCTGTCTGGAACAATCTGTTTTGCTTTGCCGGATTTACTCTGGCAACTATTTTTCTTGCCAAATATTGGGAGTTACCCAAAAACGCATTCACTTATACAATTTTCGGATTATTCATTATATTAATGCCTTATACTCCACCATGGTTGCAATTTGTCCGTTCAGAAACACATTTTTGGAACATATTTTTGATAGTCATATCACTTGTACTTTGTTCTTACAAAAAATTATGGGCTTATTTGTTAGCATTCCTGCTATTATATTTTTGTCTGGGATGTTACGCCGCGATGCTTCCTGCTATGTTCATCATTTTCTTTGGGAGATGCATATTAGATGTGTGGTTTGATAACAAAACTCCGCAACAATTAATAAAAGACAGGTGGCAGACTTTTTGTATAATTATACTGTCATTTGCGGCTTTTACTGTTACTTGGCTTTTGATGAAAAAATTTGGTGTCATTATCCCGATGCCAACAGTTGAAAACGTCGGATTATCAACACTTTTAAGTAATTTTGCACAAGTAGGTATAGGAATAAGAGATTCTTTTTTACATCCGCTTCCGTATATTCCAACGGGATTTAAAATTTTGTTGGGCTTGGCTATACCCATAGTCATTTGGCTAATGAAAAATTATTCAAAAGAAAAAGCCGCACTATTATTCACTCTATTTTTAGGAGTAATAGTATCTACACAAATTACAAATCTGCTTTCGGTAGCTGATTATTCAAATCAGTTAAGGATAGATTTTTTTGCCATGCCTTATACGTATGCATTGTTTTGGACAATACTGTTAAGAACCGGCAAATGCTGTGAAAATTTTGCTATATTATTTATGTGTATAGCAATTTTTTACAGCAGTTTGCAAGACATTCGTGATCAAAAAGTTAAATATTTTGACAAATTACACGACGTCAGAATATATGAGGATGTAATTTCTCGTATAAAATCAAATCCAAACTTCAACTCTGAAAAAAGGTACAACTTATTTATAGTCGGTGAGGTTGAAAGGACATGGGAAACAACAACTTTTGACAAATACAATTCAAAAATGTCTTGGGAAAACGCCTGGGCTCCCTTTGTTCCAAACTGGAACGCTAAAGAATATTTTGATTTTTATGAAAAACATTCATATATCAATTTTAGTTATGACAATTGTACAGTACCTTTATCTGATGAAGATTTAATTAAAATGGATACGGATTATTTGTTAAATAAAGCAGCACCATATCCAAATCTAAATTCTACACATATTGATAATGAAAATATTTATATCATTTTTCAGCAAGAAGAATTGGAAAATTTAAAAGGACATATAAAAAATATCCAATAAAAAATTCATATACATTACAAGCTTGATAAACTCTTATTTTTATCGTAAAATTTTCTCATAATATAGGAGAAAAAAGTATGAACGAGATTTTAAAAAAATCAGCGGCTGAGCAAAGTAAAGCCATTAAAAATAAAGAAATTTCAGCAGTAGAGTTGACAAATGCAGCTTTTGAAAGAATTGCAGAGTTAGAAGAAAAACTCGGAGCTTTCAATTCTTTGACAAAAGATACAGCACTTGAAACAGCTAAAAAAGTTGACGAAAAAATAGCACGCAACGAAGAACTTCCGCTTCTTGCAGGTGTTCCGCTCGCTTTGAAAGATAATATGAATTTGGTCGGCTCAAAAACTACCGCATCATCAAAAATTTTGGAAAACTTTGTTTCTCCTTTCAACGCAACTGTTACGGAAAAACTTTTGAATAACCTAGTTCCAATCGTTGGAAAAGCAAACCTTGACGAATTTGCAATGGGCTCATCAAACGAAAACTCAGCATTCAAAAAAGTTCACAACCCATGGGATTTGAAAAAAGTTCCGGGTGGTTCATCCGGCGGTTCTGCAGCATCAGTTTCTTCTTGCGAAGCAACTCTCGCACTTGGCTCTGATACAGGCGGTTCAATCCGTTTGCCGGCATCATTCTGCGGTATTGTAGGCATGAAACCGACTTACGGCAGAGTTTCTCGCTACGGCTTAATCGCGTTTGCATCATCATTAGACCAAATAGGACCTTTTGCAAGAACTGTCGAAGATGCTGCAAATTTACTTGAAGTTATCTCGGGTCATGACCCAAAAGACAGCACATCATTGGATTTGCCTGTTGAACATTATTCAGCAAATCTTAACAACGACATTAAAGGCTTGAAAGTCGGTGTTATAAAAGAACTTATGACAGAAGGCTTGTCGGAAGATGTTGCAAAAGCCATGGAAAGAGCAATTGAGGATTATAAAAAACTCGGTGCTGAAATCGTTGAAATTTCACTGCCAAACTTGAAACACTCAATCGGAATTTACTATATCTTGGCAACTGCTGAATGTTCATCAAACCTTGCTAGATTTGACGGTGTAAAATACGGTTACAGAAACAGTACCGCAAAAAATCTTCTCGAAATGTACACAAAAACAAGAGCAGAAGGTTTTGGAGCAGAAGTTAAACGCCGTATAATGCTCGGAACTTACGCTTTATCATCAGGTTACTATGATGCATACTACAAAAAAGCACAACAAATGCGTGCATTAGTAACTCAAGATTTTGTAGAAGCGTTCAAAAAAGTTGATATTTTGATTTCGCCAACCTGCCCGAATACAGCATTTGAACTTGGTGCAAAATCATCAGACCCGCTATCAATGTATTTGACAGACATTGCAACAATTTCAGCTAACCTTGCCGGAATTCCGGGGATGAGTGTTCCTGCCGGATTTGACCGTGACGGCATGCCAATCGGTTTGCAAA
>CAYPDZ010000115.1:0-3797 GCA_964409575.1 uncultured Muribaculaceae bacterium | reverse complement strand
TTTGTACAAATTGCGGTGCTACAGTATTAACACACACAGTATGTACAGAATGCGGAACATACAAAGGTGAAGTTGTTAGCAAAAAAGCTGCAAAAGCAGAAACAAAAGACGCTGAATAATTACAATAGAATAAATACGGGGATATAGGTAGTATGACTAGGATAGCTATAGATGCAATGGGAGGAGATTATGCTCCTAAAGCGGTAGTAGAGGGCGCAGTATGGGCAGCAATGGAATATAACATTCCTATTGAGTTAGTAGGTAAATTATATGACATTGAAAGAGAACTTGACCGTATCGACCAAGAAGGCATTGTTATTGAAAAAGGTATGTTCAAGCCAAAAAGAATAAAAGTTAATACAAAGAAGCTTGATATAAAATTAACAAATGCAAATGAAGTAATCGAGATGGGTGAAGCTCCCGGACAAGCTATTAGAAAGAAGAAGAATTCATCTATAGTTTTATCTGTAAATGCAGTAGTTACAGAAAGTTCTGACGCTGTAGTAGCAGCAGGTTCAACAGGTGCGGCAATGGCGGCAAGCTTATTCGGAATGGGAAGACTTCCGGGAATTGAAAGACCTGCTATCGCTACCGTTCTACCAACAATGAAAGGTCCTCTTGTATTGATGGATTCAGGTGCAAATACTGACTGTACACCTGAAATGCTATACCAATTCGGTATTATGGGTTCAACTTATGCAAAATCAGTTCTTGGAATAGCTAATCCAAGAGTTGCACTGTTAAATATCGGTGAAGAAGCAGGTAAAGGTGATGAACTTGCCAAAGATACTTACAAATTATTCGATGAAAATAAAGATAAACTAAACTTTATAGGGAATGCCGAAGGTAAAGAAATTTTCTTAGGCAACTGTGATGTAGTTGTTTGTGATGGTTTCGTAGGAAACGTTACATTAAAAACAATTGAAGGTGTTGCAAGAATGTTCTTCTATATGGTGAAACAAGAGTTTTACCATGACCCAATTACTAAAATCATGGGCATTTTAGTAAAACCTATACTTAAAAAGATGTACGCAAAAGTTAATTATGAAGAATTTGGTGGTGCATTATTATTAGGTGTTAAAGGCATTACAGTGATATGTCATGGTCGTTCAAGTGCATATGCAATTAAGAACGCTGTAAAAGTGGCATACAACGCAGTTGAAGCAGGTGTTAATAAAAGCATTGCTTCATATTACGAGGAGAAATAGGAAATGAATATTCCAATAAAAATTGCAGGGATTGGATTTCAAGTACCGGAAACTGTAATTACAAACGATGATTTAACAAAAATTCTTGATACATCAGATGAATGGATTAGAACAAGAACGGGTATTGAAAGAAGACATGTTCTTTCAGGAAACGAAACAGCCGTTGAAATGGGGATAGGTGCAGCAAAAAAAGCACTTGCAAAGTCAAACATTGATGCAAAAGAAATTGATTATATTATAGTTGCAGCAAGTTTAGGAACACATATTTATCCGTCAACTGCTTGCGAAATACAAAGAGCACTTGGCGCTGTTAATGCAGCATGCTTTGATATTACAGCGGCATGTTCAGGTTTAATATACGGTTTAGGAATTTCAAGAGGCTTGATAAAATCAGGCATGGCAAAAAATATTCTTGTTGTTGCTACTGATGCCGTATCAAGATGTGTTGATTGGACAGATAGAGCATCTTGCGTTTTATTTGGTGACGGTGCAGGTTCTATGATGCTTACTGTTTCTGATGACGAACAAGATGACATTGTTGCAATCGATTTAAAAGCAGAGGGTCATTTGGGTCATTACATTCAAATGCCTACTCCAGGTAAAAACTGTCCGTTGGTTGAACCAAATGATGAACCAAAAATGTTCGTTAATATGGACGGAAAAGAAGTTTATAAATATGTAGTAACAAAACTTCCTACATATATTGAAGAATGCGTTGCTAAATCAGGATTAAAGATGAACGAAATTGATTATTTGGTTCCTCACCAAGCAAACATGAGAATTATTGAAGCTTTGGAAAAACGCTTAGAATTCAATCCTGATAATGTAATTTCAAATATTAAAGATTATGCAAATACATCTGCTGCTTCTATTCCAATTGCTTTAGTAGAAGCTATTGAAAGCGGAAAAATGAAATTACCTTGCAGTGCTATATTAACAGGATTTGGCGCAGGCATGACAGTTGGTACCACAGTTATCAGATTAAGAGAAGGTATCGCTTAATGAAAAAATATGCTTTAGTATTTCCTGGTCAGGGTGCACAAAAGCCCGGCATGGGAAAAGATTTGTACGAGAATTCTGAAGCAGCAAAAAAAGTTTTTGAAACAGCGAACAAAGTTTTAGGTTATGACATAACAAACTTATGTTTTAATGGTAGTGAAGAAGATTTAATGAAAACAATCAATTCACAACCATGTATTCTTACTGTTTCACTTGCTGCATTAGAAGCCTTAAGAGAAAAAGTTGACATAAATGTGGCTTGTACAGCGGGTCATAGCTTAGGAGAATATGCCGCATTATACGCTGCTGGTGCAGTTGATTTAGAAACTGTTTTAAAGCTAATTCAAAAAAGAGCAAATTTAATGAATGATGCAGCAGAAAAAACATCCGGCTCAATGGCAGCGGTTTTAGGCTTAGACAACGAAACTGTTATTAAAATAACAGAAACAATGAATAATGTTTACGTTGCGAACTTTAATTCTCCGGGACAAGTTGTTATAACCGGTAATAAAGAAGAAATCAATAATAATTTAGATAAATTCAAAGAAGCAGGTGCAAAAAGAGTTCTTCCTTTAGCCGTGTCAGGAGCATTTCACTCTCCATTGATGAGCAGTGCAGGTGAAGAATTCATAAATTTTGTAAATCAATTTGATTTTAATAATACTGAAATTCCGGTATATACAAATGTTGATGCAGAAGCAACAGTAAACGGAGATGAATTCAAAAATAAATTACCAAAACAAATTTGTTCATCAGTTCGTTGGACACAAACAATTAATAATATCGAAAAAGAAGGTATAACAGACTTCATAGAAATTGGACCCGGAAAAGTATTAGCAGGATTAAATAAAAAAATCAATGCAGAGCTAAGTACATTAAATATTTTTGACTATGAATCTTTAATGTCTGTTGTATCTGAAATTAAGGAAAAGGAGCTTGTATAATGGCAGAAAATAAAGTTGCATTAGTAACCGGAGGTTCTAGAGGCATTGGCAGAGCATGTGCAATTGAACTTGCAAAAGCAGGTTATGATGTTGCGATAAGCTATGCAGGAAATGAAGAAGCAGCAAATAAAACCGTTGAAGAGTTACAAGCACTAGACATAAAAGCTAAATCATACAAATTTGATGTAGCAAATAAAGATGCATGTGCAAAAGCTGTTGAAGAAGTTATGGCTGAGTTTGGAAGAATTGACGTTTTAGTAAACAATGCAGGAATTACCCGTGATGGTTTATTCTTAAGAATGACAGCTGAAAATTGGGAAGCAGTAATAAACACAAACCTAAACAGTGCATTTTACATGTCAAATCCTGTTGTAAAGATAATGATGAAACAACGTTCAGGCTGTATTATCAACATGTCTAGTATAGTTGGTGTTCATGGAAATGCAGGACAAGCAAATTACTCTGCTGCAAAAGCAGGTTTAATCGGATTTACAAAATCTTTAGCAAAAGAAATTGGTTCAAGAAACATCAGAGTAAATGCTATTGCACCGGGATTCATTCAAACTGACATGACAAAAGGTTTAGAAGAAACAAAAATTGCTCAACATATTGCGTTGAACAGACTTGGAAATCCTGAAGATATAGC
>CAYPDZ010000114.1:0-3809 GCA_964409575.1 uncultured Muribaculaceae bacterium | reverse complement strand
AACTTCCAAACTCTAATATGTCTATGTGCGTAGCACTCAAACAATACACACCTTTAGTTCAATATTGGAAATAAGGGGACTTATGTACAAATTTACACAGAAATAGTCCCATCTGTCATGCTGAACTTGCCTCCTTTTTCCAAAATCTATTGATTTTATGAAAAATGGGTCCTCTGGGAGTGGTTTCAGCATCTTGCAATAGTCACAATGGTAAGACCCTGAAATAAATTCAGGGTGACAGTTTGTTACATTTTGCCTTTATTAAACCAGCCCATTATTTTATCTAACAAGCCTTCATCCTCTGTCATTTCAATGTTGTTGAGTTTGTTCAATTTAGTTCTGATTTTTTCGTAATCAGGATTACCTTTACAGATTTCAAGATATTTTTCGTAGCATTCAACAGCGTTTGGTTTATTGTGGCATTTTTCGTAAGCTTCGCCAAGTTTTCTTACGACTGTTGAATTACGTTTGTCAAGTTTATAAAGTTTCAAAAGGTATTCTGCTTGCATACTATAGTCACCAATGCTTTCTCTGAAATCTGCAAGTTTTTCCAAGGCTTTTTTGTTTGTTTCATCAAGTTTTGAAATTCTTTCGTAGAACTCCATAGCGTGGTTTCTGTCGTTATTTTCCTCCAAAAGCACAGCAAGCGTATTCAGCAAGTCTAAATCATCACCTTTGAGCTGATATGCATTCAAAAATTCATTTATCGCAATATCCTTGTTGCCTCGCGTCAAATTATATTTGCCCCAGTTTAGATGTGCATTATAATCGTCATTTTGTTCCTCAAAGATTAATGCGCGCATCTGATAAACAAGCGGTGAATTAGCTTCCATTTTAGAAAATTTCTCAACACTTTCAAGAGCTTTCTCAAACTCGCCATTCATATAAAAATATTGAGCTTTTAATGAATGATATTGAGCAATGTGACCGTACTGTTCTTCCATTTGTTGAAGTTTTTCAAAAGCTTCTGATTTTTTGCCTGTATCAAGCAGACATCTTACTTTTGTAAGCTCATCTGATGTAATTTCGAATGCTTTTTCGCTGTCACCGTTTTTTATGTAAAGGTCAGCTAATACCTCTTTAATATTTGTTGTGTCAAAGCCTGATTTTCTTGCACGTTCAAGTACTTCTATAGCACTCGGCAAAGCATCCTCTTTTAAATAAAGATTAGCAAGTTTTGTATAAACTTCTTCATGCGTGTGTTCGTATTCAATTACTTTCAAGTATTCGTCAATAGCTTTGAGGTTGTTTCCTTCCTGCTCAAAAAGTGTAGCCAACACAAACCTTGCATTAAGCATGTCCTCATCTGTTTGAGCTGCATTAACAGCTTTTTTGTAATCATTTATGGCATGTTCAAGTTTGTGGTTAACTGTATGCAGATTTCCACGGTAAACATAGTATTTATACTTGTCTGTTGTTACATAAATATCCATTAATTGTTCATACGCAAGGATATTTGTTCTGTCTGCTTCCAAAATTTTGGAGTAATATTCTGCAGCTTCTTCTTTGTTATCCAAAAGCATTGAAAGATGTCCCAAACGTTCTAAAAGACTCAAATCTTTCGGATTTCTGTCGTAAAGTTTTTTGTATTCCTCGTAAGCTTGTGTATATTGTTCGTTTTCTTCGTATTGTTCAGCTAATTGTAAGCTCATTTTATTACTCCTTTTGGTTTAATTATACCTGAAAAATGTCAAAAACAATAATTCTGACGGCTAATTAAATTTGTTTTGTGCTTTTTCTATACCGTTTTCAAGATAAAATTTAACAGCTTCAATAGATTTTTTCAAAACTTCTTTCAATAAGTCATGCTGTTCTTTTGGAAAATTTCCTAAAACGTAGTTTTCTGACGGGATATTGGGTTGCGGACCAATGCCGATTTTCAACCTGTCAAAATTTTTTGTACCGATATGCTGAATAATTGATTTAATACCGTTGTGTCCACCATCAGAGCCGTTTGCTCTAAATCTTATTTTGCCTAAATCGAGCGAGATATCGTCATAAATTATCAAAATATCGTCGATTTTGTAATAATCCATGACGGCTCGAACAGCTTCTCCGGAGAGGTTCATGTAAGTTGTCGGTTTAATAAACACGATATCGCCTTGTTTTGCGATAAAACATTTTAGTTTCTTATCTTCTTTGAAAGAAAATCCGTCATCCATAGCCCATTTGTCAAGCACCATAAACCCTGCATTGTGTCTGGTAAAACAGTATTTCTCTCCAATATTTCCTAGTCCTGCGATTAATTTCATTTAAACATTTCCTTTTTTTAAAAGCTTATGCGGTTGTGTTCGTCCGCAATGACAAGTGCTCATTCTTATTTTAACCTAAATAAATATTACCGTCTCGGCTTGCCACATTTTCGCTTAACAAAAAGATAAAAAACTTTTATTTTATGTGTAATGAAATAAAGAGGGTTAAAAAAATGAAAAATAAACCAATTGTTGAGGAAAAAAGTTCAGAAAAAGTTGCAAGATTTTTAGAGAAAAATGCATTGCATAAAAAAGATTTTGCAGAGATGATAGGTGTAACGCTTTCATACGTTTATAATTTGATAGACAATTCCATCCCGTTTTCTACGCGTGGAACGACGCTGGAGCGCATTGCAACGGTTATGGAAATTGAACCTGAAGAATTTGAAGAATATAAAATTCCGCAAGAGCCAATATTGGTTGATGAGTCGGTTGAGTTTTTCAAAGATATCATGAAAGAAAAAGGGATGACTGTTGTTAGTTTTTTGAAATCATTCCCGCGTAAAAAACGCCTTGACATTGTTGATATGTTAAGAGGGACATTGCCGGTGCCGATTGATTTTAAAGAATTGACAATGATTGCGCAGGTATTGGATTTAACCAAAGATGATGTCTATAGCATCTGGGAAAAACGCATGAAACAAGTACTTGAGAGTAACGGCATGAATATTTATTCAAACGCAACTCTTGTAAACACAATGTTTGACTGTGCGAAAAAATATATTGAAAAAGCAAACTAAAAAGGGGGGGCAATTTTGCCCCCTTTTGTTTGTTATTATTTTGAAAATGCATCTCTGATCATATCTGTAGAACTTGTTCCACCCTTTTCTGTAGCATAATCAGCACCCTCAATCTTTTTAATCCCGTCATTGTCACCTTTAAATTGAAGTGTGAATATATCATAACCCCACTTATTAGGACCTTTATGACCGTTGATGTCGATTGCATAGAGAGGCCACCACCCCATCTTTCCATATTTTATAATCACCGTACCATCCGCCAATACCCATGACGAATAGTTGTTTTTAATATTACTGTCACTTAAAGCTTGACCCGGATCAGCTTCCTTGTCAGGATTTTGCTCATTTTTTACTTTATCTACACCTCTATACGCATCTGTCAAACAACCGTTTGCAAGAGCATGGTCTTGACAAAACTTTACAACTTTTAAAGTCTTTGTAAAGAGTTCTTTCTCAAATGCAGGACATCCGCTATTAAGTCCACCGGTATCAGAAAGCACAGGTGAGCCATCCAGCAGAGTCCACTTTTTACATGTACCATATTCGTTCCTTTCCGTACACACTAAGGGATACTTATTTCCCGTTGTCCAATAGAAACATTCCACAGGATATCCCATGCGCGCTTGAGTTTGGAATACAGCTTGAGAAAATTTTGAATATGCTGATTTAAACTGGTTTTTAAGGATTGTTTTTTGAACATTCACCATAATCGTCGGCATCGTAATCGCCGCCACAACACCGATGATGCCGAGGGTTATTAAAACCTCGGCTAGCGTAAACGCTGCGCGTTTAGAAGGCACTAGGGCACTAAGATACT
>CAYPDZ010000113.1:0-3840 GCA_964409575.1 uncultured Muribaculaceae bacterium | reverse complement strand
CGATTAAGTCGCTTCGGGTTGAATTTAGTGCAGATTAAACGGTTGGCGTGTTTCTATATCCGTTATCCCGTGCTTGACACGGGATCGCAAGGTTTGCCCAAAGGCGACGATATTGCGATTGCGGATCGCGCTACGCTTGTCCGCAATGACGTAAATCCACCCTAACCCTCTCCCCTCAAGGGAGAGGGAATAGATGGAACGATAATATTCATTATGTAACAATAACTTAACAAATTTTTACAATCGCCGAAAGCCTTGTATAATGCCTCATAGCATAGCATAGCATAGCATAGCATAGCATAGCTCCTGCCGTGTCAATAATTTTCGCGGTTTTTACTTTATAAAAGTGTGTAGAAAAATTTATAAAGTAGAAAGGAAAAATTGCATGAAAATTTTAAGTACACTGGTAACAGAAAATGGAACAAAGGTTGTGAAGGCTATTGAGAAACATCAAAGTTATAATCGCTTATACAAAACAGTAACTTTACCGGAAAATTCGAAATTAAGAAAATTAGGCATTGATGAATTTAAATTTTCAAGGGATACTGATGACGGTATCACAATTTTACGAGCACTAAAAGATGGTAATGTGCTAGCGAGTGGAACTGATAATGTCCGTAAATTGATATCTGTTTTTAAAAAATGGGGCGATAATTTTACCATTGTATCTAGATAATAAAAAAGCTTAACCGAAAGGTTAAGCTTTTTTACTTACTGAACAATACTAAATGCTACAATTTCGTCTATTGCAATATTGAGCCAATCGTATTTGAAACAAACATAATCATTACAATCGCATTCGTCATCATTGCAGGTGCAATAGTCTGACAGTCTGCATGCAAGTGCATTTTCAAGTGTGATGAAATCATCATGACATTCTTCGCATCTGCCTTCCGGCAAAAATACGTTGCCGTCTATTTTAAGATGGTTTGTGAAGATGGTAATTTTGTTGGTGCCGGCTTCTTGAGTGATTTTTTCAACTGATTTTAGTAAATGTTTAGACATATTAATTCTCCTTTTTACATGCGGAATATAAAATAATCTTTTAAATTTTTAATTCACCAAATGGTTAACTTTTTGTCATAAATTAGCAAAAAAAATGTGTTTGTGTTACAATACTATCAAGGGATAAGACTAATGGGAGATAAAAAAATGCCGGACACTCAAGTGACCAATGAACAAAATAATCAGGCTCAACCTGTAGAAAAGATTGAAGTTGTTGAACTTCAAAACAATGATGAAGCGATTGAAACTAAAACATCGCAATCTTATGATGCGAGCAATATCAGAGTATTAGAAGGCTTGGAAGCTGTAAGAATGCGTCCCGGCATGTACATCGGTTCAACCTCTCAAAGAGGTTTGCATCACTGTATTTATGAAATTGTCGATAACTCAATCGATGAATCTCTTGCAGGATTTTGTACAGATATTTACGTAACCGTTAATAAGGATAACAGTGTTACCGTAGAAGATAACGGACGTGGTATTCCTGTTGATATTAAACCCGAAAGTGGTAAATCAGCTTTGGAAATCGTTCATACCGTACTTCACGCAGGCGGAAAGTTCGGTGACGGTGGTTATAAAGTATCAGGCGGATTGCACGGTGTAGGTGCTTCTGTTGTAAACGCACTTTCCGAAAAATACCGTGTTGAAGTTTCTCGTCAAGGTTTTGTATGGCGTCAGGAATACATGAGAGGTGAACCGCTTTCTCCTGTAGAAAAAGGTGAAGCTACAGACAAAACAGGTACAAAAACAACTTTCTGGCCTGACCCTGAAATCTTTACAGAAACAACCACTATTGACAGAGATGTAATCGCAAACAGATTACGAGAAATGGCATTCTTGAACAAAGGTTTGAGAATTGTGTTCATTGACGGAGTAACTCAAGAACAGCAAGAATTTCACTATGTCGGAGGTATTGGAAGTTATGTTGAATTTTTGAATGAAAACAAAACAGTTCTCCATGACAAACCGATTTATATTGACAAAGTTGTTGACGGCATGCAAATTGAAGTTGCTATGCAATATACTGATGCTTACAGTGAAAGTGTTTTGTCTTTTGCGAATAACATCAATACGCACTCAGGCGGAACTCACCTGACAGGTTTCAGAAATTCTTTGACACGTGTATTCAACGATTATGCAAGAAAAAATAATATTTTGAAAGACAGTGACCAAAACCTTTCCGGTGATGATGTTAGAGAAGGTTTGACAGCCATTGTCAGTGTGAAAATTTCTAATCCTGAATTTGAAGGACAGACTAAAGAAAAACTCGGAAACGCTGAAGCAATGGGCGCAACTCAAGATGCTGTCCGTGATAAATTGCAAGAATGGTTAGAGTTCAACCCCAAAATTGCAAAAATTATTATTGAAAAAACATTGCAGGCACAACGTGCTAGAGAAGCTGCGAGAAAAGCCAGAGAATTGACAAGACGTAAATCTGTTCTTGAAAACTCAACTCTCCCGGGTAAACTTGCTGATTGTTCAAACAGAGAGCCTGAAAAATGCGAAATTTATATTGTTGAGGGTGATTCTGCGGGCGGTTCTGCAAAACAAGGCAGAAACAGAATGTTTCAGGCTATTTTGCCATTGAGAGGTAAAATTCTTAATGTTGAAAAAGCAAGACTTGATAAAATTTATGGTAACAACGAAATTCAATCAATGGTTCAGGCATTTGGTATAAATATCAGCAGAAATCCTGATGAAGTTGATTTGGAAAAACTCCGTTATCACAAAATTATTATCATGACCGATGCTGATGTTGACGGTGCACACATTAGAACATTGTTGTTAACGTTCTTCTTTAGATATGCAAGACCGTTAATCGAAAACGGTTACGTATATATTGCTCAACCGCCTTTGTTCAAAATTACGTCAGGCAAAAATATTGAATATTTATACGACGAGCATGCTCTTGATAAAATGCTTAAAGAACGCGGTATCAAGAATTTGAGCCTTTCTGACAAGACAAAATCAAGAACAAAAACCGGTGATGAGTTGTTAGAATTAATCAAAAATATGTCAACATTCTACAATTCTTATAACAACCCGATTTTGAATTTGTATCCGGCAGTTGTATTGAGAGGACTTGTACGCTCCGGAATTACTCCTGAAAACTTTGAAGATCAGGCTAAGATGGGCGAAATTATTGAATATTTGAATAATTATTTGCAAGATCACGCTAGAAATTACAATATTTCGGAAGCTTCAAATTATGTTTGTTCTTTAAAATACAATGCAGAAAGCGCAAAATATTCTATCCAATTGAATTTGAATGAAGAAGAACACGTGATAATTAACCAAAATATTATCAAGAGTTCTGAGTACAAGCGTTTGAAATCATCTTATCCGCTCATCAGGGATTATTTAATTGAGGAAGAAGATAATTTGATACTTGAAACAGATACGGAACAATATGAAATTAATTCGTTTGAAAAACTTCAAAAAATCATTGATGACAGAGGTCAAAAAGGTATGACAATCCAACGCTTTAAAGGGCTTGGTGAAATGATGCCTCAACAGTTGTGGGAAACGACAATGGATCCTGCGACGAGAACATTGCTTAAGGTAAACGTTGAGGATGCAATGTTGTGTGACCAGTTGTTTGATATTTTGATGGGTGACAAGGTTGATCCTCGTCGCAACTTCATTGAAGCTAATGCGGTTTATGCAACTAATATTGATACATAGATTGCTTGAGCAAATTCAAGACAGGGTGGGGGCTGATATGAGTGAAATGTGATGAGCGATAAATTCCCTCTCTTGGGGTAGGGGAGAGGATAATTCTTCGTTTGCACAGCAAACCGAAAAGACCTTAGTGCCTTCTAAATGTGCAGCATT
>CAYPDZ010000112.1:0-3866 GCA_964409575.1 uncultured Muribaculaceae bacterium | reverse complement strand
CGGATTTTCTTTCAAAAGGTGCATAAATATTCCGTTTGCCTGCTCGTAATCACCAAGTTCAAAATAACACATTCCGAGCATGTGTTCAGTATCAGCCGCTTTTTCAAGTTCGTAAGATTTTATGTAATACATTTTTGCATCTTCAAAATCTTTCTTTAGATATTTGATTTTTCCGGCGATAAAATACATAAATCCGTCGTTTGTAACTTTGTTCAAAACGCTCTCAATCATTGAATATGCAGTATCCAAATCACCCAAAAGCATTTTGTTCAACGCGCAAAAACCGACAACCTCATAGTTATCAGGATTGATTGCCAGTGCCTTTTCATAATACTCATCAGCTTTTTTGAAATCTGTTGTTGCGTGCAAAAAGTTTGCATATTCAAACAAAACTCCAAAGTTGTTCGGATCAGCTTTAAGCCCTTTTTGAAATTCATCTTCTGCATAATCAAATAAACGTTTGCTAAGATAAAGTACGCCCAAATCCTTGTGAGCAGGTGCAAAATCAGGATTAAGCTCAACAACTTTTTTCAAAATCTTTTCTGCTTTATCGCTGTCGTTCGTTTTTACACAAATATGTGCAAATTCATAATAAATCTCATGAGAAACATTGCCTTGGCGAATAATTCGTTCGTACAACTCTTTTGCATTCATAAGTTTGCCAACTTTTAGATAGATATTTGCCAATTTTCTCAACATAGAAACTGATTTTGGGTTTAGCAATACAAGTTGTGCAAGTATCGCAATTGCACTTGCAAACTCACCCGCCGCATCATAACAACAAGCAAGATTATATTTAAAATTCGGTTTTTCGGGATGACGTGTTGCAAGAATTTTGTAATGATTAATCGCATCAGACAGTTTGTCAGCCTTAACTTCCGAAAGCGCAAGTGCCGTAAGGTAATTATCTTGCGGGTCGAGTGAGTAAGCTTTTTTGAAAAACACACAGGCTTCCTCGTGTCTTCCCTGCATTTGCAAAATTGATGCGATATTAAAATAGGTTATGGCATTATCAGGATTGTATTCACTTGCTTTCAAAAAACTTTCATAAGCTTTTTTTAAATCACCTGTTGAAACATAACATGTTCCAAGGTTGTTATAAAGCTGTGAATGCTCGGGATTAAGTTCCAAAGCTTTTTCAAAAAATTCAAGAGCTTTTGTAAAATCTTTCAAAGCCATGCAGGCAGTTCCGGCAATGTAATACACTGTATAATCATCTTTTACGTAATCCAAAGCTCTTTGTGCCGTTTCAATAGCCTTTTGCGGTTCTTGATTTTTTACATAAACAACAGCCAAATTTTTGTATGCATCACAATATTCGCTCCGCATTCTCAAAACTTCTTCATAAGCCGAAATCGCATGCAAATAATCATCTTGATTGTCATAGCAATTGGCGAGATAAAACCAGCTTGTCGCATCATCATTGTATTTTACAACCGTTTCAAAAACTCCTTGCCCTTCTTTGAATTCACCAAGGTTTACATGGCAAAGTCCTAAAAGTTTCAAGGCCTCAATATTTTTTTCATCATCTTTTAAAATTTTTAATAACTCTTGTTTTGCAAGTACAAATTCTTTGTTGTTTATAAGCTCATTAATCTTTTCCATAACCAAATTATAACACATACTTTACAGATTTCAAACATATATGGTATAATATATATGCCTTTTAATTCACTAAATTTTTGTCCTCAAAGAAATGAGGTAAAAAATAATGGGAAAATCTTCAAAATATCCGTCATATTCGACGGGAACAATCAAAGTAAACGGACAAACCAAAGCAACAACATACAAAAAAGGAAATAACGTAATCACAAATTACAAAATGTCCGATGCCGAAAAACAAGCATACAATTATGCTCAAAATTCTTTCGCAGACGCACTTCCTTACGTAAATGTTTTTGATGAAGACACACAGAAAAATTTGCAATCACAACTTGATGCATATACCCTTCAAGGTCAAAAAATCATCAACAATGTTTACACACCAATGTTGAACGATCTAAAAACTGATATCGCATCACGCTTTGGCAACCTTGACAATTCAGTATTTATGGACAATCTGAATTCTATAGAACAAAATCGTGCCGATGCAGTCAACAATCTTGCACAAGATGTAACAGCAAAACGCTCTGAACTAATAAATGATGAATTGTCACAGAGGTATACTTATCTGAATTTCTTACAAGATATTCAAAATCAAACCAATTCAAACATTTTGAGTTTTGCAAGCAGTTCTCAAGCCAACAGCTCCTCCGGAAACAGCTACAATGCACAGGCTTATAGTGCAAATAAATCGTCAAATGGGCTTGGTGCGTATTCTAATCTCACATCGGGATTATTGAGTTCAATGGGCTCGTATGGAACTGCAGCATCTGCCGCTTTACAACTTCTTCAAAAATACAGCTAGAAAAACGGGCGAATGCCCGTTTTTTTGGTATAATAATTTTATGAACATTATCCAAGAATTTGACACAATAGCAGCTATCGCAACTCCAATTGGCACAGGCGGAGTTGGCGTTATTCGCATATCGGGCGACAAAAGTTTTGAAATTATCGACAAAATTTATTCAAAACACAACCTTGAAGCAGGTAAAATTTCTCATGGTCAAATCCTCGATAACGATAAAATAATTGACGAGGTAATAATTCTGCCTTTCAAAACTCCGCATAGCTACACGGGTGAAGACGTTATTGAAATCCACTGCCACGGCGGAATTAACGTTGTCAGAAATATTCTTGAAATTGTTCTTAAAAACGGTGCGAGAATGGCAGAACGCGGAGAATTTACCAAACGCGCATTTTTAAACAAAAAACTTGACCTATCTCAAGCCGAAGCCGTTGCAGACCTCATCCATGCCAAAACAAAAGATTTTGCAAAGCAATCGGCAAAAAATTTATCCGGAGTTTTAAGTACCAAAATCAAAGAAATCAGAAATGACATATTTAATGTCTTGTCAAAAATTATTGCAGGAATTGATTTTCCGGAAGATGTTGCCGAACCCGAATATGAATATATTATAGCAGAATTTGAAAAAGCAATCTCAAAGATTGACGATATTTTAGCCGGTGCAAATTCCTCTAATATAATGCGGCAAGGAATAAAAATCGCAATCGTCGGCAAACCAAATGTCGGCAAATCGTCGCTGTTTAACACTTTATTGAATGTCGAACGCGCAATCGTAACGGACATTGCCGGCACTACGCGTGATGTTTTGACAGAAACTCTCGATTGGGATGTCGCAATTACTCTTGTAGATACAGCGGGCATTCGAGATGGCGAAGAAGTCGGAAAAGTCGAAGAAATCGGAATTGAATTTTCAAAACAATCTGCTGATGAAGCCGACCTTGTATTATTTTTATATGACGCTTCACGCGGAATGAATGACGAAGACAAAGCGATTTTAGAACTTATAAAAGACAAAAACCATATCGTTATCGCAAACAAAGCTGATTTAACACAAAATCGTGAAGCCGGCATTTTCTATCTTTCAACAGTTACAAAAGAAGGGCTTGACGAACTTAAAAACAAAATTAAACAAACCGCATACAATTTTTCGCTTGAAGATACAGAATTCGTAACCAATAACCGTCAGCAGGATTGTCTTGTCAAGTGCCGCGAAAGTATGATGCAGGCTCTTAACGCTGCAAAAATCAACGAACTTCAAGACCTTATTTCTATTGATTTGAAATCAGCACTTTTATTTCTTGATGAGATTACGGGAGAAGTAATTACTGACGATATTTTGAACAATATTTTTGATCATTTTTGTATCGGAAAATAATTTTTGTGAAGCAAAATTTATATGAATAAGTTGAAAAGTTGAAAAATACATGTTATAATGATAAAGGATAGTAAAAAACAGGAG
>CAYPDZ010000111.1:0-3880 GCA_964409575.1 uncultured Muribaculaceae bacterium | reverse complement strand
ACGACAACAAAATGCTTGAAAAAATTTATAAAATTTTGAGAGATTTGGTAGAAGAAATTTAATTTTATTGCATTATTGCTGATTTTATATTATAATCAGTTTAAGGGTAAGTTCCTATTCCCTCCGTGACACACGCAGATTACGAAGAAATTGGTCAAAGGAGGTGAGAATATGAAAAAAGAGATAATAAAAAATGCCCTATCTCTGGTAGGACATCTTTTACAAATTGTTTCAATTTTCTTATAGGGAACGAAGAAAGACTTTAAGAGCTACGACCTCTTAAGGTCTTTTCCCTATATCCATATTATAACTTATTTTTTTAAAATTTCAAGTGTTTATTGTAAATTTTTTTTAATGTAGTATTTTCAATTCTGGAAATAATTTTTTTATTTTTTCAAGTGTTCATCAATTGCTGACAAAACTTTTTCAACTGTTGCTTCTTTGATTACTTCATCATCAACTTTTACGTAAGGAGCTTTTGAAAATTCCCAGTCGATTGAGCATAAACCAAGACACGGAACACCTGAAACTTCTACTTTATCACCGTATTTTGCGGGAACTGTTTCGATTAATTCCTGCAAATTTGATGAACCCATTACAAAACATGTTGTTCCTAAACATACTTTTACACTAATTTTTTCTGCCATTTCTCTGTCCTTTCTATTAGAGTAAATAAGTGAATAGGTAAATAAGAGAATAAGTGCTTTACAAAAGCAATATTGATAAAGTTTTACAAATTTAATTTTATAATACGAACTTATTCACCTATTATCTTATTCACTTATTCACTTTCTTTACATGTACTGCACATTTACCTTCTTAAAATACTTTTCTCGAAGTACACCTGCTATTTTCTTTATGATATTTTTTCTGATTTCAATTTCTATGGGAAGTGCGGGATCATAGTGAGCCTGATTGAGTTTTGCGCCGACCATGAAATTGATACAGTCACTATCTAATAAGAATTTTACCAGTTTTCCTGCTGCGTTGTCAATATCTGAAGTACCATTTTCTAAATATTCTAAAGTTTTTGTTAACGTCAAAATACCTTCGGTAACAAGGTCAACTCCGTCCATATATGAACAAGACGGAAGTTTGCCTATACTGATTGTTGTATCCATGGTAATCGGGCGGTTGAGTTCCCGCGAAATAAGATTTGCTGTTGTTCCGCCGGCAATTGCTTTTTTGCCTTTAAAGTTTGCAAACATTTCCGCATATTCTTTATCTTTTTGTTGATGATAAGGCGGACCTGTAAATACCAGAGCTTCCCGCGGTTCTCTGAAATACAAAACGCATGATGATATGTCGTCTTTTGGCAGTCTGTCTGTTTCAATATTTCGAGCTTGATTTACTATGTATTGCGAAAGTTCGGTGCTTGAGATATCGGGATTTTCTTTTAATTTATCCTGTAAAAGCACTATCAAACCCTCGCGACGCAATCCGAGTTTTAAACGTCCGCCACCCAATCCTGATTGAGTTACACCGTCAGAACAGAAAATAAGTCTGTCGCCAAGTTTGAGTTTAATTTTGTATATTTTCAACCGTCTGTTTTTAAATGTTTTGGATGGAATTTCGCTAAATTCGGGTTGCATAATTTCATTTCCTCTAATCCAAATAAATTCGGGATTTCCTTCCTCTACGATTTTTGCATCACCTTCGTCGTTGACTTCAATGGCTGAAAATGTTGAGTAACTTATCCTTCTGACTTTGCAAACCGGTAGTGAATTCATGATAATTTCAGCGGCTTTGCTGATTGGAATTTGTTCACCTTCGATGAATTTTAAAAGCATTGTCGCTGTCATGCAGGACAAAATGTTTGCCTTAATACCGCTTCCAAGTCCGTCGGAAAGCACGGCAATCAGCTTAGCTTCATCGGGATATCTTTTTGAAATAAAGTAATCTCCGAAAGCGTTCTGGTTATATTTTTTTGTTTGGTTGCAATCAATGTCGATGAACATGTTGATTAGAGGCAAAGAAGCAAGGAGGCAAAGTCTTTATTGGTGCTTCGCACGAAACGGACTATGCATCTATGCATCTATGCATCTTTTTCCTCCTTCTCATAATCTTCCGCGATTGAACTCAAAAGCGTTTCGGTTTCTACCATGTGTTCGCCAAGTAAACAGGCAATTTCTTGCACAATTGAAATGTTTTTAGAAATTACTTCGTGTGCTTTTTGAGAAATTTTTTCTCTGTTTGTTTCGGCAGAAGTTACGTCAGTGATTACTGCGCCGACAATTTCGTTTTCTTCAATGGTGAATGCCGAAATATCATATAATCTGCCTTTGACGTTGTAACGTTCTTTGTGCAAGTCTTTTCCGGTTTTTAGAATTGTTTTAAAAAGGTCTGCAAAATCAACAATTCTGTCGAGAGCTGCACCGGTAAGTCCGTCAGGACGAGCCTTAAACACTTCATACATATCGCCGGTAAACATTTTCATAAAACTGTCATTTGCTTCAAGTATGTTCAAATCATTGTCTACCATAACGATTGCTGATGGCATACATCTAATCATTGCAGCAGCTTTTCTCATTGCGATTTTTCTCATGTAAGAAACACACATGGAAGTTTCCGCATCTCCGTCGAGAAGTGCTTTCGCGAGATCTCTGCAAGTTGCATAACCACATCCGCCACAGTTAAGTTCATCATCAATTGTATGTTTGCCGAGTTTTTTTAGTGTTTTTAAGATTTCTTCAAGCGGATAGTCGTTGTTGACAATTTTTTTAGGTTCAATTTTGTAATCAACAACGATTTTAGGTTGTTCGGGTATATTATCACGTCTTTTTTCTTTGGTCAAAATATCAGAAATCATTGTAATTCCGGCTTTTTCGGACGATATGCAAGGACCTCCGACACATCCGCCTTCGCAAGCTAAAGCTTCTATGAATATTGTTTTGTCAAGTTTTTCCGGATTAAGATTTTTTAATGAACGGTTAAGAGCACTCAAACCGCAAACTTCCAGTAGTTGAACGTTATCATTTATACCCGATTTTCTCAGAGTTCTGTTCATTCCGCCATCAATCGGATAAAGAGTTCCTTCATAAGCTGATTCCGGTACAAACTTAAATTTGCTGTCTTTTGCAACTTTTGTAATGTCGATAATTTCTTCGTTGAGCCACATTCTAAGTTCTTCAAATGTTAATGCAACGTCAAAAAGGTTTGAGTATGTAATTTCGTTTTTCTTGGCAATACACGGTCCGACAAATACAATTGCAATATCGTCACCGAATTTTTCTTTGAGCATTTTTGAATGCGTCATTAAAGGTGAACCGATTGGTGTAATATATTTTGTAAATTCCGGCATGTATTTTCTTATGTAGTCAACTATAACGGGACAAGCGCTTGAGATAAACAGACCTTTTTCTGCATTGTTCAACATTTGAACGGTTTTTATTGAAACTTCCTGAGCACCTAATGCTGTTTCTGATACATCTTTAAAACCAAGTTGTTTTAAAAGAGCAATCATTTTTTCGGCGGAGTTTTCAAATGAAGCTCTCCAAGAAGGTGCCAAAGAGACATAGACATCTTTTTGAGCTCTGATTAAAGCTTGAGCTTTATCAATATCATATCTTACACGTTTAGCGTTTGACGGACAAGCTTTAACGCAATTTCCGCAAGCGATACATTTTTCGGGAATAACCGATGCGTGCCCGTTTTCGATTTTAATCGCTTTTACTGGACATTCTCTGATGCATTTGTAGCAATCGTGACATTCATTTGTCAAAGTATAGACCGGATACTGATTGTTCATTTGATTTCCTTTGTTTTTATAAGTGAATAGGTGAATAAGATAATAAGTGAATAAGTGCTTATCGGGTGCTACGCACCAAAGCTGTTTTTGAGCGAAGCTAACGAAATGAACTTATTAACGGATTCACTTATT
>CAYPDZ010000110.1:0-3899 GCA_964409575.1 uncultured Muribaculaceae bacterium | reverse complement strand
TTATGAGAACTCCGCTTGGGTCAATTTCTCAAATTGTAACTTGTCCTGATTGCCATGGTGCTGGCAGAAAAATTACCAACCCTTGCAAAGCTTGTGGTGGTCACGGCAAAATCGAGAAAGAAAAGAAACTTAAAATAAAAATTCCTGCCGGTGTTGACAATATGTCTAAAATCAGAGTTTCGCGTGAAGGTGATGCCGGTACAAACGGCGGACCCGCCGGAGATTTGTACGTAGTGTTGCACGTAAAAGCTTCCGATTACTTCAAACGTGATGGAAATGATGTTTATACAAGGCTTGATATTACGCCTGCTCAAGCCGTTCTGGGTGACAAAATTGTTATCAAAACTCTTGACGGTGAAAAAGAAATTATGGTTCAAGCCGGTGTGCAGAGCGGAAACTCAATTAAAATCAAAGGTGCGGGTATTCCGTATGTTGCAAGACCGACTCAAAGAGGCGACCATGTTGTAGTTGTTTCTGTTGTCACTCCGACAAAACTTTCTGACGAAGAAAGAAATTTGTATAAGAAATTATACGAAATTCAACATGGTTCAAAAATCCATCATTCTTCCGTGATGGACAAAGTTAAGGGAGTTTTTCATGCGTAAGCTTTTAATTTGTTTAGGAATAATTTTGATTACATCAACTGCCGCATTTTCTGCAACAATTCCCGAAGATGTTCAGCAGTTAATTAACAATGATTTTCCAAAAACAAATTTTCGTTTTGACGGGCTTGTGATTTTGCCTGACAATACGGTTTATTTGCCGTTGTTTCCGGCAAAAACCATAACTCCGGAGACTCTAAAGATAAAAGAAACCGTTCCGGCATCAAAAACTCTTGCTTCAAAACCCAATATCGTCATTTTTAACAATGATTTTGCCCTTTTGAAAGTTATGACCGATACAAAAGGTAACAAAACCATTTATAAAATGGCAAATCCGCCTCTTGAAGTCAGAACAGGTTTGCTTCCACAAGATTTGTTGGTACCAAAAGGGCTGGTAATTCCGGAAAATTTAAAATCTATTATCGGAAATTTGCAAATCCAAACAATTGATGACCCTGGAATTAGAATTGAACGGACAAAACCTATTGTTACGCAACTAACCGGTTCAACATTGAAAACTCTGGCACAAATTCCTGCGTTAAAAAATAAAAATTTCTACGTTTCTTCACCTTATTCAAAAAATATTCAAGTTCTGAATATGGGTGCAAAAACTCCCGAGTATTCTCTGAAACAAAACAATGTACCGATTTCAATGAAGGTTTACAATAACGAATTTTTGTTAGTAACAGCTTTTGACAAACCGTCGGTTGATGTAATTTCTCTTGCAGATGACCAAATTATCAAACAGATTTACACAAAAACTCAACCAAATGAAATTTTAATAGACAAAAACAAAAATATCGCGTATATTTCAAGTTCGCTCGACTCCTCAATTTATATGCTTAACTTGGAAACAATGACTCTCTCAAAACAGATTAAAATCACAGGTATGTGTGAAAAGTTAACTCTTTCCGATGATGGAACAAAATTGTTTTATTACGACAAAAAAACTTGCGATATATGGGCGATTGAGCTTGATAACAATTATTTGTTGAAAGAAATCGGTAGATTTCCAAATGTTTCAAAAATTCTTTATTCAAATAAAAAAATCTATGTTACAAGCAGAACAAAAAATCGTCTTGCAATAATTGATTACGACACAGTCGGACTTATGTCAGAAACCGAAATTTGCGACAAACCTATTGATATGATTGCATTTCACGATAGAATTTATATCTTAGGTGCCGGCGACAATTCAATTCAAGTGTTGGATGCAAAAACAGATGAATTGACAAGTTCGATTTATCTCGGTACAAACGGTTTTTCAACAAAAATTTCTCACATTGATGATACAAACATTGCACTGATTACTGATACAAAAGCCTCTTTATACACGGTTTTTGACCTCGGTACAAATAAGATAATAAAAACCGTTCCGATTGATATTCCGGCAAATTCAATTGTTGTAACGGAAAAGGTGAAAAAGATTAATAAATGAAATATTTTGATGATACAACAGAAAATGTTTTAGCTGAATTGGAAAAAACGCAGAAGCAATTTTGGAATATTGCTCGTGTTACGGCAGAATTTTTATACGTATTAATTCGCGAAAAAAAAGCCAAAAATGTTCTTGAAATAGGTACGTCTAACGGCTATTCAGGTATTTGGCTCGGTAAAGCCGTCAAAGAAAACGGTGGGCATCTGACAACAATTGAATTTTACGATAAACGTCTTGATGTTGCTAAAGAAAATTTCAAAATTTGTGGAGTTGATGATGTAATCATGCCATTGCAAGGTTCTGCACTGATGCATTTGGAATATTTGCCGGACGATTTTAAAATAGATTTTGCGTTTATAGATGCAAACAAATCAGAATATATAAAATATTTTGAAATAATTGATAAACACCTCGTACAGGGCGGAATAATAGCTTGTGATAACGTTTTGTCACATGAGGCAAAATGTAAACCGTTTATTGATGCGATTAATGCACATCCTGATTATGAAAATGTCGTTCTGCCTCTACCTGCCGGTCTTTCTTTGGCAAAAAAGTTAACAACTTCCACTGCAAATTAAATTATTGACATTAAAAATTTATATTATAGTATATGTTTGAGAATAGGGGTGTGTTTATGCAAGTTTCTAATGTTAGTAATGTTTCTTTTAGTGGAATGGCCATTAAAATTCCGTCTCGGCAAATTCGAAATGCGCAGGATGCAATTGCGCAATGGGACATTTTAAAGCATCCTCAGTTTACAAATGTTTTTCAGGAAGCGGAAGATGTAAGTATTCGTAAAGTACGGGAAAATCAAGCTATTCGAAATTTCAATTACTCGTTTTTAGATGAATTGCAAGGTAATTTTGAAAAATCGAAGTTTATTGAATATTTTAAACGTTTAACCGGTTTTCCATCTTTGCGTGAAATATCTAAAAAAATGTTAGAAGAATTTCACAGAACGTTAAGAGTATCAAGTAGAGAACTTGGAAAGTCTGCTGATGACGTGCTGTTAACAGGTTATGATAAATTTTGTTCGGTAGGATTGGGTAACGCACTCCCTGGCAGTGATTTAGACAAAGGTTTTGCGATTATCAGAGGTGTAAGCGGTGATTTTGCCCGACAACAAGCGCATTCTAACGCTTTTAAAGGTGCAATATGGGATAACATAGATAATAGAATTATGAGTGTTAATCATTGTGCTGCATTTCCAAATATCATGACAGATACAGAATTATCTCTTTCGCTGGCAAAATTTGAACCTTATGCCCAAGAGGTTGTTGGGACTAATGCTCGTTACAATTTGTTTTTGCAAGAAAGAATGAATAATCCTAACCCCGTATCAGGAGCTAAATTTAACATTTGGCTATCTCAAACACTACCAAATAAAGAACAAAGAGTTGAAGCAAAAAATTTGGCTTATGTTATTGAAGCGATTAGAGATGGAGCACGTAATATTCACAACTATAGTTACATGGAAAAATTAACTAATGAAATGAATAATTCGTACTTTTCTTGGTGTTCAAATGTTTGTCAAGGTTACAAAATGCAAAGCAAATACGATATTGCAAGTGAAATAATTACCAAACCAAAACTCAAAGCTCGTAAAGAAGTTGAAAAAAACTTCAATTCTTGGAGCATAAATAAACAATTTGAACTTGTAAAAGATGTTATTCGTTCAATGTCTGGAGATAATAAAAATCCTGAATTTAGTCAATTGTTTTATTCAAAAACAGATAAACACAGATTACTTATCAATGATATATTAAAAGGTGATGTGGATTGTACCTTCGATTTTATGGAAGGTGGCGGAGAAAGAGCTCATTTATTTTTTAATACTCCAAAAGCCATGGAACGATACT
>CAYPDZ010000109.1:0-3904 GCA_964409575.1 uncultured Muribaculaceae bacterium | reverse complement strand
TCTTGTTACTATAATATCAGATTGTGAATTATTTACAAGTACCATAGCGGGTTTTGGTACTCGATTGTAGTTTGATGCCATTGAATAATTGTAAGCTCCGGTGTTGTAAACGCACAAAATATCACCTTCTTCAAGTTCCGGCAATTCTACATCCTTAATCAAAATATCGCCCGACTCGCAAAACCGTCCGGCAATCGTGACTTTTTGAGAAGGTTTTTCTTGCGGTTTGTTTGCAACTTGTGCTACATATTCTGCTTGATACATAGAAGGTCGTACGTTATCTGACATTCCGCCGTCAACCGCAACATATTTTCTGCCGTTTGGAACTTGTTTTGAACTTCCGACAGTGTATAGAGTCACACCGGAGGTTGAAATAATACTTCTGCCGGGCTCTATGAACAATGTTGGCGGTTCAATATTGTATTTTTTTATACATTCGTTCAATCTTTTTATAATAATTCCCGCAACATCGTAAACTGACGGAGGACAGTCGTTTTCTGTATATTTAACCCCGATACCGCCACCGATATTTATCTCATCCAGCGTAGCCGCTGAACCCGCAACTTGGGTTTCGGAAAAATATTTACGGTTTAGGCGTGCAATCTCTTTTACAAGAATTTCGATTTCGTCGCCATAGATTGAAGTTTCAAAAATTTGAGAACCTATATGAGCATGGAGTCCGTGAAGTTTCAAGCTTGTATAATCACATTTTATAAGTTCGACAGCTTCATCAATTTGTGTCAAATCAAACCCGAATTTTGAGTCAAGATGACCGGTTTGAATGTATTCGTGTGTATGGCATTCAATTCCGGGAGTAATTCTTAATAGAATACCAACAATTTTGTTTTGAGATTTTGCGATTTCGTCTAACAGTGCAAGTTCAAAGAAATTGTCAACAGAAATCCTGCCAACACCCAATTCTATCGCCAAAGAAAGCTCATCAAAAGACTTGTTATTTCCGTTAAACAAAACTTTTGACATGTCTGCGCCTGATTTGTATACGGTATAAATTTCACCTGCCGATACAACGTCAAAGCCAAAACCTTCCGATGCGATAAGTTTTGCTGTAGCCATTGTGCAGAGTGCTTTTGAGGCATACATCATATTAACTTTGTCATAAGCTTTAAAAGCGTTTTTATAATCTTTGCAAACACTGCGCAAAGTCTGTTCATCCATCACATACAAAGGTGTTCCGTATTTTTCGGCAAGTTCCACCGTATCGCATCCGCCAATTTCCAGATTTCCGATGTTATTGATTTTTGTTGTTAAAGGTTTTAAAAATTGATTTGTACTATCCATGATATATTTAGAATATCATAATTTCTTTCAAAATAAAATAGTTAAAATAATGTATATATGTTGCGAGATTTGCGAAATTGTTTTATGCTATAAGCATGATAAAACAGTTAAGAATAAAAGATTATATACTTATCGACGAACTAACAGCCAATTTTCACGACGGCTTGAATGTAATTACCGGTGAAACAGGTGCCGGCAAAAGTATTTTGATTAACGCAATTGATATAGCTTTTGCACCTCGTGTATCAAAAGACGTAATAAAAAAGGCATGCGATAAGGCTGTTATTGAACTTGTTATCGAAAATAAAAAGCATGATTTATCAACTCTTTTTGAGGAAAACGGAATTGACGATTTTGGTTCAGAAATCGTTTTGACAAAAGAGATTACCTCAAACGGTGTTCGTTCAAGAGTTAACGGCACTATTGTAAATCAAGAATTTATCAAACAATTGAAAAACTATTTTCTCGATATCCATTCGCAACACCAAACTTATGCATTTATGCAGCCAAAATATCACATCACACTTTTGGACAATTACGCGTGTTATGGTGAAAAACTTTCGCAATACAAAGAAAAATACAAAGAATATCAAAACCTTTTGTCGCAGTTAGAAAATCTTAAAACAGCATCCGACATGACGGAAAATCAGCTTGAGTTTTTGCGTTTTCAAATAGATGAAATCGACAGTGCAAATATAACATCAGACACGGAAGACGAAGCTTTGAGCCGAGAATTGGAAGTCTTGGAAAATGCAGAAAAATTGAAAGAATTGACAGGCACTTCGTATTGGGCAATAAACGGCGACGACGGCTCTATTATGGAGGCATTGAGTAAGATTAAACAGAACATCTCAAAAGCCGTGTCTTATGATAACAGCCTTGAAAAACTTGAACAAAATCTGATTGATGCGATTGAAAACCTGCGCAGTGTCGGCTCAGAGCTTAGGGATTACAGCCAAAACCTTGATAATGACACTCAAAGACTTAATGATATTCAAGAGCGTCTTTACCTGCTCGACAAACTAAAACGCAAATATGGCGGAACGCTTCAAGCTGTTATGGAAACTTTTGAAACTTTATCAAAAGAGCTCAACGCAATAGAGTTTTCAACTCAAAACATAGACGAATTAGAAGAAAAAATTTCTCAAACTCGTGTGGATTTAGAAAAACGCGCATTAGAAATCTCCGAACAGAGAAAAAATTATGCGCAAGTTCTCTCAAGCCTTGTTCAAGAAAAGCTGGAAAAACTTGAACTTCCGAAAGCAAGGTTTGCAATTTCGGTTCAGCCAAAAGAATTGAGCACTGATGGCTGTGATGAAGTTGAGTTTTTGATTTCAACAAACATTTCGGAAGACTTAAAACCGCTTGCAAAAGTCGCATCAGGCGGTGAAATTTCTCGCGTGATGCTTGCGATAAAATCGATTTTTGCACAAAGCGACGACATAAACACGGTTATTTTTGACGAAATTGACACTGGGATATCAGGCAAAGCCTCTCAAAGTGTTGCTGACGAGATTGTGGAACTTTCAAAATACCACCAAATAATTTTAATTACACATCAAGCAATAATCGCCTCAAAAGCAGACAAACACTTTTATGTCAAAAAATCGCAAAACGATGAAACGAAAGTTGATGTCTACGTTCTCACCGGTGACAATCGCGTAAAAGCACTCGCAGAACTTGCAGGTGGCGAAATTAACGAACAATCCGTTGAATTTGCAAAATCATTGATGCTTAAAATCTAAACGGATAGTCATCAGGAATTTTCCAGCCATTTATTTCAATAATGCGGGTGCAGAGCCAACCACTTATCCAGTGTGTATTATTCTTGTTGCAACTACTATACAGAACATTATGAGCATCAGAATTTGATGTATATGGGACAATTCTTGCCGGAGCAGATGTTACAAATTTAAATGCAAAAAAATCTTTTCCGCAAGTACCTAAAGTCCCAATTTTTGAGGCATTAGGATAAAAGAACCAAACATGGTTATGAATAGCTACACCACTGCCGTTATTGAAATAAACACATCCGCTTTCGTATATATTAGTTGAACCGGATAGACAAGGTGATATTTTCACACTTTTAATATATTTATCTAAATATGTGTTATACCACGCAATTGTGCCTTCCGAGTCTCCGTTTATGCTATGATCACCACCCGGAATTTCATCCCAATTTTCTGCCGTACCGTTTTCAAGTTCTGACATTTTTAAACCTTGATTAATCATTGAATAAAAATGTTCCAAACGAGTTTCAACAACTTTTGTTCGATATTTTTGGGTCAACACAGGCATTGTCAGCGCCGCCACAACGCCGATGATACCCAAAGTTATTAAGACTTCGGCTAATGTGAAAGCTGCTTTTTGGGAAGTGAATAAGTTCGTTTCGGTTTGTTGTTTCCCGTCATTGCGGACAAGCGTAGCGCGATCCGCAATCGCAATGTCGTCGCCTTTGGACAGACCCTGCGATCCCGTGTCAAGCACGGGATGACGATACTGGGATGAAGAAACATTTCTATTTCTCTCTCCTAGGGAGAGAGCGGAATTGCTTAATGAGCGTGAGCGAATTTTAGCAATTCGAGAGAGGGTTTTACCCTCACCC
>CAYPDZ010000108.1:0-4157 GCA_964409575.1 uncultured Muribaculaceae bacterium | reverse complement strand
TTTGTCCAGTTGGACAATCACATCATTTTGCCTTACGGCTATTATATCCGTTTTGCTTGTCAATTATTGCTTAAAAAGACCACTGAACAGATCTGACAGTCGCTTTTTATTTTCTGCCTGTTCTGTGGTTTCTACTTCTGCAACGGTTTCAGCTTCAACAACTTTATATTCTTCGAGAAGTTCAGAGTATTCAAAAGTTGTAAAGCTGCATTCACCTGTTTTCCAATCTGCGTGACCGTACATCGTGTAAGTTCCGTTCTCGTTTTCTTGTAGTTTGCTGTAAATCGGTCGCTTGCAGCGTGGACAGAACCGAGGAGTTTTATTCCATTCCGTTCGTTTTGCAATTTCTTCTTGCGTAAGTAATCGTGGCTGCTGCGTTTCCTTAACTTCTGCTTTGAAAGTAAATTCGTAACCTGCAACCGATGGGCGACCTCTGCCACTGCTGTTTTTCTTATAGTACGGTGTGTATTTCAGACCCTTGAAATACGGCGAAAGTTCATCAATACTTGGATTTATAATTTTTAACGGAATATCTCCGATTTTGTATGACTTGGGAATGTCTAAATAATCTTTGAAATCTTCAATTGTAATACGCCAAAGACCAGTACTTTTGAAACGACGGAGTTTTTTATATATAGCTTTTGCATATGCGGATCGCAGAGAAGCACTCTCTTGTAATTCAAGCGAAGTATAGTTTTCAGTTAAGTTGTTGAGCAGATATGCAAATTTTTCGTGTACCTGTACGGTCAAGGTTTCTGCATCCCCATCAATTTCAAAAGTCGGAAAAAGAACAAATCTTGTAAATTTTGTTTCCGTTCCAATTCGAAAGTTTAGTTGTATAAGTTTTTTATTGGTATTATCAATAGCTTCAATTAGTTCTTTTTTATATTTACCCTTGAAGTGTGAAAGTTTTTTAATTTGCTCAAATGTCAGCACTACTTCATTACTGCCTTGTTCTTGGCACTTGTAACAAAGCACTAATAAAATATCCACTTCGCTCGCATTAAACTTCCGAAGCGGTAAATCTATTAAATCGTTGTGTTGATTTGATATTTCGTTCATAATTTCCCCTTTCCTTAAAATGTCCTTTTAATTCTACAAATGTTGAAATTTCAATCCTTAAAACTTACACTTTATTTCCCGAAAACTTCGTTTTTAATAGATTGTACCACATAATAAAAAAGACATCAATGTAAAATGTCCTTAATTTCCTTAAAATGTCCTTTTTAATTTCCTTAAAATGTCCTTTTTATTCCTTAAAATGTCCTTTTTATTCCTTAAAATGTCCTTTTTATTAGCTGAAACCCATTGAGATTACTTGGATACAGCCGACCTATAAAAGTATATTATAAATAAATACTAAAGTACTTATAAAGGAACTCCGTTCAAAAGTGCTTTTTATTTAATTTCTTTTTTTGAAGAAATTAAAGTTTAACAAAAGCCAAAATTTAATAGTTGACAGGTAACTAACTATTGACAAAGTTACCTTATGTGTGCTATAGTGCAGCTAAGGGGTAACTAATAAAGCAAAGGTTACCCAACAGGAGGCATCAGATGAGTGAAAAGATTACTGTTTTAGGTTATAAGGGAACTTCAGAAGAACTAACACAGTTGCTATCAGCAAGTATGCACATTATTTCGGTCACGCAGCAAGAGGCAGGGTTTGCCGTTGAGTACGAGATAAAAACAGCAGGCAGACCGCAAAAAATTAATAAAGAGCAGGTTTTGAAACTTCGCTCAGAGGGTAAGCCTTATGGTGCGATAGCCAAAGAGCTTGGGTGTTCAAAGGCTTATGTTATAAAAGTCTGCAAAAAAGTCTGCAAATCGGAGGCAGCTAAAGAGCAAGAAGAAGAACCTGCTTTGATGACGGAGGTTCAACCATCGGAAATAATAGCTGCAAAAGAAATTAAGAATGACAACAATCTTGAAAAATCGCTGACAGCTGCGGAGAAACAGCGTAAAAGTCTGAAAGAACTAAGGAAAGCAGCAGGATTATCACAAAAATCATTATCTGAAGCATCGGGAATTAAACTTAGAATTATTCAAGAGTATGAACGAGGGCAGCGTGATGTGCAGAACGACTCGGAAATCTTTCGTTACTACCTCGCAAAAGCTCTGAATTGCAGACCTGAGGATATAGGAAATTGATATTCTTTGATAGGTAACTAATCGGAATAAAGTTACCTTTAACTCGTAGACAATGGGCAGCAGCACGTTGTTTGGAATGAATAATTGACAAATGGCGTGGATATGATATATAATGGCAATAAGCTAAGAAAGAAATTGTATCCAAAGGTACACAAAACGAAAAACCCAGAGTTGCCGCTCTGGGTTTTTTAGGTTAGTTGTCACTGTCGTTTCCGTCTAACCATTTGCAAACATAGTAGCCGACTATGCTTGCCATAACGGAAACCAAGAAAGAAATTATTAACTTCAAAGGTACACCCCCTTTCTGTTGCCAGATTGGGTGCGACAACAATAACATTATATATCATTTTTTCGTCAGTAGCAATATATCAACTATATTCCGCACCAAATATTGATATTTATTTGACAAAGCTTGTTTGAGTTGGTATAATCAAATAAAGGGGGCGTATTATGGTGATGGGGAATTTTGTTTTTTTGCCATATGGGTATGAACGCTGGCAATGTGAATTAAAATGGCTTTTAAAAACGCACAAGAAATAAAGATGTAAAGACATCTTTTAATCTTGTGCGTTTTTATTAAAAAAAATATACGAAAATTGATGTCCCAAATTTGCCTTTGCTGAGGTTATTATAGTTAGAAAGAGATATAGAAAATGCTTTTCGAAAGAAGGTGGAACCAATGTGGATGCAACGATAAATGAATACAGTTAATTTTAAAGTAAGGGGGTAAATAAAATGACGAGAATAGGTAAAAGAATAAGTTTTATTTTGATAATAATGGTTGGACTTGCAGCTATGCCAATGCAATCTTTTGCGTCTACAAATAGTATTTTAGATACGGGGTTTGTAAATTTAGAGGATGGCTATAAATTAGAATATATCGAATATGGAAACGGGAATGTTAAATTTGATTTAGTGAAAGAGCAGGAAACTATAGCTTCTTCTTATCTGGATAAATCGAATGAAATTATTAGAAGTGAAAATTTACTAAGTGGTTCGGTGAGAACATATAGCATAGATTATGAAGCGAGTGAGCTAAGGAAAGCGTTGGCTAATAATCAAGAAACAGAACTTTATGCAACCTCAGGATATACAACAGCAGGAACGATTACTTATAATTTGCATAGGGTTCGTGAAGGTGTAGCGTATGACACTACAGGAAAACTAACTATGCAATATAAGGAGACCACGAGTAAAACCATATATAATATAAACCATACAGTTCAAGATATTACAGCGTTAGCTGCATTATTAGTGGCAGGAATGGCTTTAGTCCCTTCAGTTGCAGCAGTAGTATCAGCAGCTATTTTTAACAAGCTTGGCTTTGTGTCTAATGCTGTTAATGTCTTAATTAAAGATTATAATGTAATTGCAAAAAAAACTACAGTAACATGGAAAGAACAGAATCTTAGTTCAACATTCTCCGGAGATGCATACGATGTAACTTACGACGATGGATCCACTGGCACAATTTATGAGGGTGATTATTTTGCCAAAACAAGTATTAAAGAAAAAAATACAAAATTTGCACTAAAGGCTGCCGCAAAGTATTTTCCAACATTTACAGCCACAGTAACAGGTTGGTAATCTAAATGAAAGAAAATTATTTATGGATGAAGTTTTCCTATATTGCAACATCTATATTGGTGATAACATCATTTTTAGAGTGTTGTTTTTCATATAGAAAGGGAACTTTAGATTGGGAAGATGTTGCAGGTGTTGTTACTTTTTTAATGCTTAGACATAGCAGTAAGCAGTACTTAAAAAGAATAGACGAAGAAACCAATCAGGAAAAATAAAAAAAATACATTAGAACATTTCATTTTTCAAAAAAACAACCAAAAGGAGAGTACTTGTTACTCTCTTTTTGATTAGAAAATATCCGATATAAGTGCTAGCACTTATATAAAATTTGACAAAATTTATAAAAAAGTGATACAATCAAAAAATAGCAAAATATCGGATATTGCAAGCTACCTATTTTGTTATCACTTTCGTGATAACTCATA
>CAYPDZ010000107.1:0-4249 GCA_964409575.1 uncultured Muribaculaceae bacterium | reverse complement strand
ATATCTTCTTTTGGAAGAATTCTTGATACGATACCTTTGTTACCGTGACGTCCTGAAAGTTTATCACCTACAGAAACTTTACGTTTTTGAGCGATGTAAACTCTGATTACTGTATTTGCACCAGGTGGTAATTCGTCGCCTTTTTCTCTGTCAAATACTTTAACGTCGAGTACGCGACCACCTTCACCGTGAGGAACTCTTAATGAGTTATCTTTTACATCTCTTGCTTTTTCAGCAAAGATTGCGCGTAAAAGTTTTTCTTCCGGCGGATGTTCAGATTCACCTTTCGGTGTAACTTTACCTACCAATATATCATCTGCATAAACTCTTGCACCGATACGAACAATACCGCGTTCATCCAAATGTCTCAAAGCATCTTCCGAAACATTCGGTATTTCACGAGTAATTTCTTCAGGTCCGAGTTTTGTTTGACGAGCATCTATTTCTAATTTTTCAATGTGAACTGATGTAAATATGTCATCATGTACGCATCTTTCAGAAAGCAAAATAGCATCCTCGTAGTTGTAACCTTCCCAAGGCATATACGCAACAATAACGTTTTTACCTAATGAAAGTTCACCGCAATTTGTAGAGGCACCATCGGCAATTACATCGCCTTCTTTAACCTTGTCACCTTCGTGTACCAAAGGTTTTTGGTTAATACAAGTATCTTGGTTACTTCTTACATATTTCATTAATGTATGAACATGCGGTTTATTATGAATATCGCGAATGATAATTTCTTCACCCACTACTCTTTCAACAACACCGTCACAGTCAGATACGATTACCATACCTGAGTCTTTTGCGGCACGTTTTTCCATACCCGTACCAACTACCGGTCTTTGAGTAATCAAAAGAGGTACTGATTGACGTTGCATGTTTGAACCCATCAATGCACGGTTAGCATCGTCGTGTTCAATAAACGGAATTAATGATGTCGCAACAGAGATGATTTGAATTGGTGAAACACCGACAAAGTCAACTCTTTTTGACTGATCCATCGTAAATTCTGATCTGTAACGAACAGGAACATATTCATCTTTGAATGTGTTATCAGGGTTTAGTTGAACGTCAGCGGGAGCACAACGAAAATCTTCGTCTTCGTCTGCTGTCATATAAACAACTTCGTCCGTAACTTTTCCGTCTTTAACAACAAAGAACGGAGCTTCTACAAAACCGTAGTCATTAACTTTTGCGTGAGTAGCCAAAGAACCAATCAAACCTGCGTTCGGACCTTCCGGTGTTTCAATCGGACAAATACGTCCATAATGTGAAGGGTGAATGTCACGAACTGCAAAACCTGCACGTTCCCTCATCAAACCGCCAGGTCCAAGAGCTGAAATACGTCTTTTGTGAGTTAATTCAGCCAACGGGTTAATCTGGTCCATAAACTGTGACAACTGTGAACTTCCAAAGAATTCTTTCAATGAAGCAACTAAAGGTTTAGTGTTCAACAAGTTCAACGGAGTTAATGTTTCAGAATCTTGCAAAGTCATTCTTTCTTTAACAATTCTTTCAATTCTTGAAAGCCCGACTCTGAACTGGTTCTGCAACAATTCGCCGACTGAACGAATTCTTCTGTTTCCTAAGTGGTCGATATCATCAACTGTTCCTTCATCATAAGTCAAATTGATTAAGTATTCGATTGATGCAACGATATCTTGAACAGTCAAAGTTCTTTGGTTTTTAGGAATGTTCAAGTTTAATTTTTTATTTAATTTGTAACGACCTACACGTCCAATATCGTATTTCTTTTCATCAAAGAAACGAGCTTCCAATATTGAACGTCCGCCTGCAGCAGATGCCGGATCACCGGGTCTCAATTTTTTATAAACTTCAATTAAAGCATCATCGGTAGTTTCTGCAGTATCTTTATCCAATGTTTTCTTTAAGAAATCAAAGTGAGTGAATAAAGATTCCATTTCTGAAACTGTGATACCCATAGCTTTCAACAATGTTGTAGCTAAGATTTTTCTGTTTTTGTCGATTTTAACGTAAATAATATCGTTAGAATCTGTTTCGATTTTCAACCATGCACCACGGTTTGGTATCATGGTTGCGTTATATAAACGTTTACCGGCAGGAGAAATTTCACGTTTGAAATAAACACCCGGAGAACGAACGATTTGCGAAACGATTACACGTTCTGCACCGTTTACAATGAATGTACCTTTGTCAGTCATTGTCGGAATATCTCCGATGTAAACTTCCTGTTCTTTAATTTCACCGCTGTCACGGTTTACCAATCTAACCATTACGCGTAACTGTTTTGCGTAAGTAGCATCATGAATTCTTGCTTCTTCAATAGTATACTTTGCATTGTCAAAAGTATAGTTTGGCAAGAAGTGCAATTCTAATCTGCCTGTATAGTCTTTAATAGGTGAAAAAGAAAGTAATTCTTCTTTTAAACCCTCTTTCAAAAACCATTCAAACGATTTTTTCTGCACTTCAATAAGGTCAGGTAAATCATCCAAACGGGTATGGGGAATACCCATCGGTGTTACTCTTTCAGCATATTTTGTGTTAGACATTAATTCACCTCGTCTATGTGTACGTACTAAAAATTTTTAAAGTCCTTTCGGACGGAGTCCTAACTTAAGGCTGTAAACCTTTCATTCTACTGAGTTTCGGTAGTAATGAACTTCATGTTCCATCTAAATTTAGGCATAGTACACCTAACTTAAATTTTACATGTTACTTAATCATAGTACATCAAGATTTTTCGTCAAGAAAATTGTTACATTTTCTTTACAAGAAATTTTATAATGGCGAAAAGCTTTGATATGATTGAATTTGGCTGTCAAGACTATACATATTATATATTCATATTATCATATTAATAAGAAACGAGGGATTTATGAAAAAAATAATACTTTTATTGTGTATACTAATGTTAGGGAAAGTTGCACTATCGGCGGATATAGGGCAAACCGTCATTAAGGAAAATACACCGGCTTCGATAGTTTTAACAGGCAATCTTGTTTTTGACTGGCTCGATATTACACAAGCCGGCAGAGATGCTGTCATTGAAAAATATAAAACCCAATTATTTGGCGACGAAACCGTATATAAATATAATAAAAAAGAATTTCGCAATGAGTATAAAGATTTTCTTAAAGATGGCGATTACAAAAGGCACTATATGTTGGTTTCAAATAACGTCAAAGAAACTGACACCGAAAATCTTTGCGGATTTTATAAAGGAAAATTACTGATAATATATGCTGTTCAATACAAAGACGATTTGAAAACGGTTTATTATTACGATACTCTCGGAAAACTTAGATATATTGATAAATTCTCTGAAAATTACCCTAATTTCCCTTACATGTCAAAGCAATATCGAGCCAACGGAACTTTAGTCAGCGCAATATATTTTATGTCGCATGATATGCAGTATATGTATAATGATGACGGCTCATTTAAAGGTGCCTGGTATAAAGACAAAATGTATGACGCGCATGCAAAACAGATTTTGACAAGAAGTAACTGGTAAATTATTCACCGACTTTGTAGTCTTCATATACAAATTCATCTTTGCCTGAAAGAATATTAATGAGTGTTTCTTTTCCTTCATAAGGTTGCGTGCTTGGTAATATTTTGGTTTTGTCTATTAATATTCTGGAAGCATCTTGTCCGAAACGATTGGGCATTTTTGTACCGTTGACATCAAAATAAATCAGTGCGCAAAATTTATTGTCATATTCAGCCATTATAGGGTTATTGTCGCTATCAAATAGAGGGTAACCATTCTCATCATGCTTTTGAGTTATGACATGTTGATAGCAATTTGGTATATGGGCTTGGGCAATATACAGCATGGCACCTGTATTTAAAATAATTACGGGGTAGTTTCGAAGGTCGGTATCAACAGCTTTTCCCGTTCCATTTTCATATCGTTTGGAATATTTAATTTTGTGCTGATATTGTTTGCAATCTTTTGTTTCCAAATTTTTACAAACTTTAGCACCGTTAAAATATTTAGCAAAAGCTAAAGCAGTTTCATAATTAGTATTGTCAGGATTAAATATTGTAGAGTAGTCAATATATCCTTCATTTTCAGCTTGAGAAAGTCTTGCTGCATTATTAACATCTGAATAAAGTTTTCTAATACTAACTGCAAGTACTTTTTCTTGATGCTTAGCGATTAACGTCGGCAAAGTCATTGCCGCCACAACACCGATGATGCCAAGGGTTATTAAGACTTCCGCTAAAGTAAATGCTGCGCCTCGCATTAAACGGCACC
>CAYPDZ010000106.1:0-4253 GCA_964409575.1 uncultured Muribaculaceae bacterium | reverse complement strand
ATTCATATCTTATACCTGCATCTTTCATTCTTTGTATACATTTTTTAATTGTTTCAGCATCCTTTGTCAGTGCAACACGGAAATAACCTTCACCGTATTTGCCATATCCATTTCCGGGTGGAACAACCACATGTGCTTTTTCAAGCATTACAGTTACAAATTCTTCTGACGTCATTCCTTTTGGAACAGGAAGCCACAAATAGAAAGTTGCTTTTGAAGGTTTTACACTCCAACCGAGTTCTTTAAATCCTGCTTCCGCAACATCACGGCGTTCTTGATACATCTTATTCAAATCGTCAATATATTTTTGGTCAATTGTGAATGCTATTGTTGCTGCATCTTGAACAGCTTTAAAAGTACCGCTATCAATATTATTTTTAATTGTACCGAGAGCCTTGACAGCATCTGCATTACCGCAGACAAAACCAACTCTCCAGCCGGTCATATTGTATGATTTTGAGTGAGAATAAAATTCAATCGCTACATCTTTGGCACCTTCAACTTGCAAAACAGACGGAGCTTTGTATCCATCAAATGTCATTTCTGAATATGCCATATCAGAACAAAGCAAAATATCATATTTTTTACAAAAATCAACAGCTTTTTTCCAAAAATCCAGATCTGCAACTGCACTTGTCGGGTTGTTTGGATAATTTAAGAACATCAATTTTGATTTTTTTGCAACATCTTCCGGAATTTTATCAAAATCAGGTTTAAATCCGTTTTCTTCCAAAAGCGACATGTGGTAAGGCGTTCCACCTGCAAAAACCGTTGCGTTATGATAAACCGGATACCCAGGGTCAGGAACTAATGTATAATCACCTTTATCCACGAACGCAAAGAAAATATGCGCAATAGCTTCTTTTGAACCGATATTTGCAAGCATTTCTTTATCCGCATCAAGTTCTACTCCAAAACGATTTTTCATCCACTCGCAAGCTGCATTTCTAAATCCTGCTGTTCCATTATATGGCGGATAATCGTGATTTTTCGGATTGTCTATTGCTTTATGCATTTCCTCAACTACAGGAGCAAGTGTCGGAGTATCAGGATCGCCAATACCCAAACTTATTACATCAAAGCCTTTTGCCTTTGCTTCTGCTATTTTTCTATCTATTTCCGCAAAAAGGTACGGAGGAATTTTTTCCAAACGTTCTGATACTTTCATAAACTTCTCCTTCTTAATAACTTGTCTTAATCTCAACATTTATGCTAACATAAATATAGAGGAAAGACAATGAGCATAATTGCAGATGACGATAATCTAAAACATATACACGTAGAAAAAAATCCGGTTACAAAAGCGGAAACAATAGAATTTGACAAAAATTTTGAAAACTGCATAAGACCAAAAACTTTCGATACTTACATCGGTCAATCTGCATTGAAAGAAGCTCTGCAAATTGCGATTGAAGCCTCTAAAAAGCGTGAACTTCCGCTCGACCATCTTTTATTTTACGGACCTCCGGGGCTTGGTAAAACAACGCTTGCCGGTGTAATCGCCGAACAAATGGGAGCTGAAATTAAAATAACCTCCGCGCCTGCGCTTGAACGTCCTCGAGATATTATCGGAATATTAATGTCCCTCAAAGGCGGTGAAATTCTCTTTATTGACGAAATTCACAGACTAAACAAAGTTGCGGAAGAAATTCTTTACCCTGCAATGGAGGATTTTGTCCTTGATATGACAACGGGAAAATCTCAAACTGTTAAAACTTTGCGTATTCCATTGCCAAAATTCACACTCATTGGGGCAACAACAAAAGCAGGAGCTTTATCGGGACCTTTGCGTGACCGTTTCGGCATAATTCACAGGCTTGAATTTTACACTGAAGATGAACTTGCACAAGTTATTAAGCGCACGGCGGGAATTTTAAACATTGAAATAAATACAAAAGGTGCACAAGCTATCGCACGCCGTTCCAGAGGTACACCTCGTATCGCAAACCGTCTAGTAAAAAGAGTTTCAGACTACGCACTTGTAAAATATGACGGCAAAATAACCGAAGATATTGCAAATCAGGCTCTTGATATTTTAAAAATCGACGAACTCGGGTTGGACAATACCGACAGAAAACTTTTGAGTCTTATTGTCGAAAAATACAACGGCGGTCCCGTTGGCATAGAAACAATTGCAACTGCCATAGGTGAAGATACTCGGACTATCGAAGATGTTTGCGAGCCCTACCTTTTGCAAGCAGGCTTACTACAACGTACACCTCGCGGTAGAAAAGTTTCTCCTGCCGCTTACAAACATTTGGGGTACAAAACCAATCAACAGACTTTATTTTAGTTAACTACCTGAATTCTGCCGTCATCCACGATTTCAGCAGGTTCTGAATGCTTTTTAAAATAATGTTTTACGCATTCGCAAATATCATAATCAAATTTTTGAGCAGTATCGTATTTTTTCAACATCGTAAATCCGTCATGTCCTTGACAATAATAATCAGTCAAAGCTGTTTTATAGATTTTATCAGTTCTTGGGTTGTTAATATTTATATTAGTTTCATTTCCGTTCTTATCGACAAATATCGCAGCTCTGAGCTGTCCGTCACGTCCAATCATGTATCTCAAACCGGCGACATGCACAATTCCGGGTTTGTTGTTTGTGTTCACAAGAGATTTTGCCGAAGCCTTCAACATATCAACAATTTCTTTTTCTGTATAATTTGCAACTACTAATTTGTTTTTGAACGGCGAAATATCTTCAAGCCATCTTGTATCAAGTTTTCCTGCTTCAAAATAACCTCTAATTGTTGCAGAACCAAACAAGGCAATATCAGCATCCAAATCTTCTTTCATGCAGTCACACAAAAAGTTTGCATGCCCACTCGGATCAATAGAGCCGTTTACCGGCGGAGGCGGAGCTGTTTTAATTTCGCCAATTACTTGAGGACGCCCTACAATACCTTCAAAAATATGCCTTACAACGGGATTGCGTTTAAACCCTCTTGTACTTGTGACGTTATTTTGAATTCTTGTCATTACGCCGTTTTTATCCCAATCGACATTAAGTACGCCAAAATATCTGCCATCGCGGCCTGCTTGAGTAATAACAACGGGTTCACCGGATTTTGAGTTAAACAAATTTATTCCGGGGATTGCACCAATCAAAAGATTGTGAGAATGACCACCCAAAATAATATCAATACCATCAGTTTCTTTTGCAATTCGTTGGTCATAACCAAATCCGACATGTGAAAGCAGTATAATTTTATTTACGCCCTGTTTTTTAAGTTTATCGGCTTCCGCTTGAATATCGGCAATCGTTTTATCAATACTGTCAATCTTCAGTTCTTCAAATATTCTGCCATACTTAATCCTTGAAAACAAATCCACGGGAGTTGCACCGATAATACCATATTTATTACCATTAACCTCTTGAATATACGATTTTTCTATTTTGTTATACAACGGATTATGAGGGTCAATATTTACGTTACAAGCAAGCATTTTATAACCCATGTGCGGAATTAATTCCTGAATATGATCCGGCGTATCGTATTCGTGATTTCCCATAGCAGAAGCCATTATACCCATAATATTTTGGGCTTCTACCATAACTCTATTTGCCGGAACTGGCTCACCAAGCTGAATATCTCCAGATGAAAGTTTTAAAACATCAGTATTTGCAGGTACAAATTTGTCAAAAGCATTTGATGCCGTGACAGTTCTTTCAATATTAATTGATTTTCCATGGACATCATTTATATAAAAAATACTTGAACTGTTAGCCGTTTCTTGTCCGTTAAAGTTTGTAGAAGTTCGCTGCAACCATTTTTGACCGATTGCTCTTTGTAATAAATTAGACTGTGAACTGTATACGGGCGTTATCATATTTTCCTGTGTTCCCACATGCATGAAACACCGTGAAAATATTTTTTGCTATATAAAAAATAAAAGGTTTACAAAAATTATTATTCAAAAACTATTGTTTGAACATCCCAATTTTTGGAAAGTTCATTTATTAAATTTTTCGGCTCCCCTAAAACTTCAAGAAGTACAATACCGTAGTTTAAACAAATAAAATCATCCGGCGGATGCAAACCTAAACGTGTTCTAATTTGGCAACCAAACTTTGTAACAATTTTTTGAAATTCAACCGCACACTCTAGACGATTTTCTAATTTTACTCCAATAATCGTTGTTGACATATAACTATTTCCTTTCTACATAAAATATATTATTTGCCTGTGGCGGGTGCTACGCGCACGGCGGGAACTTTGTACCGACAAAGTTCCACAAAACTC
>CAYPDZ010000105.1:0-4330 GCA_964409575.1 uncultured Muribaculaceae bacterium | reverse complement strand
CCTAAAAATGCACCTGCAGTCAAGACTTCCGGCACGGTAAACTTTAACAACCTTAACGCCGATTTCAACCTGCAATCAGCAATAAATTCATCTAAACTCGACATCACAGGAAAAATCAAAGACAACAACGGAAATGTAAAAGTAGTTTCAAACAGCTTTAATCTCGGCGACGGTATAAAATCTTTAAATATTCCTTATGCAAAAGACCTGTCCACAATAAATACGAGTTTTATCGCCAAATATGACGGAAATATTGAAAACATAGATTTAAACAAACTGTGGCTTAAAGGTAAAGTTTATAATAACAAAGGAGCAAAAAGTTCAATTATCGTAAACAACAGCGATTTTGAATTAAAGAATTCGACATTTAAACTTCCTCATATCAATGCGAAATTTGGACAAATGCCAATCTTGATTGACGGAAAAATTACAAATATCGCACAAAATCCAAATCTTAATCTTTATGTAAATGCAAAACCTTCACAAGACTTTTTTGACGAATTTTTCAACAAGAAATCAGTATATCCGATAAAACTTAAAGGTGACGCAAACCTTAGTTCAAAAATTTCCGGCGATTTGAATAATCTTAATTCAAAAACAGTTTTGAATATCTCGGAAAACTCACACATTTATTACATGGGAGCAACAATCGGTGATACTGAAAATCCCGTAAGAATTACCGTTGACAGTAATATTTCGGGCGAAAAGGTAAAAATTAATAACCTGCAATATGACAAAATAATTACCTCACAAAACAACAAACCATTTACAAACACTCAACTCAACGCATTAGGCACATTACAAGTTTTAAACGATAACAACATCGCGTTTAACAATTTCAGAATAAAAACCCAAACACCGTCTGATGCCAAAATTTTCAACATAATTTTCAGAAAACCGTTTATGAAACAAGGAGTTTTTACATCTGATTTAGTTTTAAACGGCACTTCATTAGAGCCGAAAATCCTTGGCAAAATGGATATTACAAGCATTGACATCCCGTTTTTTGATTCAACAATACGCGATATAAACCTCAACTTTAAACCCGACAAAATTTACATAAAATCAAAAGGTACTGTTTTAACAAATGAAATTCAAATTGATGCTCAGATGAAAAACAAACTCGCCGTACCATACGTGTTGGAAAATGTTGATTTAAAACTTACAGACCTTGATATAAACAAAATTACTGATACAATAAGAGATTTGGAAGCAGAAGCCACCAGAAAACCAACATCTCACAAACCAACATCTCAAGAGTTTGATGTTTCGCAACTTGTTATCAATAATGCAAATATTGAGGCTGATAAGATAAAAGTTCGTAATATCAATGCGGATAATTTTACGGCAAAACTCAAACTTGATAACAAAAATCTGCTTGATATCGAAAATTTCAAATTTGATATTGCTCAAGGCTCGGTACTGGGGAATTTGCAGCATAACTTGTTAAACCACAAAACTGATTTAGACGTACATTTGAATAATGCAAACGCATTAATTATGTCGGAAGCTCTTTTTGATTTGAAAGGACAGGTTTACGGACTTGTTAACGGAGATTTTACACTATCTTGTTTTGGCGATAAACAGGATGAATGTTTCAAGACTCTCAGCGGACAGGGAACTTTTAAAATTGCAGACGGTAAAATGCCAAAACTCGGCTCGCTTGAATATCTTCTAAAAGCCGGAAATCTTTTTAAAGGTGGCATTACAGGTTTGTCAATCAACAGCATAATTGATTTAATTACTCCGCTAAAAACCGGCAACTTTGAAAGTATCTCTGGAGATTTGCACCTATCTGACGGTATTGCAGACAAAATCAATGTGTATTCTAACGGAAACGACCTAAATATGTATATGACTGGCTCTTACAACATAACGACTTCTGTTGCCGACATGCAAATTTTGGGAAGTTTATCGAAAAATATTACAACAGTTTTTGGCAAAATCAAAAATGCCTCACTAAACACCCTATTTAACACAATCCCCGGAGTTAATGACCAGACCGAAAAATTACTGATGCAGGAAGATATTGCAAAAATTCCGAACATCAAAAACGTAACCGATATCTATAGAATTTTTGCCGTAGAAATTAACGGCGACATCAACGGCGACAAATACGTTAAGAGCTTTAAATGGGTTAAATGAAGCAGACCACATTACAAATTACTATAAATCTTGAACTTTATATGTGAAATATCCTTCATAGTTGTAACTTGCATCAATGCCTTTCATATAAATTTCCCGATTATTTACATCGGATGTCAAAGCCTGTTTTAACAGTTCTCTGATTTCCACATTTTTAATCGGACTACGCTCCATTGCCAGCAAATAATCTTCTTTATCAACCTCATTCCAATCAACCACAAGTCCGAGTTCTTTTTTTAAAATTAAATCTAACCAGATACGGGTGCTACGGCCATTCCCTTCTCTAAACGGATGTGCAATATTCATCTCAACATATTTTTCAATAATTTCTTCGAATGTATTTTGAGGCATTAAATCAATATGTGCTAAAGCTTGTTTCAAATACATAACCGGCACAAATCTAAAACTGCCCTTTGAAATATTTACATTTCTTACTTCACCTGCAAAATAATAAATTTCATCAAACAAAAATTTATGAATTTGAGCCAAAGCATCAAACTTACCGGCATTTAAACTATTTAAAAGACCTGACTCAAACAATTCAAGAGCCTTTTTCTTACTTATTTTTTCTTCCATTCTGGCGAGTTCTGCCGCATCTGTTATACCAAGTTTATTTTCTAAAACCATACAAACCTCTTTTGATTTAATTATAACACAGAAATTTACGGCACTGGATCATATCCACCTTCGTTGCCGGGGTGGCATCTTGAAATTCGTTTAACACCAAGCCAACCGCCTTTGAGCAACCCGTATTTCAAAATTGCCTGCTTTGTATACTCAGAACACGTCGGATAAAATCTACACACTGACGGTGTGTATTTTGATATTTTTTGATAAATTGCAATAAGAAAAAGAATAAACTTTTTAACCATAAAAACTATTTCTTCAATTTTTGTTCCCAATTATAAGCTGTAGAAACACTATCTTCTAGTGTTCTTTCCGGCTTCCAACCGAGAACTTTTTTGGCTTTTTGGATATTTGCATAAAGTGCAGCCGGATCTCCGGGGCGTCTTTCAACAATATCTATTTTTATTTTTCTGTTTAAAACTTTTTCACACACATCAAAAACTTCTTTTACACTACTACCTTGTTCGGTACCAAGATTAAAAACATCAGAAGTATTATATTTTTTTAAATATTCATAAGCAAGTTTGTGCGCCTCGGCCAAGTCTTCAACATTTATATAATCTCTGATACAAGTTCCATCCGGCGTATCATAGTCATCACCAAACAACTTGAAAGCTTCGCCATCAACCGACTTGATTATATTAGGAATTAAATGAGTTTCTGGCTCATGCCATTCGCCAACTCTCAAATTTTTATCACAGCCTGCAACGTTAAAGTACCTTAAAATAATACTTTTTATACCATAAGCATTATCATAATCTTTTATAATCCGTTCAGCCATAAGTTTCGATGCACCATAAGGGTTAATCGGTTTTTGCACATGCGACTCATCAACAGGCGTATACTCAGGCTCTCCATAAGTAGCACAAGAGGAAGAAAAAATAAGTTTTTTCACTCCATGTTTTTTCATTACATTAAGTAGATTTATTGTTCCAAAGACATTGTTTTTGTAATATTTTGCGGGATTTTTAACAGATTCACCAACGAGTGCAAAGGCTGCAAAATGAATAACAGCCTCAATATTGTATTTCTTAAAAACATATTCCAAATTATTATACTTTCTCAAATCGCATTTTTCAAATTTCACGTTTCCGAGCGTTTTAAGTGTTTCAACAGTTTCAATATGTCCTTCTTCCAGATTATCAAAAATCACAACATCATAACCTGAATTCAAGAAATTTATTACCGAATGACTTCCGATATAACCTGCACCGCCTGTTACAAGTAGCATAAAACCTCCTTTGCAGGATATTTTATAATAAATATAAAAATCCTGCAATTATCATTTTTCCGTTACGAGAATTTAGTTCGTGTACTTAATTTCCCAACCATCACGCATTACTTGAGCAAAACACATGTCGCTAATACCATGAGTAAGGCTGTGGTGTCCATTAGTATCGTAACAGTGACTTATATGTGTAGCAAAATTACCAGAGGTACTGTGGTAGTGATTTTCACTATTTTTACCCCATACATATTCATTACTTGTATCTAAAGAGCAATCACCATTCAACCCAAATACAAATACATCCTTGCCAACTATATTTGGTTTTTTCCT
>CAYPDZ010000104.1:0-4353 GCA_964409575.1 uncultured Muribaculaceae bacterium | reverse complement strand
TTCATTTATCTTTTCAACAGAGGCTTGGATAGAATAATCATACTTTATTTCCCAACCATTTTTTGCAAGTTCGTCAATTACTTTTCTACAATACGAAGGAAGTTGCAAAAGCAGTTCTTTTATTGCTTGTAAATCCGTCAAAAGTTCTTTGTTTTCACAAAGACTTTCAGATACTTTAAGCGCATCTCTAACAGCATTAGATTGATTTCTTAAATCTTTTATACTGTCAAAATCGAGATCTGCCTTTGCTCGTTTTGTAGATGTTTCTATCTTCTTCGGAGAATACTCTTTTTTCAAAAATGATTGTATTAAATTAGCAGTTTCGCTATCGAGTTCAATCCCTCTTAATTTACCACGACAATTATATAATTCTCTTAGTACATTTTCTGCAAAGCGCACCAACTCATTTATGTAACTACGCAATTCGGAACTGTTAATATAGTTTTTTACCGAAATTTCTGCCATTTGATTCGCATATTTGCAATTTGCACCTTGAAAAATATAACGAGTTTGTTTTTCGGATTCTTGCGGTCCGTATGTAGCAAAAATGCCTTTGCCGGTATTTTTATATAGAGAAGCATCGGCTAAAGCAACAACCCTCGGTATAGCTTCATTCAATAAAAGCTGATGACCGTCATTGTAAAACTTACTTCTCACTAAAGAGTAATCGCACAAAGAGTCAATCAAAGCAAAAGGCAATTTTAATGGTAACTTTTCAGCATATTTTTCTATGATAATGTTTTTAGTTGTGTTATCATACGGTAAAAGCAAATCAGTCCAATCCGGTACCGTAAAATCAAGATTATGTAACTTAATATAATCAACAGACCAGTTGAACAAATACCTATCCAACTTAGGGAACTCTGTTCTGTAATTTTCCCATACATCAAGCAATAATTTATAGCCTGAACCGCTTTCTTTATAGCCGTATCCACTTAGCAATTCATAAATATAAAGGAATATGTACGACAAATCGGTTTTTAGGTATACGCCTTTTCTTACTTCACTTCTCCAATAAAAATAATAATCATTTTGTTGTTTGTTCATATCAGAGTAAGACGAATAGTAGGCCATAAACGGAACAAACGCACATTTTTTCCCGACTTTATTTTCGAAACGCTTCATTTCATTTATAAAGTCATTTTGACGATATGAACGTTCAAAATTGAAACTAATTTCAACTTTTGGCTTTGATGCGGTAATTTCGTTATTTTTACGATCAGCATGCTTAGGTTTAATTGGTATCTGTGGTATCGGTTGTGAATTCTCTTCAAATCCTTCAATTGTGACATCTGTAAACAATATATCATTGGATTCCACTTTTTTGTCCTCAATAAAATCTAACGAATCAGTCGATAACTTTTCATTGTGAGTTTTAGGTAATTCATCATCTTTTGCTTTTTCCACAAGTGGCAGTGATGAAGTTAATCCATTTGTAAAATTGCAAGTTACTTTTTCTAATACTTTTTCAAGCGAGTTTTTAAGATTATTTCTTGCAATTTTCAAATCTTCGTTATCGTATTCGCTTTTTTCAGTTAAGATTTCAGACTGTTTGACAGTACTTGAAATTATCGACTCTTTATTTGTTTGAATAGACGATATAATCAGACTGTTCGAAATATTCACATTGTTTTCGAGTAACGATTGCTTAGCAGTGTCCAAATCATTCTCTGATCTATTCGAAACAACACATTTCGGATTTTCATAATAATATTTCTTTGTTTCAGTTTCTGGATTTAATTTTACTATATTGAAAGATTTAGGAATAATATATGTTCCGGATTTATCTTTGAATAAAACTAATATCAGCAGCATTAAATCATATACATAGCCAATACCGAAAACGCCAAATGTAAATAAGTATAGTATTCCTGTTATCTTTTTGCCGACATAGAATCTGTGTGCACCAAAATTCCCTAAAAGTAAATTCAATAAAAGTGTAATAATCCAAGATTTTTCTGAAGCCATGTTGCGATTGTTTTCAAAATAAATTTTACATATTTGATTAATGATTACAGCAGGAATTAAAAATAGCATCGCAAAGAAACTGTAAAGCAGGAACATTATTAAAAAATCACTCAAAGTTACTTTTGTGCCTGCTCCACATACATAACCAATGGTAGAAACAAAAATGAAAAAGCAAAATAATACCATTAGTATTTTGGAAATCAATTTGGACTTTTTAACATAATTAATTATACTTTTCATAGTCAACATCTACTTTTTATTATTAAATTTATTTCCTCGCCATTCATCCCGATGAACATAGGTGTGAATAAGCGATATGTGTGGGATAATAACCGTTATATTTTCATCACACTTTATTATTTCAACACTTCAGCTCTTTCTGTAATTATCTTTTTTATTCTTTCTTTTAGTTCGTTCGGAATCAAGGACTTATCGCACATATCGAGCCATTTCGGTGTGAGTTTGATAAGATTTTCTATAAGTTTTTCTGCCGTCGATCGAGATATTTCGCAGGTGTCGGCAAATTTCAGAAAATCGCCTTTGCGGATATTCATTTTCTTTCCGTTCATAGCAAGAGCAAACTGCTCTTTATCGGCAGGCATATTTGCATTTACGGGTAACAAATCGTATGCCGGTGAAAGAACATATTCTCCCGAACCTTCTGCGGTTTCGATAAGCGAAAAATTCTTTAAGTGCATATCGGAATTGCCCACAATAAAACAAAAAACAAGCCTTATATAAAATTCCGCCATATCTATACCGACTCTTGACGAATACTGCTTAATTATCTTTGCACAACGCTCGTACGAACCACGGTATTTGTCTTCGGTCAATCTTAAATCAAGTTGACAAAAATCTTCCATAGCAAGCATTTCGGTTTTTCCGCCTAAAAAAACACGGTCAACACGCTTTGTAATGTATGCAAGTCCGTTTTTTCCTTTAACAAGTGCGTGCGGAACGGTTGAAATCCCCACGGTATCTGCCATCGTCATTATAAGTTGTTCGGATTCGGGAAGTGCCTCAAACTCTGCTACCTGTGGCTTGAGAATGTACCCCGTAGGATAGTTTACAAGTGTTAATCTCGGTTTATGGCTATCGCTTACAAGGTGCAACGACAGTTTCTTTTGAACACCGGGAACGGTAAAGCCCTTATTGGTTGTTTCGGTTGCCAAGAGATTCAATGTTTTGTCGTCGATTTCAATTTCGGGGAGTTTTGAAGTGCCGAAAAACTTTTTTATACAAGTCTTATGCCATCCGCTTTCGTCGGTTGAGCGTAAAGGCTTTCCACAACATAAACAGTTCATTCTCTTTCCTCCCTTACAGAAACATTTCCGATTCCATCTTTGCAGGCGACAAGAAGAACGCCGAAACGGTCATGAGCATCAATTTTCCAATTATCCGTTACGATTTTGAAAAGCCAACCTTCCGGAATCAGACCGTCAAAAAACGAGAATAATGTTTTTGAGTTATATTCTTCTAATCGCAACGGCAAAGTAAGCGAAACGGCAGATGCATTTTCGCTCTGCAAATAATCGGTATCATACTTAAACGAATACCCTTCGTCCGTTTCTTTAAGAATACCGGCGAAAGTGTTTCTTACATAAACATAGGCTGTTCTGAATACGCTCATTTATTTTCCTTCTTTCCGGCAACAGCTTGGGCATTGAACATAGCAAGTGCAACATTGACCTTATCCATACGCACGGTCTCCTTGCCTTGCTCAAGTTCACGAACAAAGCGAAGTCCAAGTCCCGAACGCAATGCAAATTGTTCTTGCGTCAGTCCTGCCGCTTTTCTGTTTTCTTTAACAAATTCAGCAATCGGATTCATATTTTGCTCCTTAAACTTAATATCACATATATTTTACACCCTTTCGGGTGTGATGTCAATATTGTTTTTGAATTTTGAAACCCTATCGGGTATAGTATCGTTTAATAGTTGAGTAATATACCTTTTCGGGTGTAAAAAAATTATAATTTCTATTACTTGCACCTTTTTCAAGGTTTTTGAGAAACTTATTTGCACCTTTTGATATTTTCAGGCTTTGCAAATTGTCTTTACAATAGGTCTTAGGGTATCCCTAACGAGTAAAAATACCGATTATGTCCATAAACGGTCTGCTCGCTAAGATAAAACAGAATATTTTTATATTTACGGACTTCCGATATTTTTCGGGAGTCCGTTTTTGATTTTTGAAATATTTTCTTGAAATTAAGGTGTCCACTTCGCCCCTCCCTGTTCAAACAAGTGAAAGAGATTTTTCAAAGTTAAAATCCTTTTTTCTTCGGAAAGTAAAAAAGCAAACTGTATATAAGCAACGGAATTGAGGGAAAATATGGAATAAGGAGGTATCGAATATTGATTTTGGAAGTCTATGATAACAAG
>CAYPDZ010000103.1:0-4494 GCA_964409575.1 uncultured Muribaculaceae bacterium | reverse complement strand
GCATGGTCATCGCCGCAACAACACCGATGATGCCCAAGGTTATGAGAACCTCGGCTAATGTGAACGCTGCGCGTTTAGAAGGCACTAGGGTCTTTTCAGTTTGCCGTTTCTCGTCATTGCGGACTTGTTCCGCAATCGCGACATTTTCACCCCTCACCCTAGCCCTCTCCCGCAAGGGGCGAGGGGATAGTTCCTTTCCGTCATTGCGGACAAGCGTAGCGCGATTCGCAATCGCAATGTCGTCGCCTTTGGACAGACCCTGCGATCCCGTGTCAAGCACGGGATGACGATATAAACTTACTATTTTCCCTACTAACTCTAAATCTCTTAAAACCCTGTAAACCCTTGCTACATCAACCTTTCGGGGGGGGGGCACTGAACCGCTTTAAATTTAAACATCTTTTATACCTCCGTGTTTTTACTATTCCTTCACATTATAACATGTATTTTTCAATTTTGCAACCTTAAATAGATATCTCGCTCCGCTCAATATGACAAACACCGTTCAATATGACGAACGGCTGTCATTCTGAGGCTTCAGCCGAAGAATCTCATGATAATTCGACTCAGCAATCCTTGTATCATAATCTTATCTGTGGCGCAGTTTTTTTATAAAGTTTTCTAGTCTGCCAATTGCGATTTTGAGATTTTCCATTGAATATGCGTAAGATATCCTCAAAAAGCCTTCACCGCTTGCGCCAAAAGCTGTTCCAGGCACTACAGCAACCTTTTCTTCTCGTAAAAATTGAGTGGCAAATTCTTCACTTGTCATGCCAAATTCTTTTATACAAGGAAAAACGTAAAATGCGCCAAAAGGTTCAAAACATTCAAGTCCCATTTCTTTAAATCTACTTAATAAAAATCTTCTGCGTTGGTTGTATGCTTGACGCATTTGGGCAATGTCGTCATCTCCGTTTTTCAAGGCTTCAATTGCGCCGTACTGACTTGTTGTAGGCGCACACATTATTGCAAACTGATGTATTTTTGTCATTTGTTTGATAATTTCAGCAGGTGCGCAAGCATAACCCAATCGCCAGCCGGTCATGGCATAAGCTTTTGAAAATCCGTTGATAAGAATTGTACGTTCTTTCATGCCATCAATTGAAGTTATTGAAACATGTTTGCCCTTATAAGTTAATTCTGCATAAATTTCATCAGACATTACTAAAATATCTTTTTCAATAATAATTTTTGCGATTGCTTCAAGGTCAGATTGTTCCATAATCGCACCTGTCGGATTGTTCGGATAGGGCAAAATTAAAACTTTTGTTTTGTCCGTGATAGCATTCTTAAGTTCATCAGGAGTAAGTCTGAACTCATTTTCTGCTTTAAGATTAATTATAACCGGTTTTGCACCTGCAAGTATTGCACATGGTTCGTAAGAAACATAAGAAGGCTGTGGAATTATGACCTCATCTCCCGCATTTATTATTGCACGAAGTCCGATATCAATAGCTTCCGAACCACCGACTGTTACAAGAATTTCACTCATTGGGTCATAATCAACTTTTTGAGTGCGCATCAGGTAGTTGCTTATTTCCGTACGCAAATCTTTCAAACCAGCGTTAGATGTGTAAAAAGTTTTACCTTTTTCTAATGCATAAACCCCCTCATCTCTGATATGCCAAGGTGTATCAAAATCAGGTTCTCCAACACCGAGCGAAATTGCATCTTTCATCTCGCTAACAATATCGAAAAATTTTCTTATTCCTGATGGTTTTATTTCTTCAACAACTTTGGATAGTTTCATGGGGTTATAATTTCTCTTTCTTCTTCAATACCGGTTTTATTCATTATTGTACCGTGATCTTTATATTTTTTCAAAATGAAATGAGTTGCAGTGCTCAAAACTCTATCCAATGTTGAAAGTTTGTCACTTACAAAATTTGAAATTTCTTTCAAAGATTTTTCTTCAATAGTTACAAGCAAGTCATAGCCGCCGGAAATCAGGTAAACTGATTTAACCTCCGGATAGTTATAAATTCTTTCTGCGATTTTATCAAAACCTTGACCGCGTTGAGGGGTAACTTTAACTTCAATCAGTGCGGTAACCTTTTCTATACTTGTTTTTTCCCAGTTTATAAGTGTATGATATCCGCCGATGACACCGTCTTTTTCCAGAGTGAAAATCTCATTGGCAACATCAATTTCTTTAACGCCGAGCATTGCGGCAAGTTCTTTCAAGTCAATTCTGCTATTTTTTTCAATAATAGATAACAATTCTTCTCTCATATTTTTCTCCATGTATAATTATATTAATATAAAAAAAATAAAAAGATATCAAAATTTTTATGTTGCGGTTATAATATAATTGTATTCATGACACCAAATTTAAATTAAACATAAGAAATTACCAAAAAGGAGGTAACAATGGAAACATTTGGTATTGAGAAATTCGGGATTATAGGCCCAAAAGCAGTATATCGCAACTTGACACCTGCTCAGTTGACAGAAGCTGCATTACGTTTAGGTGAAGGATCTTTGAGCAACACAGGTGCTCTTGTTGTAACAACAGGAAAATACACAGGTCGTTCTCCTAAAGACAAATTTATCGTTGATACAGACGGTATCCACAACGAAATCGCTTGGGGTAAAGTAAACCGTCCTATCAGCAGAGAAAGATTTAACTCTATTAAAGGTAAAATCGCTGCTTACTTGCAAAACAGAGAAGTATTTATTTTTGATGGTTTTGCAGGTGCTGACAAAACTTATACTCAAAAATTCAGAGTTATTAATGAATTAGCAAGCCAAAACTTGTTTATTCACCAATTGTTAATCAGACCTACAGCAGAAGAATTGGCAAGCTACGGTCAACCTGATTACACAATTCTTTGTGCTCCAGGGTTCAAATGTGATCCTGAAGTTGACGGCGTAAATTCTGAAGCTTGTATCGCTATTGACTACGAAGCTCACGAAATTATTATTTGCGGTTCACAATACGCAGGCGAAATCAAAAAATCTGTATTTGCTACTATGAACTACGTTATGACTAAGAAAAACGTACTTCCAATGCACTGTTCAGCTAATATGGATCCTGCAACAGGTGAAACAGCAGTATTCTTTGGTTTGTCAGGAACAGGTAAAACAACTTTATCAGCAGACCCTGCTCGTAAACTTATCGGTGATGACGAACACGGTTGGTCACCTGACGGTGTATTCAACTTTGAAGGCGGATGCTATGCAAAATGTATCAACCTTTCTGCTGAAAATGAACCTGATATCTTCAATGCTATCAAATTTGGTTCATTGGTTGAAAACGTTGTTATGGATCCTGAAACAAGAGAATTTGATTTCAATGACGGTTCGTTAACAGAAAACACACGTGTTGGCTATCCTATCAATTATATCAACAACGCTCAAATCCCTTCAAAAGGCGGAATTCCGAAAGTTGTTGTATTCTTGACTGCTGATGCGTTCGGCGTATTGCCTCCGATTTCAAGATTGGACAAAAACGCTGCTATGTACCATTTTGTAACAGGTTTCACTTCAAAACTTGCAGGTACTGAACGTGGTGTTACAGAACCTCAACCTACATTCTCAACATTATTCGGCGAACCGTTCATGCCAATGGATGCTTCAGTTTATGCTGAAATGTTAGGTGAAAAACTTGAAAAATACGGTACAAAAGTTTACTTAGTAAACACAGGATGGGCAGGCGGTTCAGCATCTATGGGTGCTAAACGTATGAAACTTGCTTATACAAGAGCTATGGTTTCTGCTGCATTGAACGGTTCATTTGATTCAATTGAATTCAAACACCATGACGTATTCAATGTAGATTATCCTACATCTTGTCCTGATGTACCGTCAGAAATGCTTGATGCACGCGGAATGTGGGCTGATAAAAATGCTTATGATGAACAAGCTAACAAATTGGCTCAAATGTTTGCAGACAACTTTGCTGCAAAATATCCGAATATGCCTGCAGAAATTGTTAATGCAGGTCCTAAAGCATTATCTGTTAAGTAATTTCGGAATTTGTACAGGAATAAAAAGCCTCGCTTTCTGCGGGGCTTTTTTATATTCAAAATTTAACAAAATAAAAAACATCATACATTTTTATGATTTCATTTTATACATGCTTTGCTAATATATAACCATACTCCTTAGAGAACTAAGATACACATATCCCTAATCAACAGCTATGCACTTCTTATGTACATAGCTTTTTTTTGCCCGCGAGTGGGGGATAGAATTTTTTTATTATTGTAAATACGTGAATAAGTGAATAAGTTCATTACGGTTTGTTTGCGCAAACGAAATTCTATATTGTGCGTAAGCACCGAAACGAACTTCCCGTCTTAACGTCTTAACGACTTTTGCAGATAGCATTTGTAAATTTTACAAGCTACGGCAGTTGTCAAAGCATGAAAAATATGTTAAAATGACAATGTAGTTATTAAAAATAGGAGCTAAAAATGAAAAATTTAAAAAACCTTAAAAACAGTCACAGTGCGCCTTTAGCTTCGGGGGGGGGGCTCTAAGCCTTGCTAG
>CAYPDZ010000102.1:0-4520 GCA_964409575.1 uncultured Muribaculaceae bacterium | reverse complement strand
CTAAAACCCCACAAACCCTTACTACATCAGCCTTTCGGGGGGGGGGCACTGAACCGCTTTAAATTTAAACATATTAAATACCTCCGTGTTTTTTACTATTCCTCCACATTATAACATGTATTTTTCAACTTTTCAACCCAAGCAGCATAACTTTATTCTGCATTTGGTCATTTGTCAGCATACCTTTCAGGTACCATGTTTTTGCTCCTGTGATTTTTATATTCACAAATTGTCCCGTTAAATCTTCATTACAAGGAATGTGGACTGTTTTAAAATTCCTTGTTTTGCCGGTATTAATCATTTTACCTTTATGTTCATAAAAATTTTCAACAAGAACTTCCATTTCGCGTCCGACATATTTTAGATTTGATTTTAGACAGTTTTCCTGAACTTTTTTGTTTAAACGTTGAAATCTTTCGTTTTTGACATCTTCGGGAATGAATTTATCAACCCATTTTGCCGCAACTGTTTTTTCACGTGGTGAGTATGCTGCAACATTTGAGTAATCCAGTTCAAATTCATCGATTGCGGTCAATGTTTCTTGAAATTCTTCTTCTGTTTCTCCCGGAAAACCTGCGATAAAATCACTTGTGATTGTTACATCAGGTACCATTTTGCGCACTTTTTCGACTATTTTGGCATAAGTTTCTCTGTCATAACGTCTGTTCATAGCCTTTAGTACTCTGGAACTTCCTGATTGCATCGGGATATGAAAATATTCGCATACCTTATCTAAATCTCTTGCTGTTTCGATTAATTCGTCAGTAATATCTGTCGGATAAGAGGTTACAAAACGAATTCTGAAATTCCCCTCAATTGCGTTTATGTCGCGTAATAATTGGGCAAGACGATAGTTGTTGTTATGAGCTTTTACCAATGCTGATGAAGTTTTTACAATGCTGTCAGAGTGTGGAGGTTGGCTTTGCCAGTCTTTGCCGTAACTGTCAACATTTTGTCCCAGCAGTGTGATTTCCTTAAATCCGTCTGCCAAAGCATCTTTTACCTCTTTTATAATTACTTCGGGCAAGCGTGAACGCTCTCTGCCACGTGTGTAAGGTACTATACAGTATGTGCAAAAATTGTTACATCCTTCTGTAATATTTATCCATGCGTTTGTAGATTTTACACGGTTAATCGGAAAATTTTCATCATTAGAAGACGGAAGGTTTGTTTCTTCACATTCGCAAACTCTTTCACCTGCTTCAATTCTTTGTATTACATTTGGAAGTGAGTAAATTTTATGTGTTCCCAAAACAAAATCCACGTAAGGTGCACGAGAAAAGATTTTTCGAGCTTTTTGCTGTGCAACACATCCTGTTATGCCGATTTTTATGTTTTTATCTTTTTTCCATTTGCCCCAAACTCCAAGTTGACTGAAAGCCTTATCTTCTGACAGTTGCCTGATGGAACATGTGTTAACTATTAATAAATCAGCACCTTCTTGAGTTTTTATTTCTTCGTAATCAAAATGGGACAATATTCCGAGCATTCTTTCCGTGTCGGATTTATTCATCTGGCATCCCATCGTTTCTATATATACTTTTTTGGTCATAATTTTCCTTTCAGTATTTATAATTATAATACAAAAATACATCATGTCCTTGACTTTAGAATAAATATCATAATATAATGTTAGAATACGTGATTAAGAGGACAGAGTATGAAATCAAAAAAACAAAGTATATTATCATTATTGAAACATAGAACCGAAAATTATTCGGATAGAGTTGCGTTGGGTATGAAAACTCAATATGGATGGAAAGAATTAACATATTCAGGTGTTGGGCTCTTGTCCAGAAAACTTGCTTCTTATTTAATTAATGTTGTTAAAGTTGAAAAAGGTGAACGCATTGCAATTTTATCTGAATCAAAACCGGAGTTCGGAGCTTGCGTTTTTGCATCAATTCTTGCAGGTACAATTACAGTGCCACTTGATGTAAAATTAACGAAATATGAGCTTAAATCAATACTTTCGGATTGTTTACCGTCTGTAATTCTTGTTTCAGCAAAACATATTGACATGGCAAAATATTTGAAAGAAGAAATTTCTTCGGTGCATACAATTCTTGTAATGGATGAACCTTATTACAATATTGATGAAATAAGTATTTATCAGCTTCCATACGATTGTGATGCAAAATGGAGAGCCAGAAGTTCTAAATCAACGGCACTTATTATTTATACATCGGGTACTACTGGCATGCCAAAAGGGGTTGAAACAACTTTCAACAACATGCTTACTCAGCTTGAAGATTTGAAATGTGCGCTTGACCAAATTCTTCCGTTTAAGAATATAAATTTACTTTCAATTTTGCCGATGAACCATTTGTTTGAAATGACAGTAGGTTTTTCTACTTTTTTGAACTTTGGTTGTTCGCTCTTTTATACTTCAAGTTTGAAACCGAAAGATATTTTGAGCATTATGAAAGAAAAACGAATTCAATTTATGATTGTTGTTCCGGCATTTCTTAAATTATTAAAATCCACTATTGAAGCTGAGCTAAATAATGACTCAAAATTTGAGCAAATGAAATTTAATTTGAAGTTCAAAATTGCAAAATTTATTCCGTCTTATAGACTTAAAAAATTTATGTTCAGAAAAGTTCATGACAAATTTGGCGGAAGATTTATGGGTTGTTTGTCAGGTGGTGCACCGCTTGATGTAGCTGTAGGTGAATTCTTCCAAAGAATTGGTATAAGAGTTTTTCAAGGATACGGCTTGACTGAAACAAGTCCGGTTGCTTCAATTAATATTGACAGACATTCTGATGTCGCATCAGTCGGAAAACCAATCAAAAGTTTTGAGGCAAGGATTGACGATGAAACGGGTGAACTGTTGCTCAAAGGACCTTCTGTTATGAAGGGTTATTACAATCGTCCTGAATTGACGGAAGAAGTTATTGATAAAGACGGTTGGTTCCATACCGGTGATATTGCGGAAATCAAAAACGGCGGACATATTTATATTACAGGCAGAATTAAAAATATGATTGTTCTGTCCGGCGGTAAAAAAGTATTTCCGGAAGAAGTTGAGGCTGTGTTAGAAAAAAGTCCGTTGTTTGCAGAACTTTGTGTGTTTGGACTTTCAAGAACTTTCGGTTCAAAAGACGGTACGGAAGAAGTTGCAGTTGTTGTAGTTCCTAAGCAGGAGATTATTGATAAATATGATGATAATGAGCTTGAAAAAGTTGTAAGAGCAGAAGTTAAACAGCTTTCAACTCATGTGACGGCTTACAAACGTCCGGTTAATGTTATCGTTTCAAAATCACCTTTGCCAAGAACGGCAACAAACAAAGTTAAACGCAAAGAAGTTAAAGAATTGGTACAAATATAAAGGAGTTAAGAAAATGAAAAAGATTACAATTTTAGCATTATTGATTGCAGTTATGGGTTTATCTACACCGGCATTTGCAGGTGGGACAGAAGGTCATCCGGGGCAAGTATCGGGTAAATCTGTCGGTGCTGCTGCAGTGTCTTTGATTGTTTGGCCTGGGCTCGGACAGCTCATCCTCGACAACCCTGTTGACAAAAATGTTACTCACGCAATATTGGGCTTGACCGGTATTTTTAGATTTTGGTCATGTTATGATGCGTTTGTTGATCGTCGTGGTGGTGTTTGGCACAACAGAATTTAATAAATATTTAAAACTCAAAAAAACCGGTAAATATATTTACCGGTTTTTTATTTTAAAATAAAAAAACCTCTCTTATGAGAGGTTAAAAAGAAGTTTATTTATGCAAAATATCTTTTTAATAGTCCGTCAAAACCTTTGCCGTGACGAGCTTCATCTTTTGCCATTTCATGAACAGTGTCATGAATTGCATCATAACCCAATTCTTTAGCGCGTTTTGCAATATCAAGTTTGCCGGCACATGCACCGTGTTCAGCTTCTGCACGGAGTTCAAGGTTTTTCTTTGTTGAATCTGTTACAACTTCACCTAACAATTCTGCAAATTTTGATGCGTGTTCAGCTTCTTCAAAAGCATATCTTTTGTAAGCTTCTGCAACTTCCGGATATCCTTCTCTTTCAGCAACTCTTGCCATTGCAAGATACATACCTACTTCTGTACATTCGCCCATGAAATTAGCTCTCAAGCCTTCCATAATTTCTTTATCTTCAACTTTGCCATCGCCCACGTGGTGCTCACAAGCGTATGTTTTAACACCATCTTTTATTTCATTAAACGTAGTTGCTCCGCACAAAGGGCATCTTTCCGGAGCTTTATCAGCTTCTGTTGACCAGCCGCATACTGTACAAACAAATTTAGTCATTTTCTACCACCTTTCTTAATATTTACATTATTTATAATACAATAAGAAATTTTATTTGTAAAGTAGGAATTATTATCAGTTTTATTTTTTAAATATTAAACAACAGCGCTATTTACAAAGTCGTTCCAAAGTATAGGAGCGGACTTCGTTTTTGTTGCTGGCATTTTCCAAAGCTCAATCACCGAAATTGTGACTAGCGCAATTTTTAGAACTTGTAAAATATTTGAATAGTGTTAAAACAGCGCTA
>CAYPDZ010000101.1:2686-4614 GCA_964409575.1 uncultured Muribaculaceae bacterium | reverse complement strand
CAAAACCACCAAAAGCAAGTTACCGTAAATCGCTTAAAAGTAGCATATTCCCTTTTTTCGCAAGCTGTAGAACGTTCTGTTCAAGAAAATGGAGATATACGTAGTTGGAAACGTTCTTATACAGATATGGCACCTAGGTACATATTCCCGTATATAGAAACAACAGGTATTGTTCAAAAATACCCAATGTACACCACGTATAGTGACAAAGATAAATATGGCGATAGAAAGTTTGAGTTCCTTTATTGGGGTGGATGGACATCTGGAAAAATTTATTCTCTTAAAAATGGAATGACTTATAGTTTGATTTATGATTGGGATACCTTGGTTTTGACTGTTGATATAAATGGAGTAAAAGGTCCTAATCGTCTTGGAAGGGATGGATTTGTTTTTATATTGGATATGGAAACAAACGAGTTGGTACCTTATAATCTTGGCCAAACAAGAGCAGTGTTGTTAAAGAGTTGCACTAAAAATGGTTCTTGGCTGTACTATGATGGAAGGGATTGTGCTTCTTTAATTATATCGGACGGTTGGCAGATTAAAGACGACTATCCGTGGTAAAGATATATTGTATGGATTGGAATTTGACGTGATTGTTAAATTTCAATCCCGTGCAATTTGCAGAAAGAACTCAAGACACTTTGAGCTTTTTTGAGGTCTTGATAAACCGGCTTGTTTTTAGTTTGCTCTATAAGTTCTTTTGATTGTTTGTACAATTTGTCGGATGCTTGCAGGTATTCAACCTGTTTATTTGATTTCATCAAACCGAGTTCTTGAAAATATTTTCCGTAAAGCAAATACAATCTTGAAAGCATATCTTTCAAGTTGAATTTGCGAGCAATAAGTATTGCGCCTTCTATGTGAATTTTTGCGGTTTCAAAATCAGAATTTGTTATTGCGCATTTTGCGATGACTGTTTTTAACAAAATGGTGAAAAAGTAATTATTAATTTTTGGATTTTGTGCTACTTCAAGTGCTTGTTGAGCAATTTCCATGGCATTTTGCGGTCCTTCGGTTTCTAATGTTGCATCTGCAATTAAATACCATGCCAAAAGTGCGCCCATTGCCATTTTTTCTTTTGCAAAATATGCAACTTGATCGTTATAAATCTCAAGAGCCTGTTTTGAATTACCGTTGTCTTGGAAAATTTTACCTAACAAAGTTTTTAAAATATTTTTTGTAAAATTATCTCCGTTGTTGTTTGCAAAAGTTACGATTTGAAAAAGGTCTTCTTGCATTCTGTGATAACGTTTTCTAAAGAAGTTATTTATAATGTTGATAAAATTCCAACGCAATATTGTTTCATTATCCATTATGTTTTCGCGATAAAGTTTCAAAACTTCCTCAAGCATTTGTTCTGAGGATTGGAAATTGCCTTTCATTGTGTTGGCAAAAGCTAGAGTTAGTTTGCATTTGCAGATGAATAATTCATCTTTTATTTGATTTTTTTCGATAATATCAAACAGTATTGCCAAAATTTCAAATGATCTGTCGTTACCTTGCATTACCAGAGCGTTTGCAAGTAACAGATATGTTCTGAGCCAAGTTTCGTACATAAATCCGAACTTTTCATCTTGCGAATTATGTTTCTTGCTAAAATATCTGTCGAAAATCGGCATTATTTCATTGTCTATCATGTTGATAATTTGACCGCTGTTTCCGATGTTTAAAAGTGCACCGAGTTTTGAGGCTTTTAGGAGTGCAATATCAATATCGCTTTCAGGTTTTACTTTTGCCAGAACAGCATTAACACATTCGACTTCGCCGAAATAATTTCCTGTTTTGCGACAACATGATGCAAGGTAGGCTAAAAGTTCAATTTCTTTTGGGCTGTCACCGATTGCTTGAGCGTTTGAAATAGCATCGGGAAGATATTCCATTGCCTCTTGCGGGTTTGAATTTGCGAGAAGTTTTCCGAGTCTTTC
>CAYPDZ010000101.1:0-2586 GCA_964409575.1 uncultured Muribaculaceae bacterium | reverse complement strand
TTAAATTCACAATAAATTTCGTTAACGGTATTGATATAATCCATTCGTTTGAGATAGACTAGGATTTTTCTAAATTCTGTATCGCTTACCTCAAAAATTTCTTTTACAAGATTAACGTTAATTTTGTCGCCGATTATGGCGGAGCCGAGTAAAATTTCATAAGCTTTCGGATTTAAATGTGACAAAAGCGCAAGTCGGTGCTCTAACAAACCTTTAAATGTTGTGCTGATTTCAAATTCTTGTTCGCACATTACACAATCATGTTTCAAGCATAGCGCTTGATTTATGTATGATGGATTTCCTTTGCTTACCTTGTATATATCGTTAAGTTCTTCTTTTGAAAATCGCGGAAAATTCTTTATTTTTTTTGTTTTTTGGTCAAGAATTATTTTAACCTGTTGAGGTTCAAGCGGTGCAATGCTAATGTCTAAATAAATATTTTCATCCTTGTTTGACGGAAAGTAAAAATATCCTTTTGCCGGTTTTGCTTCATTATAAAGTAATAAAAATTTTAAATTTCTCCATACGTTATCTTTTTTTATGTATTTGCTGATGAATTCGTAAGAAAATCCGTCAATAAAATCAAAATTGTCTATAACAATGATGAATTTTTCATGAGAAATTATTTTGTCAAAAACTTTGTTTAAAAAGTTAAACGTATTATTTTTGCCGGTGACAATATTTTCAAAAGTCCCTTCAACAGTCGGATAAAGGAAGTTGATAAGGTCGAATATTTCATTATTATCAAGTTCCGGAAATTCGTTTTTGAAAAATTTTGATGCATCTTTTTTGAATTGAAGATTATTCAGGCAAAAATTTGGCAGGTTAAATAAATTGAGTAAAATATCTTGAATAACTCCACCTGATGTGATTTGAGTAATTGGAGTACATTTGCCGTAAATCCAAGAATATTTATTCATTTCTTGCATAACGGATTTTAGTACAAGACTTTTTCCGCAACCTTTTTCACCACTTAGTGAAAATATTTTTTTATCGTTTGATTTTATTCCTCTGAGCAGAATATTTTTAGCACTCTGTTGTGTTACAAAGTTTGCCGGATATTCTAGTGGTTGCGATGCTTGAGGTGGAGTGAAAACATATCCGCATTTTCGGCATTTTTCGGCGTTTGGAAAGTTTACGCTTTTACAATTAGGGCAAATTTTTAAAATTTCAGTACCACAATTTTTGCATTTGTAATCAAAAATAGAATTTACCGTATTGCAATTTTTGCAAATCAAACCCGTACGAGCTTTGCAATAAGGGCATTTCAACGTATTATCGGGAATTTCTTTTTTGCATATAGGACAAATCATTTTAATTACCGAAAGCTTGTTTTACTTTATTCATTAGCTTAAATAAACGTTTTGAAACTTCTGATTGTGACAGATTAAGTTCTCTTGCGATTTCATTTTGTGTCAAGCCGTTTTCGTAACGAAGGTTATAAAGTCTCAAATAATCTTTTTCGGGAGCACTTTGGTCGATTTCGTATACTGTGTCAACAATTTTTTGTAAGATATCTTTTTTCACGGCTAAATCTTCCGGTGTATCTTGAATATCGACCGGCTCATAAGTTATTGTGACATTTGAATAATCAACTAAATTTGCCGTGGTTTCAAGTGGGACTTCATGTACTGACATGTAACTGCTTTTTGTTCTTCTTAATCTGCCTTCATTTTTCAAGACATTGAGAATTGAAGTTGTCGCAATTTTTCTCAAATAGGCTTCTAATGTCGCATCAGAAGTCACAGTTTTAACGATTAACAAAGAGCGTTTGCATGTTTCGTTTAGAAAGTCCTCATACAAATCTTCGTTATTAGCGAATTTCCTATCGCTTTTGATAATTTTTTCTATTAAATCTATTTTATCTTGAGCTAATTCCACTTTAAATTTTTCCTGTTTGTCAACATTATACCATAATTAAAAATATATGATAAGGTTCAAATTAAAATCAGGGGTCTTAACCTCGTCACTGGGCGGTTTTACGACGTTTAACGTATCTTTAACAGATTGTAACACAATGTTATCAATTTGGGTTGAGCCGGAGCTCGAAAGTATTCGTGCGTCTTGAACAGAGCCATTTTGAGAAAGTTTCAGACCGACCTTGACCTGATTTGAATATGCATATTCCGTAGCGAGCAATAAATCTGTTGAAAGAGATAATTTTATGCTTCGTCCTGCGGTTCTCAAATAATTTTGCATTTTACTGCTGTATGAAAGTGCATCGGGTACATCCCAAACCAGTTTGTTTACTTCAAGGAATGATTCTGATTTTATAGGTTTGGGTGGATTATTTTTTAACTCTTTAACAACTTGTTTTGGAGTAGTTTTTTCTGTATCTTTTTTAACCGGAATTTGCGGAGTGTTTGATGCCAGTACGTCTTCTGGTGTACCTTGTTGAGTAGGTGTCGGTGTTTCATTTTTAATTGGAAGTGGTTCAATGTCTGCTGTTGTATCGTTTTTAGGTTTTAAGAAAATAAATGCCGAGCCTGCAGCAAGAACTGCAATTAATGCACCTGCAACAAGAAGTGACTTTTTATTACCGGTTGTTGATTTTTTGTTATACAATGCAGCTCCCGGAATTTGTGG
>CAYPDZ010000100.1:0-4792 GCA_964409575.1 uncultured Muribaculaceae bacterium | reverse complement strand
TGCCTTTTGCGTTTTTGTCATAATGTAGTTTTGTAATTTTTGTTTTTAGGTTCATTTAACCCCTCAACCGCCCTCCAGACTTTGTTGGGCACCTTCTCTTGCAAGGACAATTTTTAAAACATCAATCGCCACAACAAGAAGCGTTTGTTTAACTTTTCTGAGAATTTTCTCAAATTGCAGGTTGTTGCACGTGTATCTTCAAGAATTGTCTGTAATTCGGTTTTCTTTTCCGGCGTGAGTTTGTTTACTGTATTCAATGTCGTTGAAACATCCGTCATTGCAGTATTTATACTCGCAACTGCTCTGTTAATATCATTTTTAAGCTGGTCATTTTTTGTAAGTGAGTTTACATAACCGCTGATTTCATTAACGTTATGCGTGATTGCCCTGAAGTCTTCTGCCATGGCTTGTGCTTCTTCCTCATTGCCGACGATTTTATTTATATTTTGTGCAAGTTTGTCAAATGACTCAGCTGTTGAATACATTGTTGTTGTGAATTTCGGGTCACCGATTATTGAATTTATGTTATAAGATAACATATTAAAATCTGTTGTCGCTCTGTCCATCATCACCATCAATTGACTGATATCGCCTTTTGAAGTATCAATTAGGTCGTTTAGTTTTATCATTGTATCGCTTGTTTGACCGGTAAGTGCATTGATATTATGTACTGACATTTTTAATTCGGCAATAACCTGATCCGATAGCATATCGTTGATTTTTTTGTTTGTTTCGGTCAAAGATTCTGCCGCTCTGTATTGCCAATCCATAAAATCAGCAATTCTCATAGGCTCAATAATTGTATACGGTGATTTTTGCTCAGGATAAGGCAATACAACATTATCAAGAGTTGAAATTACAAGTTTATTTTTAACTGCACTGCCTTTTAAAAATTCCGGTAACACAAGCCCGGGAAGATTTACGACATAATCCACTTTATATGCAAAATTAGTTTTAATATTCTCTTTTACGGCAAACGGAATAACTTCTCTTGACACAACTTCAATATTGGTTATTTTGCCGATATCATAAAGTTTTTTGTCCAATTTCATTTGAACATCATCATCTTTATATAAAATATCTTTTGTTACCATTGGAATATAAACAGTTCTGGTTTTGGGTGGTGTAATTTCTAAAAACAACTCTCCGATAAGTCCCGATTGTTGAATAGAAAGCATCGAGGCTTTTGGAATTTCAATATCGGGTTCTGTTATAACAAATTTCACTTTAACAAAACTGTTTTCTCCGTCGACAACCGGAGTAATTTCTTCAACCTGTCCGACACGAAGTCCCATCATCTGAACTCCGGCTCCGGGGCGTAAACCGTTTACATCTCTAAATTCTACGGTAACTCTGTCTGCAGATGAAAAAGTTCTGCCTTTCACTTTAAAAACCACGCCGATTAAAAGCACTAATGCCAAAAGTGTTAAAAGTCCAACCTTAAAAGATGATGAAAATTTCATTTGTAACCTTTCTTTGTTGCACTTATTGTAGCAAAAACAACAAATTAGTGCAAATTACAAATAATTTGCTAAAACATTTTTTACGTAGTTTTGTGTTTCTTTATAAGGTGGAACTCCGGAATATTTGTCAACAGCTCCTGGACCTGCATTGTAGGCCGCCAGAGCTAAAATTACGTTGCCGTTGTATTTATCGAGCATGGATTTCAAGTATTTTACTCCGCCTTCAACATTTTGAACAGTATTATAAGGATCTTTTACCCCCAAATTTTTGGCTGTGCTCGGCATCAATTGCATTAAACCTATTGCACCGGATTTTGATTTTGCTTTTGGGTTAAACCCTGATTCTTGTTTTATTAATGCTTGAACTAGTTTTTCATCAACACCGTGTTTTTTAGAAATTTGTGAAACAACATTCAAAATTTGTGATTTATTTGATGGTTGAACATTTGCCTGCACGGCAGTTGCTTCTGTTAATGCGTTTTGAAGGCTTGTTTGCGGTGCTTGTTTTACTATACTTGCGTTAACCTGTTTTACTCGTGGGTCAAGAAGAAGTGTTCCGAAATTTGATTTTGCGGATGATTGTAGAACTTCTTCAAACGGGGTAGTTTGAGAAACTTTGTTTTGAGGGTAAATTATATCAAGCGGATTTTGCGTTTGTTGAGGGTTAAGACTGCTAACCCTGTTGTTAATTTGAGCATATCTTTGTTCAGCTTGAGTTTGCCCGCCCGTATTTAACAAATTTTGAATAAAACTCGAGAACATACCTATATATTATCCTAATATCGACACCTTCGTATCATTTAAATTAATGATTTTTTAGTAAATGTCAAGAGATAAACATGCAGTCGCCGTAAGAGAAAAATCGGTATTTGTTTTCAATTGCTTCTTTATAGGCTTCAAAAATAAAATCTTTGCCGGCAAGAGCACTCACGAGCATCAAAAGTGTTGATTTTGGCAAATGAAAGTTCGTGATTAATTTATCAATAACTTTAAATTCATAAGGCGGGTAAATAAACAACTCTGATGCACTGTGGCATTCGCAAATTTTTCCGAATTGTTGAAATGCCGTTTCAAGAGTTCGAACGGTTGTTGTGCCGACAGCTACGATTGGTCTGCCCTGTTCTTTCGCCCGAGTTATTTGTTCTGCGGCTTTTGCGGAAATTTCAAAAGTTTCCGAGTGCATTTTGTGCTCAAGTATGTTTTCACACTGAACCGGACGGAAAGTCCCCAATCCCACATTCAACGTGACTTCACAGAGTTCGACTCCTTTTGCTTGAAGTTTTTCTAAAATTTCTTTTGTAAAATGAAGTCCGGCAGTTGGTGCTGCAACAGAGCCCTCATCTTTTGCATAAACTGTCTGATAGCGTTCAAAGTCAAGCTTTTTTAAGTCATCATTCTGAATTTTTCTTTCAATATAAGGTGGAAGCGGAATGTTACCGTTTCTGTGCAAAATATCAAGAACATTGTCGCCGTCAAAAAGTAATTCTACGAGCCATTCACCGTTTTCTTCCAATCTTTTTATGGCACGAACACTTAATTCATCGCTGATTTTGATTTTTGTGTCAGGTTTAACTCTTTTGGATGGTTTTATTAATACTTGCCATAAACACCCCTCACCCGAATTTGTAAGCTCACCTTGTTCGCTAACAAATTCATCCCTCTCCCTCAAGGGGCGAGGGGAACTGTATTGCTTTAACAAAAATACTTCAATTTTTGCACCAGTGTCTTTATGACCGATAAGACGTGCCGGAATAACTTTTGTATTGTTCATGACCAAAAGTGAATTTGGCTCAATCAAATCAACGATGTCGTAAAAATGTTTATGAGAAATGGTTCTGTCACATTTGTTCATAACCATCATTCTCGAATTATCTCTTTTGTCTGCAGGCATCTGCGCGATTAATTCTTCAGGTAAATTGTAATCATATTCGGAAAGTAACATACATATACCTTATGAGATTCTTCGTCTACAATCATTCTGAGGCTTAGCTGAAGAATCTCTTAAATACACGGGCTCAGAATGACATCAATTTTTTGGATTTATTTTTCTTGCATCGGCAATTTCGCTGTCAGTTGCAAGATTTTTAGTTCTGTCATGCTCCATATCAATTTGTTTGTTGACAAGAACTGTTTGCACAATTTGGATTACGTTGCTTGTTACCAAATACAATAGAACACCTGCCGGTATCGGAATTATCACAAAAGTACCGATAATCATAATAGGCATAAATGTTCCCATTGATTTTTGGATAGCCTCTTGAGTCGGATCAACGGCTCCGTCTTTAGGTTTGTTCGTTGCCATCATGATTTTTTGTGATGCAAACATTGTTATTGCAAACAACGCAATGAGTGCAAATACATCCCAGTGAAAAGCTCTTGAAGCAGCAGTTGTCGGAACTGATGCCATAAGAATATTGCCTTGTTTTTCAAAAGTTACATTTTCAATCTCTTTGTTTGTCATGTCAGTTACGGCGATTTCAGCTTTTTCTATTTCGTTGAGCTGAGCAAATTTAAGATCTAAATGGTCTAAATCTATTTTTAAATCAACACTTTCACCTGGTTTAAATTCACCCTGAATTTCAACGGCTTTAGCCGGATTTTTAACTTTTACGTTTTCTAATGTTTCATTGGGCAAATATACGGTTGCGGTTTTGCCAAGAGTAAACGTATCGCCTTGAGAAACACCAAATGTTCCGTCGTAAGAGCGACCTGCCGTTGCACGCAATGTTGTATCAAGTCTGCTCAAAAAACCAAATGACGTGTCGCCGGCGATTTGAATAAATTGAGGACTCATTAAAGCCGAATACAAAAGGATAAATATCGGTAATTGGATTAACAATGGCAAGCATCCGCCCATCGGATTGAACTTATGTTCTTTATAAAATTCCATAAGTTTTTGTTGCATCATTTGCGGATTGCTTTTGTATCTATCTTGTATAGCTTTGATTTTTGGTTGCAAAGTCTGCATCATCTTCATAGAGCGTTGTTGAGATACGTTCAATGGCCACATTGCAAGCCTAATAACAACAGTTAATAATATAATGGCAAGTCCGTAATTACCTACTAAAGTTGCCAACCCTTTTAATAATTCAATAGTCAAAGTCGTAAAATCCAATTTCCCTAATCCTCATTTAATGTGATTCTTCTGCTAAATATCATTCTGAACGGGGCGAAGAACCTAAAACTTATCATCTCAGAATGACGTCACTATAGAGTTTATTATAAAAGAAAGGTCAAGTCAACAAAAAAAGTTTCAGAAAATTTCCGAAACTCTTTTAAATGGTCGGGATGACACGATTTGAACGTGCGACCCCCTCGTCCCAAGCGAG
>CAYPDZ010000099.1:0-4915 GCA_964409575.1 uncultured Muribaculaceae bacterium | reverse complement strand
GAACGATTGAGTATCGTTCGAGATGGAGGGAGGGTAGCAGCACTCCCTTGGTCATGAAAAAGTGATGCAACGTTTGAAAATTTAATACCTGTGACATTATGCCTTTGTGGCAAGGACTCCGCGAGAACGATTGAGTATCGTTCGAGATGGAGGGAGGGTAGCAGCACTCCCTTGGTCATAAAAAGTGATGCAATATTTGAAAATTTCATACCTGTGACATTATGCCTTTGTGGCGCAGGGGTAGCGCACTCCCTTGGTAAGGGAGAGGCCACGGGTTCAAATCCCGTCAAAGGCAAATTAAAAACAAATTGAAAATTAAATAAGGGTAGGTGCCCGAGAGGCTAAAGGGAGCAGACTGTAAATCTGCCGTCGCGAGACTACGGTGGTTCGAATCCACCCCTGCCCAGTGTATTTAAAAGACTCCGTTATTGGAGTCTTTTTTTGCAGGGATGGTTCTTCACCACCGTATGGTTCTCCCCTCCATTGACTTTTGTAAAATTTTAAACGGTTAATTTAAATTATTACGCAAAATGTGACATTTAGTCACATTTTGCTGTACGTCAACGGAGTCCTTACCCCTGCCCAGTGTATTTAAAAGACTCCGTTATTGGAGTCTTTTTTGCGGAGCTAGTGAAACTAGGCAAGTATTATAAATTAATAATCCATTTTCCAACCGGCATTCATTATCTTGTCCAAACAGCCACCTCCGTAATCTTGATTACCACCTCCACAGTCATCTTCATGATTAGCCATATAGCCCTCTGCGATCTTGCCGTCACTATATAGTTCCATATAGAACAAATCTCTGCCAACGATGTTAGGACCCTGAGAGCCATTTACATCTACATATATACGTGTATAGCCATGGTTAGTGTATTCTCCATTCTCGTACGAATCTTCAAGATTGACACCACCTCCAATACATATAGCAGCACCACTGGCTATTGACACACAAGGATTGGTAGCACTTACACCAAAAGCCCAGTGATTAAAAGCCGTACCATCCATCGAAGTATACTCACTTGCTAAACAAGGAGTTCCTGAAGAAGTAGTACATTCTCGTACAACTTTAAAATATGTATTTAGAAAATCACTTGCAGCATTCGCATTATTTTGATTAAAACGAGTTTCTGTTAAAGATACAGCGTTATTGTCATTCCTCATTTTTTCGGCAGCCTGTGAAAGTTCATTATAAACTTTTTGCAACTGTGTTACATAAACTGTCCGCTGATGGTTTTTTACCAATGTCGGCAAAGTCATTGCAGAAATTACACCGATGATGCCGAGGGTGACTAAGACCTCCGCCAAGGTAAAGGCGGCTTTTTTAGAAGTGAATAAGTGAATAGGTGAATAAGAGAATAAGTTCTTTTCGTCATTGCGGACAAGCGAAGCGCGATCCGCAATCGCAGAGTCGTTGGAAGTCGTTAAGACGTTAGGACGATAAGACGGTAAGTTCGTTTCGGTTTGCCGTGCAAACATTTTACCCCTCACCCGCATTCCTAGCACTCGTAAACTCGTGCAGGACTGCTCCCTCTCCCGCAAGGGGCGAGGGGAAATTCTTTCATTCCCTATTAACTCCAAATCTTTAATCAGGCGGAAAGCCTTGGTATCAGAGCTTAGAGCCCCCCCCCGAAGCTGTAACCCACGCCAGATGCACGTTTTGCCATTTTTTCATAAAATATCCTCCGTTTTTTTAACACTTCTATCATAACATATATTAATTACATTTTCAAGAGAATATTGACAATATCGCAAAAAAAAAGTATCATTGCACTATGAAAAAACGTTGGTATGATATTGATCCTACAGTTAGCAGAGCTATTGCAAAACTTGAACAGACAGAAGAATACATTCAAGTTCGTTGTGCTGACTTCATAATTGACAAGCTAAAAGACATTGATTTTAACATAGAGCTGTCTTTAGATGATCAATACAACTACATTATGCGCAGATGGTATGATAAAAATATCAAGGTTTCTCACGCAATGGAATATCTGAAAAATGCGCCGATGGATATTCGCAAACAGCTTGCTTTAGAAATTATTGATTTTATAAAAGAATATACGGATTATTCTAAAAATATTTAATAAAAAGAATTACTATTTAAATTCAAACTAGAGATATGTATGCAAGTAACCGGTTACAAAATTAACGCTCCATATAATTACAAAACGAATACAAAACCTCAATTTTGTGGCTTGGATACCTACGTTAACAAAGCTCTCGATAAAACTAGACAAGTTTCTAAACGCAGACGTTATGACCTTTCTGAAGATTTGAGGGCGTGCGCAAAATTTTTACAACTAAAAAGCAAACAAATGAGTACGGAAATTCTGGATATAAATCCAAATAATTCCGATAAATACATAGTATTTTTTCATGGTGTCGGACAAAATGTTACATCAAACGAGAATATTTATAAATCAATAATACAAAAAGGTTACGGCGTTTTAGCCGGAGAATACGGTGGATTTGGAAATAGCAACGGTAAAATTTCAAGAAAATCAATCAAGCAAAATTCAAAACTAATACTGCAATATCTTAAAGACAAAGGTATAAAAGATGAAAATATCAGCGTAATGGGTTTTAGTATGGGAAGTTTTCCTTCAGTAGATTTTACGACTCAAAATCCAAAAACCAACTTTTTAATTTTAATATCACCATTCAATTCTTTAAAAAACGAAATGCAATTAATAAAAGACAGCTCCATTTTAAATTTTAACAAAGTTTTAAAATTTATAATCAATAAATTTCCGGCTACAGTTAACGTTTTTGATAATATTTTCAACATAATTAATAAACTAAAAAAAATAAAAACTCCGACTTACATAATACAATCAACAAAAGACCCCGTTGTTCCCGCAAAATCTACAATCAAAATGGCAAAACAAACTAAAAATCTAAGAAAAATGGTTTTGTTGGATAGGGGCGGACATAATATTGATATTGAAAAAATTAAAGCATTCTTAAATCTACAGGGAGTATAAATATGGATAAAATTCAACCGATAAGTTCACTTGATGCTTTGGAAGTTTATAAAATTCTGTCGTCAGAAAAACTTACAGATAATCAAAAAGCTCAATTCATAAAGAAAAATGCAACTGCAATAAAAAATATTGCAAAAACAGAAATTTCTAAAGAGGAATTAAAAGAAATTATGGCACATAGACCGCTTATTCGTTTCCGTCCGCTAAAAAACTCTTTCACAAAACAAGGTGACGATATAATGTTTGCTCAATCTGTAGGAATTTCTAAAAAGGAAATTAGCAAATATGTAAATTCTATCATTGAAAATAATTTTGAAAATCAAAATCCGGAAAATATTGAGAAAACCAAAGCTTACGTTTACAGGCACGGTTCAAAAACTCAGGTAGTTTCTTTTTTAGAGTACGAACTTTCCGACGTAAAAACGACACTTAGAAAACTTTACAAAACTCTTGAAGATAACTCAGGCGGACTTGCTGACTACTTTTCGCGTCCAATTCACAGAATGGACAACTCAACACTCCGCAAGCTTTACAAAACAATTGACAAAAGCCTCAGAGCCTCTGCTGATGCAGGTTATATAAATAGTGAAGAGCTAAATTCTCATGCACAGTGGGCACTTGTGAGAATTTATCAAATTCAAAATAATTCCAAGGTTTTGAGAGCTTATGAAGCCTATAAGGATTTAACAACTTAACAAAACTCAACAATTTATAAAAAAACAGCAATTATTCACGCCATATATACTTTTTATATACATAAAGTTTATTTAGAGAGATTATATGGTTACAGGAATTTCATCAGAGAAAAATCCATACAAAATCCCACCAACAAGACAAAGAACAACATATACCTGTCCTGTAGAAAGTTGTGCTGTTAGAATACAAAGGAAACCGATAGAGAGAAATCGACATCCCGAACGAGTGCCTATCGGAGATATACATAGTATACCTGACTCTGTAATCTACAATCCCATATACAATGCTGCCAATTATTATTTTAGACATATATCTTCTACTTACAAAGTTGAAGATAATAAAGGAATAAATTACAATGGTGCACGCGATATAGATATATGCCTTGCCAAATATTCTCGAAAAGTTGCAGAAACCATGGATGTTTCAGACACTTGCTATACCGGAGTAAAATATGCTTTATTATCAGCCGGTGTAATTTCTGACTATGGTGAAATGCCAAAAGGTTCTGCTTATAAAGCAAAAGAATATTTTGATGCTCATCCCGACAAATTTCAAAAACTAAATGTTTCTGCGAATGAATTAAAGAATTTACCTGCCGGTGTTATCATAGTATACTCAAAACCCGGTAAAGACGGGCACATTGCAATAACCAACGGCAATGGTCAAGAAATGAGCGACTCTACCGATAACATGGGCTGGCTTGAAGAACACGGTAAAGGAGCAACCTTTACCGCATACAAACTAACCGATAACTGGCAATATAACTCGGATACAAGGAAACTTGAATTCCATGCCCCCTAAGATCTTTTGCCTACACAGTGGTATTCAAAGCCGCGTTGTTTCAAACGTTCACCATCATATTGATTTCTACCGTCAAAGATTACCGGAGATTTTAACAAATCTTTTACCCTGTCAAAATCAGGACGCCTGAATTCGTTCCATTCTGTGAGCAATAAGAGGCAATCTGCACCATCTAATGCATCGTAAGAATTTTTTGCATAAACAATCTTATCGCCCCAGATTTGTTCTGCCTGTTCAAAACCTTTCGGGTCATACGCCTTGACTTTTGCACCAAATTCCAATAAACAGTTAATTATAGTTATAGCCGGTGACATTCTCATATCATTAGTTTTGGGTTTAAACGTCAATCCCCATACCGCAAAAGTTTTACCTGCAAGGTTCATGCCATAACGTGCGAGAATTTTATTTATAAAAATCACTCTCTGTTCTTT
>CAYPDZ010000098.1:0-4983 GCA_964409575.1 uncultured Muribaculaceae bacterium | reverse complement strand
GCAAACTTTTACAATCCCACCCTGTATTTGGTTCGGGAGCATTTAATATCGTAAATGTTGCAGGTGAAGGCGACGAAGAACAAGACAGCCGTGACGCACTTAAAGCCGTTCGTGAAGCTATAGGCACAAATCCGGACGACCATTATTCTATTACGCTTTCTTGCGGTAGACTTACGACGGGTGTAACCGTTCCCGAGTGGACGGCCGTATTTATGCTTGCTGGCTCCTTCTCAACGTCTGCATCCAACTATTTGCAAACGATATTCCGTGTTCAAACACCTGCCAATATAAACGGACGCATTAAAGAGTATTGCTCCGTCTTCGATTTCGCACCAGATAGAACTCTTAAAATGGTTGCCGAAGCAGGACATCTTTCCAGTCGTGCAGGAAACGTAAGCAACGACAAGGTTGTTATGGGCGAATTCCTCAATTTCTGCCCTGTAATTTCGCTCGACGGTTCTTCTATGCAAAAGTTCAACGTAGATAAACTTTTGCAGCAACTCAAAAAAGCATATACAGATAGAGTTGTCAAGAACGGTTTCGACGATAAACATTTGTATAACGACAATCTTCTTAAACTTGACGATATCGAACTTAACGATTTTGAGGAACTCAAAAAGATTGTAGGTGCAAGTAAACAAGCCGAGAAAGTTAACAACGTTGATGTGAATAATCAAGGCTTCACCGATGAAGAATATGCGGAAATAGAACGTATTGAAAAGAAGCCTAAAAAAGAGCGCACACCCGAGGAGCTTGCTCTGCTTGAGGATAAGAAAAAGAAAAGAGACAATGCTCAAAAGGCAATGTCAATTCTTCGTGGCATTTCCATTCGTATACCTCTACTTATCTACGGGGCAGAAATACCGATTGATCAGGATATTACTGCAGAAAATTTCACGGATTTGTTTAAAGACGATCCGGCATCTTGGAATGAATTTATGCCTAACGGTGTCACCATGGAAATCTTCAAGAAGTTTTCTAAGTATTATGAGCAAGACGTATTTATTGCCGCAGGCAGAGCTGTAAGAAACATTGCCCTTGCTGCAGATGAACTGTCACCAATGGAGCGTGTTCAAAAGATTGCGGAACAGTTTACAACTTTCAAAAACCCGGATAAAGAAACTGTTCTTACTCCGTGGCGAGTAGTCAACATGCACATGAGCGATTGCCTTGGTGGTTGGTGTTTCTACAACGAGGATTTCACCGAAACCATCGAGGAACCTCGTTTTGTGGATCACGGCGACGTTACCGCAGATACCTTTGCAAACGTAGATGCCAAAATCCTTGAAATCAACTCAAAAACGGGATTATATCCGCTCTATGTAACGTACAGCATATTCCGCAAGCGTTTAGATAGTATTCCCGTTGAACAACGTACAATAGAAAAACAATACGAATTATGGATAAAGACCGTTGAAGAAAACGTTTTTGTCATTTGCAAAACACCTATGGCAAAAGCAATCACCAAGCGTACCCTTTTGGGCTATCGCAAAGGCAAAATCAATGCGCACGCATTCGATGACCTTATTAACCAACTTAAAGAAAAACCGCAACAATTCCGTGATAAAGTCCTCCGTGGCAACACTTGGGGCAAAAAGGAGTCCGTTATGAAATTTAATGCAGTAGTAGGCAATCCGCCATATCAAGTAGAAGGAAAAGGCGAAAGCAATGCAAAAGGATCAATTTATCATCTTTTCATTGATGCCGCAAGTAACATCTCTGATATAAGTACTCTTATACATCCGGCACGCTTTTTGTTTAATGCAGGCAATACGCCACAGGATTGGAATGAAAAAATATTAAATGACGAACACTTTTCAGTTGCGAAATATTTTGCGGATAGTTCTTCTGTGTTCCCAACAGTAGATATTAAAGGCGGAGTTGCAATATCAATTTATAATAAAAAAGAAAAGTTTAAGCCGATACATATTTTCACAGCTATCAGCGAGTTGACATCAATTTTAGATAAAGTTAATTCTGCGTCCAATAATGGTAGTTTGAGTGAAATTATTACCAACAGAGGCATTTACAAATATTCCGATTTGCCCTATAAAGAAAATCCAGAAATAATGAAAAAAACAGCCGATAGACGTATCGCTCCAAGTGCTTTCGAAAGAATGCCGACTTTGTTTACAGAAAGCAAACCTATTGACGGGCATGAATACGTGCAGATTCTCGGCAACATAAAAGGCGAACGTGTATATAGGTGGTTTAGAAAAGATTACATTTCTCCAACAACGAACTTAAATATGTATAAAGTACTGGTTCCAAAAGCAAACGGGTCTGGTGCAATCGGAGAAGTTTTATCTACGCCGTTGATCGGCTCGCCGTTGATCGGCTATACTGAAACATATATTTCTATTGGTGAAACAGCCATAAAATCCGAAGCTGAAGCAATATTGAAATATGTAAAAACAAAATTTGCCAGAACAATGCTGGGTGTTTTAAAGGTGACACAAAACAATCCTAAAGAAACTTGGACTTATGTTCCACTTCAAGACTTTACGGATAAATCTGACATAGACTGGTCAAAGTCTGTTGCTGAAATCGACAAGCAACTCTATGCAAAATACAACCTCGACGAATCCGAAATCGCTTTCATCGAATCAATGATTAAACCTATGGAATGAGACTATGAAAAAAGATAGAGACACATTATTATCAGTAGATACATTTATCGAGGACTTTAAGGCTCGAGGAGATATTCGAATTGATGATAATCTTCTGAACTACAATGTTCAAAACGGCATATTAAGTCTTCGTTTCGTTGAACGGAAAAATATCAATAAAACGATCGTTGAAAAACTTGATAATAATTGGTTTTCGTTTGATGAGTATAGAGATACGGAATATGGACCTGCTAAAGACGGCGATTTGTCGCAAGGGTTTTCTGCATTTTTAACATATGGATATCTTGATGGATACGAAATTTGTTTTTATATAAAATATCTCGTTCGTAATGTTGTAAAAGGTTCATCAATAACGGGAATAGAAATATATTCATCGTGTTTAATGGACCATTTTTATAAAGCATTGGATTTTGATTATAATACAAATGGGTTTATAGAAGATTTGCCATGTGCAGAAATAGATATATCAGGTATTCACTTTGTTATAAAGAAAACCGTTGCTGTATCATATAGACGTGACAAAGATTCATTGAAAATAAAATTCCCGAAACAATATTTCGGAGGATTTGTATTCTATGCAGATAAAAATATTCCCATTGACATTGTGTGTAAAATTGTTTCTGGCATAAATAGTTACTGCAATTTTTTACTATGCGATGCTGGTAATTATATATGTAATGTCGAACTTAAAAACGACGATAAGCATTTTAGGGATAATATCTTTTATGCAAAAAGAGGTAAAGCTTTAGCCTCAGAAGTCAGGTTTAAGTATGATGATATAGCTTCTATTTTTGGCAACATAATGAAAATGTTTTTAGTTGAAAATTATGACTTAAAAAACCTGTATCTATTAGAAACCAATGTTTGTGGCACATTAGATATACTTAGGGTTGCAAGCATGTTCGAAAATGTATACAGAAAATCTTGCCAACATGGTCTACAAGATTATGTTACAAGGGAAAACGATTATAAAGAAGCATATTGTAATGTGATTAAAATAGGTGCTCCTCAAAATGACATAGAAAAAAGTATTGTCCAAGGTGAAGAAAAACATAGGAACACTTTATGCACGTCATTAAGATCTCGATTAAAATTTGTGTTCGATAAGTTATTAAGTTGTTTGAATATCCGCAAAGCGAATATTTCTAAAAGTTTTGGTGTTTTGCTTACTGGATATGATATGACTGATTTAGCAAATAGAATTTCAGAAGCAAGAAATGATATTGCGCACTATTTAGAAAATAACATAGACTACAATACAACATTAAGAGATGTTAGCGTTTTGCAAATTATGATATATTTTATGACTTTTGAGCAATTAGGTTTATCTGTTGAGCAAATCCAAAAAATAGTTTTATGGGATTCTATGCAAATGCGTCACTATTTTGGACTCAAGTAGTTTTAAGCCGAGAGATTTGATTCTCCCGGCTTTTTCGTTGGTTTAATTATTTGGTATATAAGTTTTTCCTTCAACCGTTACGACTTTGTATTCGATGCCGTTTATAACTTTTGTTGAGTAGGTCGGTTTACCTTCTGCATTTGCTTTGAGTACGTGTTTATCGGGATATTCTTCCGTCAAGCGTTCTATATTTCCGTCAAAGAATGTGTATCGTCCGAAATCTCAATTATCTTAAAACTGCGTTTTATGAGGTCTGCCGAGCACTACCGTTATTTTTAAACAATACGGTGCATATTATCCATAAATCGCAATATAACGTTGCCGCATTTTAATAAAGTATTCAAACACGGTTGATTGTGCACGAGAAAGCACTCGTCCTATTTCAGGATAACTAAGTCCTTTTATACGACATTCCAAAGCAACGCGCATATTGTCTGTTAAATTAAGGCTATTTACGATTTTGTCGTACTCGGTGTAATCTTGCTCGATTTCCTCTTTAATTTCGCAGGAAGGCTCGTTATAAGGCATTAGGGAGTCAAGGCTGATGGTGTATTTTAGGTCTCTTGTATTACGATTGATTAATTTCATCATTTTTCTTATGCAAGCCATTTCAACGTTGATTGGCTTGCCTTTTTTACTGTAACCGATAACGTCTTTCAAGTATTTACCGAAATGCTGACAAAGGAATAATCCGCATTCTTGTACTAAATCGTAAGCATTACTCACCGTGTGATTTATGTCGTTTTTATGCATAATGTCAATATACAAATCCGTATGTAGTTTTTGCATACGCTCTCCCATATAACCGATAAGGAATTTTGTTTCCGATATGGCTATGAGTTCCGCCATATCGAGTACGTTTTCGGGTGAAATTTTCTCCTTGAGAATTGCAAATGCGCTTTTGTTTTCGTTTTTCATTTTATATACCTCCGTTTTCTTCGTCGTTGACGACGA
>CAYPDZ010000097.1:0-4994 GCA_964409575.1 uncultured Muribaculaceae bacterium | reverse complement strand
TTGCAAGATGTTCTTGGCAGAATAAATAAATTGTTTCCAAAAGTTCTATGCCATCGTCCTTAATCATAGATGCAACAAGGGTTTTAACCCATTCTAAAAAGTTCAAGTTTCGTAGCTTAACGCCCAATTATTTAAGAGTCGAAAGGCTCTTTTTTAGTGACAAAATCAAACCTGCAAACAATCAAGTGTCACATATTCGTGTTTGACATCACTATTAATATCACAACCGGAAGCAATTACACTATCTGAAATATAAAGATTTGACCCAATTTTTACATTATCCCAAATTATACAATTTTCAATTATGGTATTTTTACCGATTTCTGTATTTTTACCAATAGTGGAATTCCCGATGAATTCAACTGATGCATCAACATCACTTTCCGCAATATAAGCACCTTTCGGGCAAGTAATTATCTCAGAATGCTTAAACTCACATTTTCCGTCAAACAAATCTTGAGTTGATTGTTTGTACTGTTCAAGTGTACCTATATCACTCCAATATTCCGTAACTTCAAAGGTATTTATAGCATGCTCTGCCAACAGCTTTGGGAATACGTTTTTTGCAAAATCATAAAAGGTGTTTTCGGGAATATATTCAAAAATTTTGTAATCAAAAATATAAATTCCGGTGTTAATAAAATTACTTTTGGCATCTTCAATTGAAGGCTTTTCTTGGAATTCCGTAATAAACCCTTTATCATCAGTCACAACAACCCCAAAATGCGGAACTTGAGATTTTTCAATTTGTTTAATCCCAATAGTCGCAATAGCATTGGATTTTTGGTGGGTTGCAATCCCTTTTTCAATATCGGCATTTGTTAAGCCATCTGCTGAAAGTACTACAAAAGTTTCTCCGTTTTTAAAAAAATGTTGGCATTTTTTAACACCACCGGCAGTTCCGGAAAGAGTTTCCTCTTGAATATAGTTAAAATTAATCCCGATATCATTGTTTGTATAGCGTTCAATAATTTGTTCAGCGAGGTAATAAGTGTTACAAATAACATCTTTTATCCCGATTGAGAAAAGTTTTTCAAAAAGAATATCCATGACCGGTTTATTTGCAATCGGAACGAGTGGTTTCGGCACCAACTTTGTTAAGGGCTCTAACCGAGACCCGACACCTGCAGACATAATCATTGCTTTAGTAACATCACTCATATTACGTTTATAATAATCCAAAAAAGTTTTTATTGCAAATTTTTAATAAAGTTGTATAATTAAGTCGTGGGCTTATAGCTCAGTTGGTAGAGCAGTTGACTCTTAATCAATTGGTCGAGGGTTCGAGCCCCTCTGAGCCCAAAACGAAGAACAGGCGCAATGCCTGTTTTTTGTTTTGAATTAGATATGAACGAGAAGCAAGTTTTAGGGTTCGGCGCGAGCAAACAAGACAAGCCTCTCTGAGTCCATCACATTTTTCTTTGTTAAAAAAATATACGCAAAAAAGCAAGGCATTTGCCTTGCTTTTGATATATAGGGGTTAATTATGACTTATTTCCGCCGAACATCCAGCCGAGGGCAAGTCCTACACCTGCAGCGATTGCGCCGTATTTTCCGGCTTTAGTCCATTTGAAGTTTTTAGCAGCTTTTGTCAACGCTTCCGGAGCATCTGCTCTGAATGCTTTTGCTGCATCATCCCAGTGAGCTGCAACTTGACCATTTAAACTTGTTCTTAAATTCTTTACTGAATTTTCACTTGCTGTAACCAATGGAGTTACTTCTGCCAATGCACCTGTTTTTGTTGCGTATCTCTGAGCAATTGTTTTTGCTTCTGCTTGAATTTCTGCTTCAACTGTTTTTTCTATACCAAATGCTTTTGGATTTTTAGTGATTAATTCTTCAATTTGAGTTAGATTTGCATCTTTTGGAAGTCCTTCCAAAAGAGATTTTCTTTTAACCAAATTTGCAAGTTCTTCTTGTTGAAATGCAAGATTGCCTGCTTGAGCATTCTTTAATGCTTGTTTGTCAATTGCATCAACATCCAAGCCGTCAATTGCTGCTTGCGCATTAAACAATTTTGTCTTAAATGCATTAGGATTTGATTTAACACCATCTGGTACCAAATCAGTAATTTCTTTTGCTAACGCACCTCTGTCGGCAGCCGGTGTTGAAACATATTTCTTTATTGCTTCGTAATTATCGGCAGTAAACCCGTGGCGTTGTAAAATAGCATTTTTTTGAGTCGTGAATTCGTTTGACGCATTTGTTTTTGCAATTTCTACAGGGTCGCCCTGAAATGCCTTCAAAATATCATCAGAGAAAGTTTTGCCATCTTTAGTTAAGCTTGCACCTAATTTATCACCCCAAAAATAAGCGCCTGCGCCTGCACCGACACCGCCAACCGCAGCGAGTTTAAGACCTGCATTGAGTGCCCCCCCCCCGGATGTCGATTGAGAATTTTGGAATGTATCACTTGTAGGTTGTTGATTAGCACCTTGCAACAACGCTTGTTGCTGAAGTAATTGTGCATACTGGTTGTTCAAACCAGTTGCATTTGCCAAAAAATCATCACCATACCCTGAGTTTGTCATCATATAAGGATTAAAACCATACATAGAGCCTACTGTCATAATAACCTACCTTTCCTTAAATTAACCTAACCTTGTATATATAAAAAATTTTTGGAAAAGAAAATTGCTTATTATGTAAAATTTAGCCTAACATTTCGTTACAAACTTACAAAAAGTCCATCAAATTCAGGAAAAGAAATATTTACCCATTCAAACTCATTGATACAAAGAGGTTGTTGACAAACCAATCCGGCAACATATAAACTCATTGCAAGCCTATGGTCATGATATGTTTCAACCTCACTACCGCCTTGCAAATTAGTTTTGCCGTTGATAATAAAACCGTCTTGAGTTTCCTCAATATCAGCACCGATTTTTTTGAGTTCGGTTACAATAGCTTTTATCCTGTCACTTTCTTTGTTTCTGAGGTCTTGTGCATCCTTTATAACGGTAGTACCTTCCGCTTGTGTGGCAAGAACCGCAATCACAGGCAATTCATCAATAAGTTTTGGAATAATTTCGCCTTCAACAACAGTTGCTTTCAAATCTGAATACGTAACTTTAATATCACCGACTTCTTCGCCCGAAACTACTTTTTTATCAAGAATTTCAATATTTCCGCCCATTTTTTCAACTATTTCAAGAATTCCTGTACGTGTTAGATTTAGACCGACATTTTTTAGAATTATTTCAGAATTTGGAACAATCAAACCTGCAACAATAAAGTATGCCGCAGACGAAATATCTCCGCAGATTTCTATTGTTTGAGGTTGTAAATTCGATTTTTCAATAGTTGTAGTTGTACCATGTGTTGAAATATTTGCTCCCATAAATTTCAACATACGCTCAGTGTGGTCACGAGAGATAAAAGGCTCCGTATACGAAGTTTTTCCGTCACAATTCAATCCTGCAAGCAAAATACATGATTTTACTTGTGCTGATGCCAATTTTGACACATAATTTATGCTCTGTAATCGTTGACCGTTGATACTTAAAGGGGCTCTATAGCCGTTTGACATTATATTCGCACCCATAAGTTTTAACGGCTCAATGATACGCTTCATCGGGCGTTTTGAGAGACTTTCATCACCGATAAGTATTGAATTGAAACTTTGACCAGCAAGAATTCCCGCCATAAAACGCATAGTTGTGCCGGAATTTCCACAATCAAGAGATGTAGTTGGAACCGAGAATTTACCTGTTGAATTAATTATCAAATCATCATTAAATTCGGCATTAACACCTAAATTTTGACAAATTTTAAGAGTTGATAACGGATCTTGCCCTTTAGAAAAGTTTTTAATCACAGACCTGCCATTTGCCAAAGATGCCAAAATCACAGCTCTGTGCGAAATGGATTTGTCGGACGGTATTGTTACTTCGCCTTTTAGACCTTGAATTTTTCTCTCAACCACTTTTTTCATAAAAAAATTTTATCATAAACCAAATATTTGTGATATAATACTCGCATAAATAATCGCATAGAAACTAAAAACCCTTGATAGAGAGGGGTGTCCGAGAGGTTTAAGGTGCAATCTTGGAAAGGTTGTGTGGGAGCAATTCCACCGTGGGTTCGAATCCCATCCCCTCTGTATAAATGACAGACTCTTAGTCTGTCATTTATTTTGCAGGAATTTTAAAACAATGATAACAGTCTTTTATGGGGTCAATGTGACTTAGTAAACAAATTTCCAACCGTTTTTCATTATTGAATAACCACAATACAAGGAATACCAATTGGCTAACAATTTTTCTTCATCTGAATAACTATCATTATTCAAATCTTTACAAAATTCATCAATATTTTCCATAAACGCATCCAAATATGAATCTTGCGTTATTTGAGCTCTACCCCCAAATTGAAATACAAAAATGTCTTTACTATTCAAATTTGGACCTCTATCACAGTTCACATCAATTAATACATAGAACGGATTTTCTGTGCCATAGCTCCAAGTCTTTCCTCCTTCTGTGAAAGCAACACACGCGCCATTAGGTAGATAATAACAGTTATTGAACCCTTCATTGTTATAAAGTAAACTGCTATCATGCATCATTTCATAAAATTTTGAGCCCTGTGGAACTGCCTCCAGGTGCATCAATTCCGCTGCTTTATTCCCTTTAATCCCCCAGTAATAATAACCACTATCATTTGCCGAGGCATCACTTATCGTTGTATTATAAATATTGTCAACTTCTTCATCAGCCATAATTTTTTTAAACCCGTTTTGAAGAACACTTACACTTTTCTTCAGCTGGGTTTCAAGAACTTTTTTCTGATAATTGGCAACTACAGTTGGCATTGTCATCGCCGCGACAACTCCGATAATGCCAAGGGTTATTAGGACTTCGGCGAGGGTGAAAGCAACTTTTTTTGAAGTGAATAAGTTCATTACGGTTTGCTGTGCAAACGAAGAATTACCCTCTCTCCTACCCCTCTCCCAAGAGAGGGAATTAACGAACCTCCTCTCTCCTTGGGAGAGA
>CAYPDZ010000096.1:0-4998 GCA_964409575.1 uncultured Muribaculaceae bacterium | reverse complement strand
GCCTAATACCGTCGGTTATGATGTTTTTGATTTTTATTTCACCAAAGACGGAGTATTGCCGCGTGGTCATGAAAAAACAAACACGTCTGAAACTATAGCCAATGGATTTGGCAGAGGCATGACAATATTAAGAACCGGTAAAATTACATGGTAATTAATTCTTATTGCGGTCAATAAGTTTGTCACTACCGCCCCAGACAAATGAAGAACGGATTTCTTCGCCGACTTTTTCTATTAAGTGGTCGGCATTTTGCTTTCTCAACTCGTTAAAGTTTTTGCATCCTGTTTCCATTTCTGTTAAAAATTCGTTTGCAAAACTTCCGCTTTGAATATCTTTTAACAAATCTTTCATAGCTTGACGAGATTGTTCGCCGATAACTTTAGGTCCGCGAGTCATATCACCGTATTCGGCAGTGTTTGAGATTGAATATCGCATGTCTGCAAGTCCGCCTTGATTTATCAAATCGACAAGAAGTTTCATTTCGTGCAATACTTCAAAATATGCCATATAAGGTGAATATCCGGCTTCTACAAGAACTTCAAACCCTGTTTTTATAAGTGCGGAAACTCCACCACAAATCACAGCCTGCTCACCGAAAAGGTCAGTTTCAGTTTCTTCTTTAAATGTTGTTTCAATAATTCCGGCACGTCCTGCGCCAATTGCCGAGGCATAAGATAAAGCAACATCTTTTGCATCACCTGATGCATCTTGATAAATAGCAATTAATGACGGTACTCCTCTGCTGATTTGAAATTCGCTTCTGACGGTGTGCCCGGGACCTTTTGGCGCAACCATAATTACGCTGACACCTTCGGGCGCGACGATTTTTTTATAATGAATATTAAACCCGTGAGAAAACATCAAATATTGACCTTTTTTCAAATACGGTTTAATTTCTTTTTCATAGACTTTTGCCTGAATTTCGTCAGGGATAAGGATTTGGATGATATCTGCATATTTTACGGCATCAGGAATTGTCATTGTCCTAAATCCGTAATCTTTTGCTTTGATGTCTGATTTACCACCTAATCTCAAGCCCAAAACCACATCGCATCCGTTGTCTTTCAGGTTCATAGATTGTCCGTATCCTTGTGAGCCAAAACCTATTACGGCTATTTTTTTTGTTTTAATCAAATTAGTGTTTATATCTTTGTCCAAGTATATATGTAAATTTTCTGTCATATTCAGCCTCTTTTCCACAGGTATTTTAGCACAAAAAATATTTTGTTAACAATAAGTAATATAAGGGCAATAATTTTTCTTCACTTGTTTTACAAAAAATGTTATGATTTCAGCAATTACCCCAATCAGACCATATTCTCCGAATTTTACGGGCAGAAAGTATCATAAAACAGCTAAGATTTTGAATGACTGTTTTTGTCCGAGTGGCGAATTTAGAATACTAAAAAAATCTTTTAATTATTCTACGGAGGTGAATTCAGCAGAAGTAAAGCCATATAAAGGTACACTTGAAAAATCTGCTGGTTTTTCAACAGGAGAAGACGGCTGTGGCGGAGGTTGGCTCGTTGGAGATATTGATACGCCTTTGAGTACGACTGATGTGCATACTTGTGCGCTTTTAAATTTGTTCAATGTTGATACTTTAAGGCAAGCATTGTTTCATGTTTACCATGAAACAAATGTAAATAGGATTGAACAATTTATAAGAAAAATTTTTCCTGATTTTACTCATGTCAATATTGTTGGCGGAGACCAATTTCGGACTGTAAATACTATGCGAAAAATTGCAGATGCTGTCGATAACGTGAATATTAATGCGCCAAAAACATATTGGCATACCGTAACTGAAAATCCGCAGTTAGTAGCTCAAAACGGTGAAATATCTTTTGTTAAAGGAAAATCAGGACAACTGTCTTTTGAATTGGATACCGAGCATTACTGGTACTAATTTGTGTTTGAAGAAAATTCACCAAATTGGAATATTTGTAATGTATTTTCGGTTTGTTTGATTTGTTTGTAATAATCTTTTACTAATACGCATTGAGTTTGTACACAATTTAAGTTTCTTTCGTGCAAATATTTTTCAAATTTATCTGCATTTTGAGTGTATTGCCTATGTTTTATAAATGCGCAAAAGTTTGATTTTCTGGCAGAAATTTCTGATAATGCAAAGTTTATAACTTTGTCATAGGGAATATTATACGCATCGTTCAAAGACATGTCTATTATAAAATTGAAATTGTCGTTTGTAGTGATTGAAAGATATGCAATAATAATTTCTTTTTCCGGTTCTTCCAGAACATATCTGTTTTTATAGTAGTTTGAAAGTCCGGCAAAAACCGGTTCAACATATTCGCTTTTTAATCTTTCAAGTGATGGTTTGTATAAATTTTTTAATTCGTTGTTGTAAAGTTTTGCGATGTCTTTTGCGTCGCTGTTTTGACAGTATCTGAAATTTGCTTTTGTGTTGTCTTGCGGTGCGAAATTATCCAATTTCCAAAGGTTTTCGTAACTGCAATGTCTAAAACCGCATCCGCTCATGAATAAATCTAACAATTCGTCGTGAGATTGGTCGACTGTGACGACGAATGATGTCGCACCTTTTGCACCATAGCGCGCGATTACAAATTCAACAAGCTGTTTACCTACGTTGTACATATTTTGTTTAAAAATAAGTTTAGTAATATTAATTTTGTAAGGATTACCGTTTGTTGTGATAACTGTGATTAGTCCTAAAATCTCATTATTTTCAAGTAAAATGTAACTTTCCGGCATGAATTTGAATTTTAGCGGGAAAAAACCGTGAAACAACGCGAAAGTATCGACAGTCAAAGTTTGTGAAATTTTTTCTTCGCTGCCCAGATAAGAAATCATTTTCTTTATTTTAGGTGCATCAAAACAAGTTAGTCTTCTAATAGTTGTCATACAGTTATTATATATCGTATTTTTATTCTTTTCAAGTTTGTGATAAAATTTTTGGTGTGAAAACAGCAGTTATATCAGATGAAAAAATTATATTGAAAGATGCCCCGTTAATATCTTTGGACGGGCGTTCCGGCGCGATTGTAAAAGTTTTGGGATGCGGGTTATGCGGCTCAGATATTGTAAAATTTGTGCATAAAATATCTAAAAACGGAACTGTGCTCGGGCATGAAATTGTTGCCGAAATTGCAGAAATTAATTCAAAAACGGATTTTAAAATTGGTGATACAATCGTAACTTCTCATCATATTCCGTGTGGTGAATGTGTTTATTGCAAGCATGGAAATGTTTCAATGTGTGAGCATTTTAAAGCTACAAATATTCGCCCCGGAGGGTTTTCTGAATACGTCTACTTATCGGAAGAACATTTACAAAATGTTGCACATCTAAAGCCCGAAAATCTTTCGGAAGTTGAAGCATCTTTTTACGAACCTTTGGGTTGTATTGTTCGTGCCGTAAAACGCGCAAATCTTATAACTGGTGATACTGTGCTTGTGGTTGGGTTGGGGTCTATCGGAATTTTGACGGCTCAAGCATTAAAAGCATACGGTGCTAATGCTGTCGGTTGTGATCTTTTGTCGGAACGGATTGAGATGTTGCGACAATTTGGCATTAATGCTATTGATGTCAGAGAGCTTTCGGGCAAATTTGACGGGATATTTATGACATCAGGTGCAGATAAAGCAATTGACACTGCATTAAAATATGTTAGAAACGGTGGGAAAATTCTTGTGTTTTCAAGTACACCATCTGATTTGTCGGCTTATGCAAATAACGAGATTTATTACAGAGAATTGACAGTAATGGGAAGTTATTCTCCCGCGCCTGTTGATTTAAAGGAGTCTTTAGAACTTTTGCAAACAAGAAGGGTTAAAGTTTCCGGTATATCTACGGAATACAGGTTGGATGATATTCAACAGGCTTTTGAGGATACAATGTCTAATAGGATTATGAAAGCATATATAAAGATAGAGGAACAATAAATGCGAGCAATCCAATACTATGCACCACAAAACATAAAATATGAAGAAGTTATGGTAAAACCGCCCGAGGAGGGTGAAATAGTCGTAAAGGTTATGTCAGCTTTGACTTGCGGAACTGATGTGAAAACTTTTCGCCGTGGTCATCCGGTGCTTATAAAATCTGTTCCGTCAGGTTTTGGGCATGAATTTGCCGGAATAGTTGATAAAATCGGCAAAGGTGTTGATAACGTCAAAGTCGGTGATAGAGTTGTTTGTGCAAATTCAGCTCCCTGTGGACATTGTTTTTATTGCAGGCATGAAGAATATAATTTGTGTGAAAATTTGGATTTGCTCAATGGTGCTTATGCAGAGTATATCACTGTTCCGGCACGTATTGTTAAGAAAAATACATTGATTTTGCCTGATGATTTGAGTTTTGATAAAGCTGCATTTTGTGAGCCTTTGGCAAATGTCGTTCATGGGGTTGAAAGAACTGATATAAAAGCTGGGCAAACGGTTGGCATTATTGGTATTGGACCAATCGGGTTGATGTTTGCGCGTTTGGCAAAATTGAAAGGAGCAAATGTTATTGTTGCCGGTAGAAATCCGATAAAACTTAAAGCTGCCGAAGAATTTGCGCATGCTGATGAAATTATTGATTTGACAAAGTATTCAAACCCTGAAAAAATCTTTAAAGAGTATACAGAAGAACACAAAGGACTTGATGTAGCTGTTGAATGTGTAGGTTTGCCGGAAATTTGGGAAAGAATTTTTTCTTGTGTGCGCCCGGGTGGAACGGTACATTTTTTTGGCGGGTGTAAATCAGGTTCTACAGTGACATTTGACACGACAAGAATGCATTACGGTGATATTAAAATGCTTAGTGTTTTTCATCATACTCCGAAATATTTTAGAATGGCTCTGGATTATATTGCATCCGGTGAAGTCGAGGTTGAAAAATTGATTACCGACACGCTTCCGCTTGAAAAAGTTGAATATGCGATGCAGCAACATATTGCCGGAAAAGCGATTAAATTTTTGATAAAACCGTAAAGGGTAGTTTGGGTGACGCGTGAAAAGATGTCATTGCGA
>CAYPDZ010000095.1:3415-5058 GCA_964409575.1 uncultured Muribaculaceae bacterium | reverse complement strand
CTTTGTGATTTTGCTAAAAAAGAAATGGAAGATTTGCAAAAAGCTTTGCTCGACAATTTCAGAGTGCATTTTGACAATTTCTATTCAGAATTAACTCTGCATAATTCAGGAAAAGTTGAGGAATGTGTTAACAAATTGAAAGCAAGCGGAAAAATTTACCAAAAAGATGGTGCTGACTGGTTTAAATCATCTGATTACGGCGACGACCAAGACCGTGTAATCAAAAAGGCAGACGGCTCAAACACATATCTGACCGCTGATATTGCTTATCACATTGACAAGCTTGAACGCGGATTTGACAGAATGATTAACATTTGGGGGGCAGACCACCACGGTTATGTTGCTCGCGTAAAAGCGTCAATTGAGGCTCTCGGGTACGACCCTAATAAACTTGAGGTTCTTTTGGGACAGCTTGTAAATCTCGTAATTGACGGAAATGAAGTCAGAATGGGCAAACGTAAAAATATGGTTACGCTTGACGATTTGATTGACGAAGTCGGAGTTGATGCGACACGTTTTTGGATGGCTATGCGAAATATCGACACTACGCTTGATTTTGATATTGAACTCGCCAAGAAAAATACTGACGAAAACCCTGTTTTCTACGTTCAATACGCACATGCCAGAGCTTGTTCTATTTTGAGAAATGTTGTAACCAAACGTGATGACGGCACTGTACCAATGACAGATGATGAACTGAAGGAGCTTATTGACGGATTTGATGCAAATATGGTACTTCCGACAATTGACACTGCAAGAAAACTTATCTTGAAACTGGAGGAATGGAAATCTGTTATCAAAAATTCGGCAGAAACAAGACAAGTTTATACAATTTGCAGGTATGTTCAAGAGCTCGCAAGTGAATTTCATTCATTCTACAATGCAAACAGAGTAATTTCTGATGACAAAGAAATGATGAAGGCCAGAATTGCACTTGTTTGGAGTGTCAAAACAGTTCTTCATAATGCTTTGGAAGATATTCTTGCCGTCAGCTCTCCTGAGCGGATGTAAGTGCTTCAAGCTTTCTTGTCAATTGATAGACAAGCGGTTTCAAAGCAGGATTGTCTTTGAATTTTTCAATCATCATCGTGCATCTTTCAATTTCTGAGAGAGGTTCTTCCTCCTCTGCTTCTTCAGGAATTAAAAAAGAAGTATTTTTATAATATTTTATTATATTATTGGCGGATGAATTATCCTCTATATTGGGGGTGGTTAATCCGGTATTGATGAAGTTACTTTCCGCTTTGCCTGTAATAAGCAGGGTGAATAATCCGCTAAATTGATAGTAGTAGCGTTTTTTGTGAAGTTTTGCGGTCAACAAATTCTCATTAAGCAGAGTTTTTACGGCAGACCTTACTGTCCGCTCATCCAAGCCTGTGTTGTAAGCAAGCGTTTTTTGTGTCGGAAAAGCTTCTCCTCTGTTGTAATTCCAGTAGTCTGCTATTGCTCGCAATACCAAACGTGCCGATACGGGCAGTTTTACTCGAGAAAACAAACCGCTGATTGAGATAAGTTTGTTAATTTCAAAACTGGTTTTATATTTGTGTTTCATAGAATTTCTCCTTTAGCTCAAAGGACAAATTTAGTGAATAAAAGGCATATATATATTATACACTATGGCATGGGGTTTCTGTCAAGTAACT
>CAYPDZ010000095.1:0-3315 GCA_964409575.1 uncultured Muribaculaceae bacterium | reverse complement strand
ATACGTCCGATTAGTGTTGGGTCACCAATTGCGCCTCTGCCGACGGCAACACCGTCCGCGCCTGATTGTTCCAAACACATTATCGCATCGTCAATTGTATAAATATCACCGTTTGCAAATACGGGGATATCGACGTTTTCTTTTAATGCTCTAATTTTCGCCCAATCGGCATGCCCTGAATACATTTGAGAGCGTGTACGTCCGTGAATAGTGATGAATTCGGCACCGGCTTCCTGCATTTTTTGCCCGAATTCAACATAATTCATCTCGTCTGCCGTGTAGCCGAGTCGGAATTTTACACTGACAGGTTTGTCCGTTCCGTCTTTTACAGCTTTTACTAAGTCAGCCGCAAGCTCGGGAGTTCGCATCAATGCACAACCGTCTTGACCTCCGACAACTTTTTTTACAGGACATCCCATATTAATATCAATCATATCGGCAAAATTATTCAAAAATTCCGCTGCCTGACGCATCATAAAGGGTTTGTGACCGCTGATTTGATATGATATCGGAGAATGGTTTTCGTCACGTTTAAGAATTTCTGTGCCGGAGCGACCGTTTAAGGTTTGAGCAAGATATTCGGAACTTATCATTTCTGTTGTAAGTAGTGCACCCTCACCCGAATTCTTGCAACTCGCAAGCTCGTTGAGAATTCTACCCTCTCCCAAAGGTAGAGGGTAGTTGTCATAGGTCCCTACGTGCGTAGCAGCTTCCAAGGGTGGAGTGGAAATTTTACCAATATCGTTAAAGGTCCCTACGTGCGTAGCAGCTTCTGAGGGGTGAGTGGAAATTTTACCAATATCGTTAAAGGTCCCTACGTGCGTAGCACCTCCAAAAGGAGGTGAATACATACGCACAAGGGTGCGCAAAACATAATCAGTTATCCCAGCCATCGGAGCTAAAGATATATGGCTTTGAATAAGATGGATAACTCTACTTGACATAGGATTGTAGTACTCCTATTCTGTCTTGCGCATATTTTTTGTAATCATCATCTTCAGAATAGACTGCCAAGAAGGATTTATAATAACTTATTGCATTTTTGTAATCCTCGAGCATGTCATAATCAACACCCATTAAGTAATTTACAATTACCAAATCAGGATTTAAACTTATCGCTTTTTTGTAGTCGCTCAAAGCTTCTTTGTATTTTAACTTTGCATCATAAATCATTGCACGATAGTAGTAACCGTAAGAATTTTTGCTGTCTGATGTGAGAAGTTTGTTAAGTTCTGTCAGACTTTCGTCAAATTTTTCGCTGTCAAACAAGTTGATTGCATTTGTCAAAATTTGCGAATTCTGAGTTTCTGCGAGCATTTTGTTTAACTCTTGCGCCTGCTTGTTGGTTTTGTTGAGAGTTAAAGCCTTTTGCACATAAATATTTGCGTTTGCAAAATCCTCTTTTTCAGTGTAAAGAGCCGCAATGTAATATGCAATATCGGAATTTGTCGGAGCAAGCTTTAATGCTTCAACGTAGTACTCTATAGCTTTATCAATATCGCCAAGATTTTGGTATGCCGATGCAACTCCAAGCATTGTGTCAGAAGTTGCTGGAGTTATTTTTAAATATTCGTTGATTGCGTTTTGATAATCTTTGTTATTAAAGTAATTCGCCGCAATCTCAAGCTTTGTATCCATTGATTGAGCATTAATTGATTTTATTGCATCAGAAATTTGCGAGTTGTTGGGGAATTTTGCACTTGCGGTTTTAAGAGTCAAAAGAGCTTCGTCATAGTTTTTGTTCTGAGCCTTTGCAATCGCAAGATTTACATAAACCTCGGCATTTGTCGGCTCAAGTTTAATTACTTCGTTGTAAATCGTTTCAGCATCCGACAGTTTGTTTTGTTTGTGCAAATCCAGTGCATAGTTGTACAAAATGTCAGAGGCACTGTTTGGAGCTGTTTTCTTGACGTATTCCATAAATTGCACCGGTGTCATGGTGTCTTTTACGCTCGAAATCATTTCGTTCAAAACGGTTTCGTTATCCGGGTCTTTGGCGAGAATTTTTTTGTAAATCTCTTGTGCACTTTTACTTTCGCCAAGTTTTGCGAGAGATTGAGCTTTATAAATATTTGCCTGTACATTATCGGGATTTAATATTAAAACCGAGTCGTAAGCTGTAATTGCGGTTTTGTAGTCGCCTTTTTGCTGATACAGTGTACCGACATTGATACGTGTGTTTGTGTCTGACGGATTTAGGTATTCGGCTTTTGCGTAATATCTGAGGGCTTCGTCAAAATTGCCGAGTTTTTGCATAATTGCGCCGAGATTTGCCGTTACTGCCGCATCGTTTGGCGAGTCTTCAAGTTTTCTTTTGTAAATCCTTTCCAAAGAATATAAAACGTCTTTGTTGTCATCGGTTTTTGTTAAGATGTAGTTATATTCTTGTACGGCTTGGTCTTCCTGCTCCAATTTATCAAGAATTTTTGCATAAGAAAGTCTTAAGTCGATGTCGTTTGGAGCAACGGAAACGGCTTTTTTGTAGTATTCGGCAGCTTTCGGGTTGTTGCCGAGGAGTTTCATAATATCTCCGGTTTGTTGAAAACTGTCTTTGATAAGCGATTGGTCTGCAAGTGCCTGATTAAATTCGTACGCTGCAGCCGAAAAATTTCCTTCTGCTCGCAATTGTTTTGCCGTATTGTATCTGTTTGACGGTGTTGTGTCAAAGTTGATTTCGTTTAGACATTTATTGAGGTTTGAAGTTACGTTCACAATTGCCTGAGATGAATTTTTAACCTGATTTGCGGTCGGGTAATATATCAGATAAAACAGTGCAGAACGGTAGTCGTCCGCAGCTTTTTGGTAATCTTTGTCGGTATTTGCATAGTACATTCCGCGAGCAAGATATGAATTTACAAGTCCGATGCGTGCCGAGTTGTCGAGATAATTAATCCTTAATGCACTTTTGAATTCGGAAATCGCGCCGGAATATCTGTAGTTTGCCAGATACTGTTGTCCCAAGTCAAAATGCTCCTTGAAACCTGCAAATGACGGCATTCCCAAAGCTAATGCACAGATTAATATTAAAACTTTTCTCATAAAATATCCCTCACGGTAAAAATTCTAATATAATCATTTTTACATGAACATAGTCATTTTACTATATTTTGTAACAAAAAAAGAACCGCTTGTTGCGGTTCTCTTTTTAGCTAAATTCTTAATTCTCAAAGTCTGTTTTTGACACAAAATTAAAGACATCATCAAATAACATTTGTAAGGGTAATGTCATGTCAAATTGAAGATACTCCCCATGGTTTACTTCCAAAAAGACCTCGCATGCAGAATTGTCGGTTGCAGTTTTTTCTAACATATCGT
>CAYPDZ010000094.1:3624-5125 GCA_964409575.1 uncultured Muribaculaceae bacterium | reverse complement strand
CCTTCGCCCTCTGCTCGCAGGTCGCTCGAACTCAAATAAGTTCTCATCTCTGTCATCTTACTCAAAATAAAAAAGCCTCAAGACAAAAGTCTAAGGCTTTTTTATGGAGCGGAAGACGAGACTCGAACTCGCAACAACCTGCTTGGAAGGCAGGGACTCTAGCCATTGAGTTACTTCCGCATACAAACAGTATAGTATAAAAAAAAAATTTTGCAATAGCTTCATCTTTGATGATGCTGAAACGAGTTCAGCATGACGATATTACACATTTTTAATGTAACTTATATATAAATTCACTCATCCCTAATTCTTTAGAACTAATTATTCCCTACTATTCATCTTTTGAAAAATTTATTCCTTAGAATGGTGAAAACTATAAAAAAAAACGTTATCATATAAATGTAAGCTTGTTATATCCAGACACTTTTTCGGGGTTGCGATAAGATTTTTTCTTACCGGGTTTGGTTGAAAATATGGCAAGCTTTTTCAAGCATATAACTCTATGTTTCATATATGGCAACTTGTCTCGCTCCTTTCGACAAGTTGTTTTTTTTATGTTATTCTCAAGTCATACAAAAATAAAGGAGTGTAAATTATGACAACAGAAATCAAAGCAAGCCACATTTTGGTTAAAACAGAAGATGAAGCTAAAAATTTATTGGCTGAAATCAGTTCGGGGAAATCTTTTGCAGAATTGGCAGAGGAATATTCTATGTGTCCATCAGGTGCAAATGGCGGAGATTTAGGATATTTTGGACGCGGTATGATGGTAAAACCGTTTGAAGATGCTGCATTCGCACTTGAAAATATCGGTCAAGTATCAGAACCTGTTCAAACACAATTTGGCTGGCACTTAATCCAATTGACAGGAAAAGATGACTAATTCGATTGAAATTATCAGAGAATTTATGCATGAGCAGGGATTAAACTTCCTGCTCGTAAATTCTACCAACAAATATTTGGTGGAATACACACCGCTGGAGGAAAATTCACGCTACGCGCTAACCGGTTTTTCTGGTTCAACTGGCGATGCACTTGTTACACCCGACAACATTTATTTATTTGTTGACGGCAGATATCATATTCAAGCTGATTTGGAAGTTGACCACAACGACATTACCGTCGTAAAACTTCAAACAGGGCAAACTTTTCTTGATGAGCTTGTCAAAAAAATTCCGCAAAATGAAATTTTAGGCATATTTTCAAAGAAAAATTCTCAAAAACGCGTTGAATATTTACAAGAAAATGGAATTACTTTACGCTTGTTGAAAAACGATCCGCTTGACAAGAATATAGAATACGACAATTCAAATATTGTTCAAGTTGACGGAATTCCAGTTGAAGAAAAACTCAAAAATATTGAAGATACTATTTTGATTACGAATTTGGAAGAAGTTTCGTATCTTTTCAATTTAAGAGATTTTTCAAAGAATTATTCAACAAAAATTCAAAGTAAAGCTGTAATTATCAACGGCAGAGCACGATTGCTTGATGATATTGA
>CAYPDZ010000094.1:0-3524 GCA_964409575.1 uncultured Muribaculaceae bacterium | reverse complement strand
ACATTGCGCAGCAACTCGAAAAAGAATTTAAACGTTACGGTGCAAAGAGTTTAAGTTTTAAATCAATTGTCGCAATTGATAAAAATTCCGCACTTGCGCATTATTCAAAATGTTCAAAAGATGAAATTTTAAAAGATGGAAGTCTTGTTTTGATTGATTGCGGTGCATATTATGAACAGGGGTTGGCAACAGATATTACACGTGTGTTTGTGAAAGGCAAGCCATCAGAGTTGCAGAAAAAAGTTTATACAACTGTTTTAAAAATGTTTTTGAATGCGTATATGATGACAAGAAGGCAAGAAGGCAAGAAGGCAGGCTTGTATCAACAAGGATATGATATTGATGCTTTGGCACGAAAAATTTACTCTCAAAACGAAATTGACGGATTTATCTTTAACCACGGGTTGGGTCATGGTATAGGCATTAATGTCCACGAATATCCGCCAAATTTGAGTAAAAACGAGATGGCTAAAGTCGAAATCAAAGACGGTATGTGTTTCACGATAGAACCGGGACTTTATAATGAAAATCATTTTGGCATAAGACTTGAAAATTCTTGTTACATGAAAAATGGAAAAATAAATTCGTTTGTAAAAATGCATTACGAAAATAAATTAATTGACTATTCGCTTTTGACAGAACAGGAAAAAGAATGGCTAAAAGAATTTGAGGTGTTGTAGTGGAAATTACTAGCGTAAATAATGAATTGGTAAAAGAAACCGTAAAATTACAGCAAAAAAAATACCGAGACAAAGAAAATAAATTTTTGCTTGAGGGCTTCAAATCTATTGAAGAAGCTTTCAAGGCAGGTATAGAAATTGAGTATGTTTTTACGACCGATGAAAAACGTTATGCTTTTCTTGGTGATAAAGTTATTTTAGCAACAGAGCCTGTTTTGAAAAAGGTTTCAACAACTGACAGTGCGCCGGATGTTGTCGGAGTTGCCGTTAAACGCAATTATTCAATTAACGATTTAAAAGATGCTAAAAAAGTAGTTTTGCTTGAAAATATAAAAGACTTGGGAAATCTTGGCACGATTTTGCGTACATCAACAGCGTTTGGAGCTGACGGAATTGTACTTTACGGCAGGGAATGTGTAGATTTATATAACCCCAAATGTGTCCGCTCATCTGTTGGGAATTTATGGAAAATTCCCGTTGTTTATATTGAAAATTTCAATGACTTAAAAGTGTTTGACAAGTTTGAAAGAGTTGCGACTTTACCACGCGCAACTCAATATCTAAAAGATTTTGAGGTCACACCACCGATACTTGTGATGTTCGGCTCAGAAGCTGACGGACTTTCCGATGAACTTATCAACTATGCTACAAAAAATGTAAAAATAGAAATGACACCTACAGTTGAATCTTTAAATTTGTCAGTTTCTTGTGCGGTTGTTTTATATAAATTATTTTTATAGTAAAATATTTTTATGGATGAAAGAGAACTTTGGAGTAAAGCAAAAGAAGAACTGGAGCAAACCGTACCCACGTACAAAATGTGGATTGAACCATTGGAGGCTACATCTTTTGATGGGAATTTACTGACTTTGATTACGGCTCATGCTCTCGCACCACAAGCCATAAAATCACAGCATAACGTAAAAATTCTTGAAGCTTTGAAAAATGTTTATGGCAAAGATATCGGTTACAGCATTACATTTGATGAAGAATTTGCCAGCCGCTATCAAAAAGAAAAGAAAAAAGAACTACAAAAACAAAAACGTGCACCTATCGAAACCGAAGAAACAAAATTGATGGATAACCTCGCTCAAATGCAATCTTCGGCAAATCTCAATTTAAAATATAAATTTTCAAATTTTGTTGTTGGTGAAAACAGTCGTTTTGCACACGCTGCTGCAATGACAGTTGCCCAAAATCCCGCAAAAAAATATAATCCGCTTTTTATCTACGGAGCATCGGGACTCGGTAAAACGCATTTGATGCAGGCAATCGGACATCATATAATCTTTAACAAACCAAAATTAAAAGTTAAATACATCAAAACTGAAGAATACTTTAACGAATTGATTAAAAACCTTCAAACAGGCGACAAAACCAATCGTATGGATAAGTTTCGTCAAAAATACAGAAATGTTGATGTTCTTTTGATTGACGACATTCAGTTTTTAGAAAGCAAAACTTATACAATGGAAGAAATTTTCCATACGTTTGACAGTCTGCACAACAATAACAAACAAATCGTAATTACCTCAGACAGACTGCCAAAAGACATTCCAACATTGCCTGACAGACTACGAACACGTTTTGAAATGGGATTGATGGTTGATATTACACCACCTGACTTTGAAACACGTGTTGCAATTTTGAAAAACCTTGCAGAATCTGCCGGAATTAACGTTGAATTTGATGTTTTTGAATATATTGCGAAAAATTTCATCAGCAACGTTAGAGAACTCGAAGGTGCTTTCAACAAAGTAAGCGCATACGCTGACATTGAAAAAACCGAATTGACACTGGAATTTGCCAAAAAAGTTTTGAATTGTGAAACTATAAAACAAGAAATCACTATTGCACAAGTTGCAAAAGCCGTCGGCGAATATTATGGTGTTTCGATTGCGGATTTTTTGAGTTCTGCCAGAAATCAAAAAGTTTCGTCAGCTCGACATGTCGCGGTATATTTGTCACGTGAAATTACACAAAAAAGCTTTGAGGCAATCGCAGAATTTTTCAATAAAAAACATACAACCATGCTTTATTCTTATGAAAAAATCAGAGATGATTTAAAAACAAACAAAAATCTTGAACAGGATATTGCAGTAGTTCGCAGAACTTTGAGGGAACAGTAATGTACGATTACATAAAAGGGATTTTAGCTAACAAATCAAACACATCAAAAGGAACTTTTTTGACTGTTGAAACAGGCGGTATTGGTTATTTGTTGGAGACTACGGGCAGAGATTTCAATCTGGTCACTGACGGCGAAATCAAAGTATACACAGTATTAATCCACAAAGAAGACAGAATGAGCCTTTGCGGTTTTCTACACAAAGAAGAAAGAGATATTTTCAACATTTTGACTTCAGTTTCCGGAGTCGGCTCAAAAATGGCTCTCACACTTCTTGATGAATTTGAAGCATCAGAACTTATCGGATTTGTAATTGATGGGAATTACAAAGAAATTACGCGCGCAAAAGGAGTCGGACCTAAACTTGCACAAAAAATTATTCTTGAACTCAAAGATAAACTCATGAACTACCAAACAAAAGAACCGATTAAAATCACATCAACTGTCAAGATTGATGATACAGCGGTTGAAGATGCACAGATGGTACTTGTTTCACTGGGTTACGAACGTAAAGAAATTCAGGACGCAATTTCAAAAGCAGTTGCCGATAACCGGACAACTGCCGAAGAAATTTTGAAAGAAGCTTTGAAAATATTGTCAGCATCATAATTTTATCGGGTAATCGTCTTTGATTTCCCATCCGTCATATTGTATTAGTTTAGTACAAAATGCTTTGCTAATACTACCGCTTTTACAACCAAACTTGCTATCGTTTA
>CAYPDZ010000093.1:0-5132 GCA_964409575.1 uncultured Muribaculaceae bacterium | reverse complement strand
ATGCTTGATGTACCGTTTGCGGTTGCCGATGCAACTACATTGACGGAAGCAGGTTATGTCGGAGACGATGTTGAAAATATTCTGTTGAGATTGTACCAGAATGCCGAATTTGATGCTAAAAAAGCGGAACGCGGAATTATTTATATTGACGAAATTGATAAAATTTCGAGAAAATCCGAAAACACATCAATTACAAGAGATGTGTCAGGTGAAGGCGTTCAGCAGGCTTTGTTGAAACTTATTGAAGGAACTGTTGCACATGTTCCGCCTCAAGGAGGCAGAAAACATCCGCATCAAGAAATGATAGATATTGATACAAGTAATATCTTGTTTATTGTCGGTGGTGCGTTTGTCGGTTTGGACAAGATTGTCGAACGCCGTGCAGGTGAAGGTATTTCTGTAGGTTTTGGGGCAAAAGCTCCTTTGACTCAAATTGAAAAAGAAGCAGCTGCGGCAAGAATGCTTAAGAAATTGCAACCGGAAGATTTGTTAAAATTTGGCTTGATACCTGAATTTATAGGACGTGTTCCTGTTTATGCAGTTCTTGACCAATTGAATGAAAAAACATTGAAAATGATTTTGACTGAACCTAAAAATGCAGTTGTAAAACAGTATAAATGTTTGTTGGAGATGGACGGCGTTGATTTGGAATTTGAACCTGATGCGATTGATTTGATTGCGCAAGAAGCTATTAAGCGCAAAACCGGTGCAAGAGCTTTACGTTCTATTGTTGAGGAAATCATGCTTGATGTTATGTATGATGTTCCGACAAAAGCCGATATTGACAGATTTGTTGTAACGGCAGATATGGTCAAAAACCGAAAGAATGCCGAAGTCGTGAAGCTTCCGACAGTGCAAGATAAAGGAATAACAGCATAAAAAACTCCCATTTTGGGAGTTTTTTTTATTGTAAATTATTTGTCATATTTAAATATTTATGAGAAAATATGCTTATGGGAAAGACTTTAATTTTAATTGACGGGCACGCGTTGGCTTTTCGCCAGTTTTATGCGTTAGAAAGAACTAATATGAGAACATCAGACGGTGTTCCTACTTGGGCAGTTTACGGTTTTTTTAAGGCTATATTTGATTTATTGAAGAATAAAGATTTAAAAGCAGATGCAATTGCGGTTGCTTTTGATGTAAGTCATAAGACTTTTAGAACGGAAACTTATTCGGATTATAAATGTAATCGTTCTGCCATGCCGGATACGATGCGTGAGCAGATGGGGTTAATTTATGAGGGGCTAAAAGCTTTTAATATCCCTATTTACACCAAAGAAGGGTATGAAGCGGATGATGTAATTGGTACGATTTCTCGTGAAGCATGTGAGCTTGGACATAAGGTTTTGATTTTAACAGGTGATCAAGATGCTTTTCAACTTGTTGACAAAGATGGCTGTATAAAGGTTATTTTACCGTTTAAGGGTGAATTAATTGAGTATAACTGGGATAAGATTTATGAAAAACTTGGTGTTTATCCAAATCAGGTTGTAGATTATAAAGGTTTGCGTGGTGATACTTCAGATTGTATTCCTGGGGTAAAGGGTATTGGTGAAAAAACTGCCCAAAAACTTTTGGCACGGTATGGAACTTTGGATGCTATTCTTGCCGATTGTGAAAATATTCCCGAAAAAACCGTGAAACAAAGAATTTGTGACGGTAAGGAAGATGCAAAAATGAGTCAGTATTTGGCGACGATAGTTAGAAATCTTGATGTGGAATTTGATTTTGACAAAGCTAAAGTAGTGTTGCCTGATGTTACGTCTGTTACCGCATTTTTGAAAAAAATGCAGTTTTATACATTTATTAAAAACATTACTGATATTTTATGTACTTTTGATAAAACAAAACGAATTATTTTGCCGTCTGAGGGCTCAATGCAACTGGGTATTTTTTCGGAAGTCGTAAATGAAGAATTGAATAAAAATGCTGAGTTTGAGATAGAGCGAAAACTTATCGTAGACACGGTTGATTTTGAAAATTTGGTTTCTGACTTGAAAGCACAAAGTGCATTTGCATTTAAGGTTTATGCTGATGTAGAGAGTGTACTTAATTCCAGAGTAATAGGGTTTGCGTTTGCATACAAAGAAAAAGCTTTTTATTTACCTATTGGGCATTCAAATATTGAAAATCAGTTGCGTATTGAGAATGTTTTACAGGGTTTGAAGCCTCTATTGCAAGATGAAAATATTAAAAAATATGTTTATGATGCAAAAACTCAATACAATATATTGAAAAATCAAGGTATTTTAGCCGGCGGTTTTGTTTTTGATGTTATGCTTGCAAGTTATGTTAAAGACTCCGGACGTAAACATGAGTTGGATATTCAAGCTTTGGAGCATCTTAACCATGCTGTTGTGCCATACGGAAATTTTGATAAAAAAAATCAACTAAAATTTTCAGATGCGCTCTGCGAACAGGTTTTGAATAATGCTTGTGATGAAGTTTTTTCGATACTTGAGCTTGTAAAATATTGGGAAAGTAATCTTGATCAAGCTGAATTGAAACTTTTTAATAATGTTGAGATGCCGTTAGCTTTTGTGCTTGCAGAGATGGAATATAGCGGTGTTGCCATTGATGTAAAATATTTAACTTCTCTTACGGAAACTATGAATGCTGAGTTGTCAAAGATTGAACATAAAATATATGAGCTTGCCGGTTGTACTTTTAATTTAAATTCGCCACGACAAGTTGGTGAGGTTTTGCATGACAAATTAGGTTTAAAAGCTAAGAAAAAGCGTGGAAAGTCGAATTATACGACTAATGCTGCAGTGTTGGAAGAACTTGCTCAAGACTATGAGATTGCAGAATTTATTTTAGATTACAGAAAATTTGCAAAGTTGAAATCTAATTATACTGATGCATTGCCTGCGCTAATTAATAAGCAGGATGGCAGAATTCATACAACTTATAACCAAACAGTTACTGCAACCGGACGTTTGTCATCATCAAACCCCAATTTACAAAATATACCGGTCAGAACGGAGCAAGGGAACAAAATACGTAATGCTTTTGTGCCACAGGATAAGGATGATGGTTTAATTTTATCTGCCGATTATTCTCAAATTGAGTTGCGACTTTTGGCACATATTTCACAGGATGTGAATTTGATGGAGGCGTTTAATTCAGGTATTGATGTCCATACGTTGACTGCTTCAAAAGTTTTTGATGTGCCGGTTAATGCGGTTACAAAAGAGATGCGTTATAAAGCAAAAACTGTAAATTTTGGTATTATATATGGTCAAAGTAAGTACGGTTTGGCAAAAACGCTTGGTATTTCAAAAGGTGAGGCGGAAGATTTCATTAACAAATATTTTGCAACTTATCCGAGAGTAAAGGCTTATATGGATGGAATTACGCAAATGGTACAAGAAAAAGGCTTTGTGGAAACAGTTTTTGGGCGTAAACGATATTTGGAAGCCGAACTTTTAAGCTCTAATGCTATGATTAGAGAATTTGGTAAACGTGCGGCAATTAATCAACCAATGCAAGGTACTGCTGCCGATTTGATGAAAATGGCGATGATTGATTTTGATAAAAAGCTTAAAGAAAATAATTTGAAGTCAAAAATGATTATGCAGGTTCATGATGAATTGGTTGTAGAAGTTTACAAACCTGAATTAGAACTGGTAAAAGAACTTGTGCGTAAAGCTATGGAACTTGGACAACCTTTGTCGGTGCCTCTGGTTGTGGATATCAATGCAGGTGAGTCATGGAAAGAAAATTAGTTATTTTGCTTTTGATGTTAATTTTGTGTGCGCCGTTTGTAAAAGCTGACGAACAACCGTCGATGGCAGCTCTTGTGACTCCGCAAAATGTAGATTTTAAACTCTGCACAAGAACGTATGTCATGCCTGCTGAAAAATTGTTTTACATGGCAATTGCATCTGCAAAAGAGAATAAATTTACAGTAGATGAAATTCAATCCAAAACAGGTTATATCCTGTTTACGGCAGCGGGAAAACAGTATCTTGCAAGTGTTGTAAAGGTTGATGATACAAAAACAATGCTGAAAATAACTCCGACAAATAACAACTATTTCTTTGCACCGGGAATTGTTCTGAACTTTTTTAGATATATTGACCTAAACGGTGCGACACCTCTGGCTGAATTAACAAAGAGTTAAAAAAGCATCTGCAATCGTGGCTTTAATGTCAAATGTATTTTCATCGCGAGTTGAAAGCCATATAAGGTATTCAATATTGCCCGACGGACCTTTGATGGATGAAAATGTCAGTCCGTTTATTTTGTAACCCAAATCTTTCGCACAAGTTATTACGTTTTCTATAACTTCTGCATGAACTTTTTTATCATGAACAACTCCGCCTTTTTCGACTTTTTCTTTGCCTGCTTCAAATTGAGGCTTAATAAGACAAATCATTTCATGAAAATCTTGTTTTAAAAGAGTTTTGAGGTTTGGCAAAACTTTTGTCAGTGAAATAAATGACAAATCGCTTACTAACAGGTCTGCAACAGGTTCTCCATCAGTGTAAATCTCATCAAACGAACATATCTTAAGGTTTGTACGCTCTATTGTTTTTACTCTGGCATCGGATCGGATTTTCCAATCAAGCTGACCATAACCGACATCAACAGCATAAACAAATTTTGCACTATTTTGTAAAAGACAGTCTGTAAAACCGCCGGTAGAAGCACCCGCATCAAAACAAATCCTGTCTTTGGGCGAAAAATTAAAAGCATCAAGTGCTTTTTTTAGCTTGAAACCGCCACGAGAAACGTATGGCATTGATTTTACGACTATGTCGTATTCTTTGCTCGGGTTTATCTGAAAACCTGCTTTTGTAATGTATTCGTCATTAATTTTGACATGTCCCGCCAAAATTGCCGCAGATGCTTTGCTTTTTGTTTCAAAATAGCCTAAATCAGTCAAATATTTGTCCAATCTTTCTTTCATATTCCAAAAACCTCTTTAGTATTTTGTGTTGTTACGATATCCACTTCCTTAAAAGAAATCCCGCGAAGTTTTGCGATTTCTTCAGCTACAAATTTTGTATAAGCGGGTTGATTTTCTTTGCCTCGGTACGGTACCGGTGTCAAATATGGTGCATCTGTTTCAAGTAAAAGTTTGTCAAGCGGAATATCAACCGCAACTTCTTTCATCTTTATTG
>CAYPDZ010000092.1:0-5307 GCA_964409575.1 uncultured Muribaculaceae bacterium | reverse complement strand
GCCCCATTTACATTTAGACCTTCGTTTGGGAGGTATTTTTTAGTATTTATTATAAATTAAGCAATTATGATTCTTTTAAATGCTTAACATGTTTATAAATATAAATGATGCCGAGAATTCCAAACAATGCGACAATCGCTATGTCAAATTTGTGCCAAATGTGTTTGAATGCTTCCATATTTTGCCCCATTTTCACACCAACATAAACAAGCAAGTAACTCCAAACAAGTGAGCCTAAAAATGTCAAAGAAAAAAACACTCTTTTTTTAGCTCTTAAAATTCCTGCCGGAAGTGATATAAATGTTCTGACGACAGGCAGCATTCTGCATAAGAAAAATGCCCAATCGCCGTATTTTTCAACCCATTTGTCTGCTTCTTCAAGGTCTTTGTGTGAAATTAGAAAATATTTACCGTATTTTTCAACGAATTTTCGTCCGCCAAAATAACCAAGATAATATGACGGAATAGAACCCAGAACACAACCAAATGCACCGGCAAGTGCGGCTATATGAAAATTCATTTCACCTTTGCTTACGATATACCCTGCAAATGGCAATATAGCTTCACTAGGGAGCGGAATATTGCATGACTCGATTGCCATAAGCAAACTAATTCCCCATGGTCCCATAACATTAATTATGTGTTCAATAAAATTTATTAAAAATGCTAAAATTGTGTTTATAAATTCCATTTTTTCTTATTCCTTTAATAATTTGTCTGCCAGTTCAGATTCTGTTCTGCCGTTTAATGTTTTATTGATTTTTTGAAGTTTCTGTGCGATAAGTTCAAGATTATCCGTCCAGATAAAGTTATCTAAAACATATTTTTCTGCTTTGTCAAAATCGCCTTCAATTTGAATTCTAATGATTTCTGCGAGCATTTCTTTTGCAATCGGTACAACTTTGTCAATATTGACGTGAATTTTGCCATCCACAATGTCATAAGCTCCGCGTTCAGAGAAATATTTGTTTTGCATAACCGTGCGAACTCTGTGAGCCTGACTCAAAGTTGGTTTGGATTTCAAGAAATTATCAGTAATTGTGGTGACGATAATTTGTTTACGTTGTTTTTCTGTGTACATGCCAAGTTCTGTCAGCAAATTTACAAATGCCAGAGCACCCATATCGGCTTTATTTTCTTCAATGATGTTTCTATATTTGCCGAGAGTTTCACAAGCCTTTTTAGGTCCGAGAGAGTGCGCATTTTCGTGTCCGATTGTAAACCAGTGATCAGCTTCATCCAAATAATATTGATGCTGTTCTTTGTCTAGGATTTCATCAAGTCTTTCCTGTAATTTTTTCATATCGCTGATAAAACGAATTTGTCTGTGATATACGTTGCGTCTGCCTCCACCGATAGTGAGTGATAATTTGTCGTCATTTGGAAGGTTTTCCGCTAACGTAATACCGCCTCTGTATTCACCGACATCACCTGTCACAGCAACCAAATCAACGTCAACCATGGTTTGTTTCAATTTAGCTTGAAACTGTCCTTCTCCTTGAGGAGAAGGTGGTTGCAAGCCGGATGAGGTGTCAACACTGTCTGGTTTTATATTCTGCTCATATTCATCATTAAACGGCATATTTTGCGCAAGTATAGGCAAGAATTTTTTTATTGCCATCAAAGCTTCCGTTCCTTTTTTGTTTACAATTCCAACACGTCCGCCTAAAAAATCTTTCGGAATTGGTGAAATTCCATGCTTTTCCAAAGCTTGTGAAAGTTCTTTGTTTTCTACAATTGTACCCGTCATTTCATCTTCATAGTTTTCGCGCGTAATCGTAAATTCTAACGGTGTATCTTGTAAAGTCGCCCATTTTTTATCGGCATAAGCATCAAGCATCGGATCAGCTTTTCTCAGAGCTTCAGCCTGCAATTTTAAATATTCGTTAAAATCGGCGTTTGTTGAAATATTCGATGCAAGTTCCAATTCGTCAGCCATTTTTGCAAAATCATCTTTGAATTTGTCAATATAATCAATGCCTTTAAGATATTCACCGTCACGCTCAACAACAGAGCGTTGAGTTAAGATTTTCTTAACTTCATCTGTCATGCCTTCATTAAGCATTTTGGTCAAAATCGCATGGAATTCTTCTTTTGATAAATTTTCTGGATAAACCCCTTTTCCGGGCATTTCAACTATACCTTTTGCAAGATTAATTTTATTTGACATTGTGTCAATTGCGTTAATGCCTTTTTGAGCATCAAAAAGGATTTTTGTGAGTTCTGCCTGTTTATTGCCGTTTGCAATTTCTCTTTCTAAGAATGCTTTAAATTCAAGATTGTGATGGCAATCAAGTTGCATGTTTATTTTTTCTAAAATATAAGCGGCTTTCACAAGATGTTTTAAAGCTTCTTTATCGCCGTCTGCAAGTTCAAGATATTCGGGTGCATCGGCTTTAAGCATCTTTTTAGTCATTAAGTAATCTTTATGTGTACGTTTTTCCAATTCTTCCATGGACAGATTAAATTCAAATTCTCTCATATAAATTCTCCTTTTTTATTAATATAGCACAAATGAGTGTATATTTCACCTTATTTAGTTTTGTAAAATCTTTACGATTTTGGGGTTGCGGTGACTTGAAAAATATGTTAAAATGTGCTACAATGATAGTAGGAAGTTCTTAAAATATTTTTTTTTAAGTTTCCGATGAGTGTTATTCCCCGCACCACTCTTAAATCAAAAAGGTATCCGGTTACGAAAATATTGGTGACGCTATGGATACGATGATTTATAATGAAAAAAATTATAAGAAAGTAATTGAAACACTGGTTAATGTTTCAGTTATTGGGGTTTTAGTTTTGTGTCAGGGGTTGTTGCCTATTCACGCAGGAAATTTAAAGGTTGCGCAAGTTACAGCTCCTGACTTTGATTTAAGTCAAGTTAGAACACGGATACTCAATGATTTTTCGCCTCAAGTTCGCAGGCAAAATTTTGATACGATGGTCAGGCAAAAATATCCTAAAGCTGTCATAACAGATGTAACAAGTGGGGTAAAGCATGTCAAACTTACAAAATATTATGCGGGTAAGCCGGTCAGAATAAATGTTGTAGAAGTTGATATGAAATTGGCAAAAGATCTGGAGCTTATGCCCGCTTTATCTTCAAATTCAACGTTAAAAAGTAGAAGAACTATTTCAACAATTGCAAAGAACAATAATGCTGTAGTAGCTTTAAACGGTACATATTTTAAGCCTCAAACGGGCGTTCCGCTTGGAACTTTGATGATTAATAAAAAAATATACACAGGTCCTATTTACGATAGGGTAGCTATGGGGATTTTTAACAATGGGTTCGATATTGCGAGAGTTCAACTAAATGCAACTATTAAAGGCAGTGGGCAAACAATAAAAGTTGATAATATCAATCAGCCGAGAATGCTTTCTACATACGTTTTAGTTTATACATCCGATTGGGGTAAGACTTCTCCATATGCGCCAAAATACGGTGTAAATTTGCTTGTTGAAAATAATGTAATTACAAAAGCTTCTGCAAATCCTGTTGTAATTCCGGAGAATGGTTATGTAATTTCGGGACCGAAAAGTATTTTAAATATGCTTTTGGATAAAAAAGATGCAAAATTATCTGTAAATACTTTGCCTGAGTGGAAAAATGTCAAACATATAATAAGCGGTGGACCATATTTGGTTAAAGATAATGAAGTTTTTGTTGATATGACGGCTCAAAAACTCGGTGCAATTGGCGGAAGGAACCCGCGAAGCGCAATCGGTTATACTGCCGACAACAACTTAATTCTTGTTGCCGTTGATGGACGAGAAGGAAGTTCCATCGGCATGACACTGATGGAACTCGCAAATTTTATGAAACAAGTTGGCTGTATAAACGCCATGAACCTTGATGGCGGTGGGTCTACCGTAATGTATGTGAATGGTAAAGTTGTAAATAATCCGCACCAAAAAGGTGGCATACCGCTTTCAAACGCAATAATTTTGTCATCAATCAGCGACGAGTAATATTTTGCCCGATAACATCCGACACCCACGGAATATAACTGTATTTGCCCAAAAACGATGTTCCGGCAAGGTAAATTAACAGTGCGTAAATTACGACTTGGATTAAAGAATACCCGAACAGCATCGGCATATTAAGCAAAAATGCGATTTGTGCCACAAGTTTGTTTATCAACGGAATAAAGCTCAATATATTTGATAAAAAGCCGATAAACAATGACAATACCGTAAATCCGAGTGAAATAAATATTGATTGAAAAATGTGGTATTGTAAAAACGGTTTTACTCTTGCATTTGTAAACAGACTTGCAATAAGCCAAATAAACCCTGCCATTCCCATTGTGAGATAAGAAAGCGATGCAACTATTCTTTCAACCATATTTGGCATTTCACGCATTATGCTCTCCTGTTGATGTATTCATCAAGAACCTGTGTATAAACAAGTCTGTACTCATCATTTTCCGGTGCAATATTGATTGAAGAACGATATGAAGAAATAGCTTCCTCAATTTCACCTTTCAAATAGTGTGCGTTTCCTAAAAGCATGTAAGTTTCTGCATTGTTCGGTTTTAATCTTAAACAGCTTCTGTACAAATCAATTGCCAAATCCAAGAAATTGAAGTTCGTATAAAGGTTTGCGAGCAATGTTTGAGCATCAATTTCTTTTGGTTGAATGCCTGTAGCACGTTTGTACATCTCAACTGCCATATCGTATTCCCCAAATTCTGAAAGCGCAATTGCATAACAAATATATGCTTTATAATTGTCACCTTCCATTTTCAATGCTTTTTCAAAATAATTGTATGCTTTTTCGCGTTCTTTCATTAACGTTAAAGTATTTCCGATACAAATTGCAACAATTTTGTTGTCGGGATTTAATACAAATACTTTTTTGTAGAGTTCTAAAGCTGTTTCATAATCAAACAACTTAAAGCAAACATTTCCCATATCAATCAATGCCGTAAGGTTTTCAGGATCGAGCGATAATGCTTTTTCGTAATAAGCTTTTGATTCGATATAATCTTCATTATCTTGATACAAAAGTGCAATTGCATTGTAAATTTCAGGGTTAGTTGAATTCAAATCAATTGCCCTATTGTAGTAAAACAGTGCTTTTGGAAAGTTTTTCCATTCTGCAAAAACATTCCCCATATTATAATAAATTAAGAAATTTTTTGGATTAATTTCTAATGCTCTGTTGTAATAGGAAAGTGATTTTCTAAAATCTTTTTCATAAAACCACATTGTACCCATTCCGACCAGTGCTTGAACATCATCGGGCTTAATTGTTAAAAGGCTTTCCAATACAGACATAACTCTGTCGTAATCCTCAATTTG
>CAYPDZ010000091.1:0-5614 GCA_964409575.1 uncultured Muribaculaceae bacterium | reverse complement strand
TCTTCACCACCCTATTGGAATTTCTTCACCACCCTATTGGAATTTCTTCACCACCCTATTGGAATTTCTTCACCACCTATAACTCTTAAAACCATTGAAAATACTGGCTTTTTAACACTCCGTAATCAAGTAAGTAATCAAGTAAGTAATCAAGTAAGTAATCAAGCTATCAATCAAGTAAATTAAAATAGAATGATAGATATAGAGAATTTTTAAATACTTAAAATCATCACAATCTATTCAAGACAAAAAAACCAGCAATAACGCTGGTTTACCTACTTCATGTCCATTATATTCTCCCGTCTCGATTCTCCGGATTTTTAAAGAATGTCGGCGCTTCGGATTTGACTATTTTTTAATATATAGCCCATACATATATATAAACGTACAATTCGACAAAATATTACAAGATTTTTGATAAAATTTTTTTGAATGATGAATTTATTATGTCTAAATTGGAATACTTGAAATGCTGAAAAGCATATGTTATAATGCTGATAGGCAAAATGATATGAGTGCTCCGATGGAGCAACAAAAACCCCACGAGGTGCAACTCGTGGGGTTTTCTATTCCGTTTTGGCAAGGTGGTTTATACCTTAGGCTGATTGCCGACTATTTATCCCTGTCCAACCATTTGCAAATATAGTGGCAAACTATACCAGCCATGACAGAGATAATAAATGATATGAGTATCTCCAAGAAGCAACCCCCCTTTCTTGCCTGTATAGGGGTGGCAACGCTCAATATTATATCATATAAATGTTTTTTCAACAATAAATGCCGTTTCCTCTTTGAAAGAGAATAATCCGAAAGTTTGAAATAATCAAAGGTTTGCTTCGCAAATTTTTTTCAAAAACCCAGCCTTTGACAATTTCAAACTTTCAGATTTTGACATTATCAAGAGGAAAAAAGATAAGGTGTAGCTGACAGCTCATTTATTTATAATAAAAATTTTTCTCCAGCTTCAAGTATCCATCTGGGTGCAGTAGTATCAATTTTTTTCCTAAACGTGCAAGTTCTGCTGGCTCGATTACCCATTCTTTAGCTTCGCTTTCCGTTTGTGTTGTCTGAGTAGAATTTGAAGATGTGCTATATTTTTTAGTATCTTTATAGCCAATTAGCTTGGAGAAATATTCTTGTGTGTCGGTGTCATCAGCACCAAGAACAATTTTAAAACGGTAGTTATTCATCATTGCCATTCTTTCATCACGTCCATAAATCAAGTCTATGTCTGCCATGCTCTGGGTCAGCATCATAATTCTAACATGCTTTTTACGGAGTTTGCGGAGTGCGTCTGTAATTTCCATTTTTCCCAGGCTTGCAAATTCGTCCAGGCAAAAAAGTATGGTTGTCTTACTGTCATTAGAGCGATTGGAGAAATATTCCAAACTTTGAGCTGTGATGATATGCAAAAGAGGAGCATAGAGCTTTAGCTTTTTATCATCTACTACAACAAATACATTATTTTTTTCAAGTTTTGAGGGTGTAAAAGCGACTTCCTGCGAATAAGGTCGGCGAATAGTTCTCTTTATTCTTTCGTTGGTCGCAAAGAGCTTTAAAACGGCGTCAGCGGATTGTTTACAACCTGCGGTGTTCTGCTCTGAAGCTCCCGCGAAGCTGTTAATGTATTGTATAGCTTTGTTGTATTTAGTTGAATCTATGGCATTAAAGAGATCTTTCCAGCTACTTCCTACTATTTTTTCACAGATTGGAATAAAGTCCATTCCTGCATAATAGAAAGCTATAAGCGAAGCTGTGAGTATTTTTCTTCCTTCTGAATTGAAGAATTTAGCGGTATCAGCCATTTTTTCATCATCTGGCATCATAAGAAAAGCCAATTCTTCAAGAGCTTCATTTTTATCATCTTCATTTTTTAGGCGGTCTATCGGTCCGAAAATGTTATATGGTATGCTGTCTGGGTTAGCTGGCTCATATATCATTTTATTTGGTATATCGATATTTTTGCAGATATCGCCGGAAATGTCGATTGTGAAGCTGGATCCAGTCCAGCTTTTAAGCGTTGGAATCAATAAAGCAGATGTTTTGCCCAGTCCAGACCCACCAAAAACAGCTATATGCCCCTCTTGACTTGTAGGAGAGTAAATAACATTTCGTCCTCGTTTTCCGAATATGATACCATGAGCTTTTGTTTTATGAACTGTTTTTAGTTGGGTTTTTTGTCGTTTATGTTTCCTTTTCCAATTGAGAAACATAAGAACTGCTATCAAAATTAATACCAACGGCAATATTTTAAATGTGATAAAATTATAAGCATAGTATATTTGGTCTATCGTTATCATATTTACCAGCGTCCCCTTTCTATCGTTCTATCATGTTCAAATTGATGTTTGCGTTCCTGCTTCATCTCCCAGACGTTTCTGTTACCGCCTTGAAATTTAGTGATACCACTTTGAATGTTAGCATTGATACCGTCAGCTTTGAGATGTCTTTGTAAATCTGGGTGGAAGTTGCGAAGCTCTTTAGGGTTAATTACATTATTTGCACAGATTTTTTCTCCACCATGCTTTTTATCTGATACGGCAGGAATAAAGCAATAATGTAAGTGAGGTTGTCCGCTTTCGTCGTTGTGGACTATGGATTGAACACAGTTGTCTTCGCCATAACGCTTCATTAAAAAATTGTGTGTGCTTTGAAAAAATGCTTTGTACTGGTCTGGTGGTAAATCTCTTGGAGCTGTTACAATCCAACCAGCCATAACTTTTACATCATCACGACCATAACAATATAATTCCGCTTTTCGTTCTTTGAAGTAGTCGTAGGAACTCATGCCCCTATCTGGAGCAAGTGAGTAGTTTTGATTTTCCCTTGTTGGGTCTATATCCTCATTTGAGGGATTGGCTATCGTTCTCTCTATGTGTCGCAGTTGGTTCACGACAGCATGAGCTGTAAATTTTTCTACGCTTGCCATGTCTTTTTCTCCTTTCTGGTTTGCTTTTGTCAAGTGAGTCGATATATCAACCTTTGATGGTTTGCAGTCATGCAAAATCAGAATCCTATCAAACCTCAAAATGACACGTACTGAATGTTAAATTCTAATCTGCCATACAAGATATGGCAGATTTTTCAAATCTACCACCGCCCAAAGCTTCGCAATGGGCTTATCTTGTCCAAAGGGGACGTGAGCAACTTCCCCTTTGGAAATACCCCTTTGCATCAAGGGGCAAGCCCCTTACAAAAGCAAAAAAATTTGCTTTTTATCCCCGTTCTGTCTACGGAATAAATCCGTAGACAGAAAAGGGACTACCGTCCCTTCGGAACAAAGTTCCTACCCTGTATATAATTCTTGATTATATTTACTCATATCTATCAACTCCACTTCATAAATTATTTTGCTTGATGACTGGTCAACGTAGGGGAGAGCAATTAAATTTAAACACATTTCCGGTAGTAGCAATAACTCTGCTTCGTCTCTCGGAGCAATAACGTTAACGTATACGGCAGGGATATCTTTTGGCATATAGATTTTTAAAATATGCAAATGATTACCACAATTATTAATGCAGGTATCCTTATGTAGTGATACACTCATAAATCCTTTTTCGCAGTAAAAACGGTAGTTTTTATGAGCTTGTATAAGTGCATCAATAGTATCATCAGGGACTTGGCGATAAGCAATCAATTTTTTATCAGTTGTAGGTGCCGATAAAATGGCATTAACCATAGTTGCTGGATCAATAGACACTTTGGAAGAAGCTAATGGATTACGTAAGTAATTGTTAATTTGCTGATATTTATATCCGCAATAAAATGCAATTGGTTCTTCGAGTAACAAGTGTTTTTGATTTTTATAGTAGGCATTTGCAAGTGCAAATACTCTTTTGTAACTTTTCCCCCATGCATCATACCGATTTATACCCCATTTATCCGCATCACAGTAAGACACAAATTCGTGGCAGGTTGTTTTATCAATACGACAGCAAAAAGGTGGGGCTTTTGCCAACAGTTTCTTTCCTTTCTTTATCTTTTTTGATAGCCTCCAATGGCTGCAACCATTGGCTTTCCCATGTTGTAAACACATAGCAAAAATCTCCTTTCATTTTTGATACCTGATACTTACTGGTATCTGGTATATTTATTATGATTGTTGGTAAAAAAAATAAAAACTCCAGCACACAAAAAAGGGTGTGATTTTGTCACACCCCTAGAAATTTTAAATATTGGCATCTTGTTTCAGCATTTTTAGTAAATATGCGAATTTATTTTTTACGTTACTCCGTTGCTTTAAATCAGCCGTTTTGATTCTCATATAATGATACCATCTTAACTCAATAACATCATAACAAGCAGAACTCTGTGGTAATTTTTCTTCGGGGATACAAATAAGCACTTCTCTAAGTTCACCTATTTGCTCTGTTGTAAATCCAAACTCTTTAACGGTTTCTTCCCATAAATCTGTTTCCTGCTCATTTAGCAACTGTTCTGCTGGCTCTAAATCTTCAATCATTATTTTAGGGACTGTTTCAATCTCAAAATGAATGGCTACCACAGAACGCCCTTTTTTTAATGGCTCATAAGAATATCGGCATTCTGTTTTTTCATGCATTTCTTTCTGTACTCGCTTTAATACTTGCTTGTTAAATTCTTTAAAAGCCATGTAAGTTTCGACTTTATCGCAATCAAGAATTTGCTTTAATTCTTCAAGAGGCACTTCCCAAGACTTCCGAAAACGATTATGTTCAAGGTATGTAAACATTATATATGTATATCGACTTGTGATTGAAGTAATACAACGGAGTTTATATCGGAGATAACCAAGACTCTCGACATTGAAAAAATATTTCATAGCCTTTTGGGTACACTCCAATTTAATTTGCCACACTCCATAGTCATCTGGATTTGCCTCAGCTTCTTCAAAAAGTGTTACCATTTTGTAACCTTTTTTTTCGCTCGTATCTGGTATTTCAACAACATTTCCCATAAGATGTTTGAGTCTTAATTTTAGGTCTTTGGAATTGATTTTCTTTACACCAAGTATCTTTTCAAATTCCCCCTTTTCAAACACAACTGTTCTCTTATCTGGTTTATGACTATCTATTCTTGAAAGATATGTATCTAATATTTTAAATTCTGCCAGAGTCAGTTCAGAACTCCACAGAGCGAACAAAGGTAAACTCTTTTGAACTGTGAGCTTATCTTTATTACCTAAATTGATTATTGGTTCGCTTTTCTTTCTAGCCATTTTGTAATACTTCCTTTGCCGATTTTTCGTCAAATATCCATTGAAGTTGATTAATTACTTTTTCCTGTGCTTCTGCATCAATATCAGCATCTTTAACTGCCATTTTCATAAACGCTCTGATAATGTCATTAAATGCTGAACTGTCAATCATTTTACACTTATCATCATCATCACAGGTAGCAAGAAATTCATATATACGGATTGTCTTTTCTGCAATCTCTTTCTCAATTTTTCCTTCATTCATCAATTTTCTATAACTATTTGCCATTAATGTGTATCCATTCATAATAAATACCTCGCTTTCAATTACTGTATTTATTATACTTGATAGGTGGTAATAAGTCAATAGCATATTACCACCTATTGGAATTTCTTCACCACCCTATTGGAATTTCTTCACCACCCTATTGGAAT
>CAYPDZ010000090.1:0-5627 GCA_964409575.1 uncultured Muribaculaceae bacterium | reverse complement strand
TCATACCTCTTGCGGTTGCAAAAATGATGTCATCAAGCCGCTAAATTATCATTTAACAGTTAGGAAGAAAAATATGGTGCTTTATCATGGAACCACATATAAAAGAGCGCAAAGAATTTTTAAGGACAGAACTATAAAAAAGAATTGTGGGCGTTTCTTCACGAAAGAAGAAAACGGAAACGGCTATTCAACTGATGGATATGTTTATCTAACAAATGAGTTAACATACGCCGTATACTTTGCAAATTGCCACCATTTTGTTGATAAGTCAGATGCGATAGTTGTTTTTCGCATAGATATTCCCGATGAGCAACTATTACCCGATTTCGATGAAATGCGTTATCAAGATCCTACAGGTACAGACAGAGAACAGTATGACAGCGATTTAGACTGCAGCTTGTTAGAATTTAAGACCTGTAGGATTAACACAGACATCTCTTTTAACGAGTATAGCGTTGACTATTTTTGTGTTGAAGTAGGTAAGGGTGATAATATCGGAGATTTGTTTGATAATGTGGGTTACAATTATGAATATGTAACCGGTAATTACACCAAAAAACAACAGACATTTATAATGTCAATTTCATGGAAACATGCATGAAAAAGTTGATTAATGGTTAAGTGAATAGAAAGGCAGGAAACAATGGGCAATTACACAGTTAATGAACACTATATATCTCGATTCATCATTAAAAACTTTGCGGACGAACACGGCAAAGTAAGAGTTATCAATAAGAGGAGTAAACTCAAAATCGAACCATACAGTTCTTTGCCTGAAAAGTTGTTCTTTTCCTGCAATTTGTACGAAATGAAAAATAAAGATGATACGTATTTCGATAGGAATGCGATTGAGAAAAAATTTGCGGATTTTGAGAGAAGGGCATCCAAAAAGTTGCCTCAAATCATCAAACAAGCTGACGCTAACAAGAAATTAAACCATTGTCAGCTTAACTGCTTGGCGGAACTGGTATTCTTTCAGTTGATTCGTATGCCTTTTATTAAAAACCTATTTTTGGAATCCAATGACAATATCACAGATCAAATTGAAAAAACATTTCAAAGCAATGCGATGTATCGAATAGTGATTGATTCGCCGGAAAGTGCCTTTAGTTATTTGGAAAATAACGAATTTATACTTTCGGAGGATGCAAAAAACTATATCCGTAGAATCAAAGCAAATACTGCCGTATATGATTTTATAAATAATGAATGCAATGTTTATCTTATAAAAGCGGAAACAGATGCATTTTGTATCGGTGATCTTCCTGTCCTTATTGATGCGTTTGAAAACGCCAAATTTATATTTCCTTTTTCTCCGCGATTTGCAATTGTATGTGCATTGACAGATCCAGATGATAAAGAAGAATACGATACAATCCGATACATAAAAGCGGATATGGTTTCTTTGATAAATCAAATAATGATAGAAAAATCCGAACAGTTTATTGCTTTTTGCAATTCAGATGAAACATATATGTTGGGAGAAGTCCAAAAAGCATTGAAAAGAATGGAGTGAATACTATGGCAAGTTTTAATGAACACGCATTAGAAATGTCTATAATGGAGCTGTTCAAAGATGAAAATTACATCTATATGAGTGGCGCCCAAATACATAGAGAAAGAACAGAGGTGCTGCTTGCAGATGATTTGAAGCAATATCTCTACAATCGTTATGCAAAAGATGATATTACCCCAAGTGAAGTGAATAATATCATTCTTATGCTGCATAGTATCTCCGGCACAATCTATGAAGCAAACAAGGAAGTCTACAAGAAAATTTGCAATGGTTTTAATTTCACTCGTGAGGACAGGAACCAAAAAGATATTCATATCGAACTTATAGATTTTGAAAATCCTGATAATAACATTTTCAAAGTTGTAAATCAGTTTGAGATTGAAGGAATAAATAATCAGTTACGTATTCCGGACGGTATTGTGTTTATTAATGGTATTCCGGTAGTTGTTCTTGAATTTAAGAGTGCAGTAAAAGAAAACACCACAATAATGGATGCATATAAGCAGCTTACAGTTCGTTATCGCAGAGATATTCCGGAAATATTCAAATATAATGCGTTCGTTGTAATTAGTGATGGTGCTAATAACAAATATGGTTCTTTTTTTAGTCCGTATGATTTCTTTTATGCTTGGAGAAAAATTAATTCAGAGGACAAAGAGTTAGACGGTATTAACTCTCTTGTAACTATGATAAAAGGACTTTTCAGAAAAGACCGTTTGCTTGAGGTTATTAAGGACTTCATTTATTTTCCGGATAACTCTGATAAGGATTTGAAAATAGTTTGTCGCTATCCTCAGTTTTTTGCAGCACAAAAACTTTTTGAAAACATCAAAACTCATCTTCGCCCTACCGGTGATGGTAAAGGTGGTACATACTTTGGTGCAACAGGTTGTGGTAAGAGTTACACAATGCTGTTTTTGACTCGTATGTTGATGAAAAGCAAACATTTTTCTTCCCCTACCATTCTAATCATAACCGATAGAACAGACCTTGATGACCAGCTTTCAAAACAGTTTGTCGGCTCAAAAAAATATATTGGTGATGAAACCGTAGTAAGTATTGATTCTCGCAAAGTCTTAGGAGAAGAACTTCGTGGAAGGACAAGTGGTGGTGTATATCTAACTACTATTCAAAAATTCACTGAGGATTTGAAATTACTCACCGACAGAGCAAATGTAATTTGTATTTCTGACGAAGCACACCGAAGTCAGATTAACCTTGACCAAAAGGTGAAGATTACCGATTCGGGAGTAGAAAAGAGTTATGGATTTGCTAAATACCTGCACGACTCACTTCCAAATGCTACTTATGTAGGATTTACAGGAACACCGGTTGACGGAACAATTGAAGTTTTCGGTGGAGTTGTAGATGCATATACGATGACAGAAGCTGTTCGTGACGGTATTACAGTTAATCTTGTATATGATGGTCGTGCAGCTAAAGTTATGCTTGATCAAGACAAGGTAAGACAAATCGAAGAATACTATGCTCAATGCGAACGTGAGGGTGCAAATGAGCATCAAATAGAAGAAAGCCAAAAGGCAGTTGCCAATATGGAAATTATTATAGGCGACCCGGATAGACTTCGTGCAGTTGCAGAGGATTTTATAAAGCACTATGAAAATCGTGTTACTGAAGGCGCAACCGTTGCCGGAAAAGCAATGTTTGTATGTTCTAACCGCTTTATTGCATATGATTTATATAAAATCATAAAAGAATTAAGACCTGAATGGACAGAAAAGAAAATCTGTGATGATGGTTTAACTCTTACCGAAAAAGATGAAAAGGAACTGAAGCCAATGGAAAAAATCAAATTAGTTATGACTCGTAACAAAGATGACGAGCAAGAACTGTTTGATATGCTTGGCACAAAAGATGACAGAAAAGAATTTGACCGTCAGTTCAAAAATCCGAAATCAAATTTCAAAATTGCCATAGTTGTTGATATGTGGCTTACGGGATTTGATGTTCCGGAACTTGATACAATTTATATAGACAAGCCTATCCAACAGCATACTCTTATCCAGACTATTTCACGTGTAAATCGTGTATGTGAAGGAAAAGATAAGGGCTTAATTGTTGATTATATTGGCATTAAGAAAAATATGAATATGGCTCTCAAAAAGTATACGAATTTTGAGAGTGAGGAATTCGAGGGTGTTGAGCAGTCAATTACAATTGTAAAAGACCAGTTAGATGTTCTTGGACAGATGTTCTACAACTTTAACAGCAAAGATTATTTTGAGGGTTCTCCGACAGAGCAACTTTCTTGCCTTAACAGAGCAGTTGAGTATGTTCAATTATCGGAAGAATTAGAAACTCGCTTTATGGCAGCAGTTAAACGAATGAAGCAAGCTTTCAATTTATGTAGTTCCAGCGAGAAAATCTCAGATAAAGAAAAAGATTATATCCACTTTTATTGTGGTATACGTTCTATACTTTTCAAACTGACTAAAGGCGATGCTCCGGATATTGCACAGATGAATGCAAAGGTTAGAGAAATGTTAGAAGGTGCAATCCAATCAGATGGTATTGAAGAACTTTTTGAAACAGGAAAGCATATTTCTGTTGATATATTCAGTGATGAGTATATGGACAAAATAAATGCTATTCAGTTGCCGAATACAAAAATCAAAATATTGCAAAGACTTCTTTCTCAAGCAATAGATGAGTTCAAGAAAGTAAATAAGATTATGGGAATCGAATTTGCAGACCGTCTAAAGAGAGTTGTAGATGAATATAACAATCGCAGACGGGATGAAACTTATGCGAATGAAGTTCTTGATGATGTTGCAGAACAACTTGCACAGCTTCTTTCAGAACTTAAAACAGAGAAAAACTCATTTAAGAAAATGGGAATAGATTATGAGGAAAAGGCTTTTTATGATATTTTGAAAGCTGTATCTAAAAAGTTTGAGTTTGATTATGACAATGATAAAATGATTGAACTTTCAAAACGAATCAAAGCCATTGTAGATGATAAAGCACGATACACAGACTGGTCTACTCGTGAGGATATTAAAGCAAACTTGCAGGTTGACCTTATCCTCTTGCTTGATGAGTTTGATTATCCTCCGGTAACCATTGATGATGTTTATAAGGAAGTGTTGGAGCAGGCAGAAAACTTTAAGAAATATGCAATTTAGTAAATGTTACACTGGTTAATAATGTTTTGAATAAATTAAAGGAGTAAACAAATGTATCAAATAATGTTTGGATATAAAATACTGAAAAGACCGTCTTATCTTTTGCCCAATACGGTAATCGCCTATAACGAAACAACGCAAATTACTGTTCAAATGGCAAGGGAAGCAATTGAGGAGAGCCTCAACTATTTAGCTAAAAGGAATTTAACGAAAGGTGCTTACAAAAAGGCTAAAATCGTTTTTGAAGCTTTTAAGCTAATGCTTGATAATAAAACGCCTCATTATTACAGCAAAGAAGATGCCAAATGTGCGATAGATGTTTTGGAAGAGGTTATCGGCGAAAATGCCACAAGTGAAACCGAAAAACAGAACAACGCAAACTGGGCTTTACTTCTCAGATCTTTAATATCTGTGTGGTAATAATTATTTTCCCTTGACACCGCACGTTCTTTCAAGTATAATATCCCTCGTAATAAGAAACTTTTCCCAACAACTAAATATCAAATTTCCACCGACAAAGTATAGTCCGATACTCGATGGAAACACATACGGACACTAAAGCTTAAATTTTAAGCCGTTACATATTCAGTACATTGAGAGTATATCTCTTTGTGCTGTCTATGTGACGGCTTTTTTGTTGTACAATTTTAACGAAAATAAAAAAGTTTCGGAAAACATCGTTTTTGGGGTGTTCCAAAATGCTTACCAATTGAGGAGTATTTTATGGTTACCAAAGTAGCTGCATTTGTGCGGTACATAAACAGAAGGCAATCGGTATATGGGGAGGGCGACACAGACGGTATTTAAAAGAACATCACAAAGTCAGATATTACAATTTGCTGACCGCCGGAACGCTTGACAGTTACCTTGCTGACATCGAAAAACAGGCACAGGGAATGTTTGAGCAGATGGTAAAATCACTTGCCGAAAAAGAGAATGTTGCGGAAAATTTGAAAGCAAATTCG
>CAYPDZ010000089.1:4716-5800 GCA_964409575.1 uncultured Muribaculaceae bacterium | reverse complement strand
ATTGAAAAGTAGAATTTTTGTTGTGGTAAAATTTACTGCAAACGATATGCTCTCCGTCAAACACTTTGTGTTGCAAAATTTTTGGAGGTGAGTACAATTTGTGCGAAATAATCCGATAGGAATATTGGTGCTTATCCCACCTAGCTTGATGCAATAAATCGCACCATACAAACTGTGCAAAAGTTAGAAATTAGGGTAAGGATGTTAAGCAAATTTGCAATGCCAAATTGCTCCTCTCTCTAATCAGAGAAGAAAAAACTTTCCCTCTTAACACTTTATCAACTTTTAAAAACTACTTATCCATAATTGAAAATCCATCTTCAAGTTCATTTTCAACTTTTTTAATCAATTCCGATAGTGGCATATCCAATGCCTCTGCAATTCTCCATAACATTGTAATTTTTGCTTCTATTTTACCATTTTCAATTCTGCATAAATTTCCGGGGTTTAATTCGTATTCGTATGCAAATGTATTTAGAGATGTCTTACTGTTTTTCTGACGTAATTCTTTTATAACCTTTCCGATAACACATACCAAATGTAAAGTTTTTATATTTTTATATTGCATACATACAATTGTATAAGTTATAATAATTCATGTATTGCATACATAAAATGGAGGGATTTTTATGAAATTTGTTGGTTTTACTTTAGCAGAAGTTCTTATTACTTTAGGAATTATTGGTGTTGTAGCGGCGATAACGATGCCAACATTGATTGCAAAACATAAAGAACAAGTAACCGTAACTAAAGTGAAGAAATTTTATAGTCTGCTTTCTCAAAATTATCTTTTTGCGGTGCAAGAATACGGTACACCAGATGGATGGGGTATTACCAATCGTGATGCAGGAAGTTCGGACGAGGAAGAAGAAACATATAGAGCAGAAAATGCTATTTTAATCCGTGACAGACTTTTTAAAAACAGTCAAATACTAAAAACTTGTGATAATGCTAAAGATCAAAAAGCTTGCGGTATAGCTGATGCAATTTACTACAAGAATGGAGAAAAAGACTATTTAGCTGCAGGTTCATCTGCAATAACGGCATCATTGTCGCTTGCTGACGGAAGTTCTGTTTTGGTAAT
>CAYPDZ010000089.1:0-4616 GCA_964409575.1 uncultured Muribaculaceae bacterium | reverse complement strand
TTAACGGAAATATGGATTATCTGCATTGTCCTGAAAAACTCGGGTGGAATAAAGCCAACTCTTGCAAGTAAAATGAACATTGCCATAATTTAAAATCAATGCTATAATGCTTTTATGGATGAGAGTTACTTAAAAGAAAAAGCTAATTGTATTCGCAACGAAATGAACCATCTGTGGACAGGGATGTTCATCACCGGTGGTGGAGGACTTGGATTTATGGTTTTTGAAAATAAAACCATCTGGACTAATACACTGAGTGCTCTCGGGATATTTTTTATGATTTTGTTCCTAAATGCATATATAAACAGGCGAACAGAATTATTACAGTATCTTAATAAATTAAAGAAAGAAGGATTACGATGAATATATTCGAAATTTTTGTTTTAATCAGCTTTTTAGGTATGGGAATTTATTATATATACAGCATAAAAAAACAAGATAAAGAGTTCGGCTGGTTAGACGACCTCAAAAAATCATCTAAATAACTTTACCTATGAAAATCTTTTCCGCCAACGATTTTTAGGTGACGATTGTTGCCTTCGCCGATAGATTTACTTTCCAGGTTATGTTGCTCAACGAGTTCATGCTGTAACTTTCTTATATGTTGGTTCTGAGGAGTTAATTCCACATCTTTTTCGCCGGCAAGAATTTTATTTATTGCAGCTTTTGCCTCATCCAATGCTCGTTCAGCATCATCATAATAGCCGCATAAAGTTTCGGATGTTTCTACGATATCTAACGCTTCTTTCAAAACCTTTTGAATTTGTGCCATAGAGTTTGTTTTCACATAAAATATTTGTAAACGATAATCGTTTGCTATACTCAAAACTTTTGCACCGCCTTTCGCAAAGTTTTTGTGTGCTATAACAATATCTGCATCTTCAATGTTACGTGTAACTTCGGCATTCAAATCAAGCCGCTCAATAACTTTTTCAACAATCGTTCTTGATACAGCGTATAAATAAATCTTTTTAAAAGATTTTTTGATATCTTCAACGTATTTTTCACGAGAGAAAGAAAATTTCAAACTATCTGTATTGTGTTCAATTTTCCTTTCAAGCCTGTCAATTTCTTTCGGAATATCAACGAGTTTTGGCTCATCTTTTGCTTGTTCTTGAGGGATTTCACAAGGCTTGTCGACTTTTCTTATTTCGGGTCTAATCGGCCATCCGCGCAGGATGTAATCAACAGCTTCGGCAGTATCTTTGTAAACCGCAAGAGTATTTCTATCAAGAATTTCTATTACAACATCAAAAGTTGGTTGCTTTTCTCTTTCAAGAACAGTTTTTTGAGAAGCTCTGCGTTTTGCTTCATCATCACCCAATGTAACAGATTGAATACCACCGACCAAATCCGACAGAGTCGGGTTTTTGATAAGGTTTTCCAAACTATTACCATGGGCTGTTGCAATCAACATAACCCCGCGTTCTGCAATAGTACGAGCGGCTTGAGCTTCCGCTTCCGTACCGATTTCATCCACAACGATAACTTCGGGAGTGTGATTTTCAACAGCCTCAATCATAATATCCTTTTGAAACTCTGGCTGAGTAACCTGCATACGCCTAGCATGTCCGATAGCAGGGTGAGGAGTGTCACCGTCGCCTGCAATTTCGTTTGAAGTATCTACTATAACGACACGTTTGCCGAGCTCATCAGCCACCAATCTCGAAATTTCTCTAAGTTTAGTCGTTTTACCGACCCCCGGACGACCAAGAAACAAAATACTCTTGTTCATCAGGCAAATATCTTTTATACAAGCAATAGTACCTGTTACGACTCTACCTATTCTGCACGTAAGTCCTATAATTTTACCCTGCCTGTTTCTTATTGCACTAATCCTGTGTAAAGTTCCAGGGATACCTGAACGATTGTCGGACGTAAACTCTTGCAAACGACTTGTAATATAGTTGATGTCGTCCTCTACAACAAAATCTTCCCCTAAATAATCAATTTTACCGCCTGCATGCCTAATTTCAGGAGTTCGCCCAATGTCAAGGACAATTTCGATAACATCTTCCATTTTCTCATAAGTAATGTACCTTCTGACCTTGTCAGGCAACACATCTATTAATCTGTCTAAATCATTGTGAAACTGCAGACTGCTCATTTTATTTCCGCCTTTCTGAGTTTCCGTACCCGCAACGGAATTAAAATTATTCTAATTTCAATTTACCCTACTTATATTATACCACTTTTTGAAAATTTCTCATCAATCTAAAGTATTACATTGGTAGTAAATTTACAATACTTAATATTTTTTGCTGGGTGTATAAATATTTTATCAAGATTTTGTGTAAATTTATATATAAGTCCTAAATTTAGACACTTGAATTATTTTCAACTTTACGTTATAATAGGAAATATACATCTTGCGAGGAAAAATTTTGAGGAATAACATCTTTACTCTATTTATGAATAAAGCTTTGGTTGTGCCATTTTGGGTTAAGCAGGTTATGTATTTGAAACTTGTCGAAGAAATGCGCGAGTATGCTTGTGAGGATTTTTTGAGAGAACACGACTCCGATGATATTTTTTCGACTTTTGTTCCGACGATTACTTTCAAAGGTAAAACAGAACTCGCTGAAAGAAAATGCGGATTTGACAACAATACCTATAATTTTTTGAGTTGTTGTGCAGAAAATTTAAGTATGCTTGAAATTGCTGTTAACACTTTCCTTTCTATGGAAGAAGTCGCAAAGTATTACGAACTCTGTCTTGAACAAAACTTTATAAAAAATCCAAATTCAGTTGAAATTCATGCAATGGCAGGTTATATTGCAGGAAAATTCAGAATTGGTGAATATTTCAAACAAAAAGGTGTTATTGATGTTGACCAACACAGGCAGGCAATATTGACATATCAAGGTTCAAGTGATAAAAAGTTTGGAGAAATTCTTGTTCAGCTCGGATACGTTACGGAAAACGATTTAAAGTCGGTATTGCAACTTAAAGAAGAAGCGAGAAAAAGAATTATTCTTGATTATAGTGTTATGCCAAAGTCGGAAACTGCATTTTCTGATGACAGTCAAAAATATGAAGACGAAATAAGAACTTTGAAAGACGAGAATATTAAACTTAAACGTAAAATGCTTCAGCTGTTGGAATTGGTTAAGAAAAATGCTCAACCCTGAAATTTTGGTACAGTATGAAAGAGATGGGCTTGTTGAACAGGAACATAGAGGTTTTATTGTTCTTGCAGATAAAGAGCATGCTTTTGATTTTACTGGAGATACCAAAAATTATCCGTTTTATCTTCGCTCTTGCGCAAAACCTTTGCAAGCAAGTTTAATTGTAGACAGCAATCTTGATTTGACAGAGGAAGAAATTGCGATTTGTTGTGCTTCTCATGCCGGTGAAAATATTCATGTAAATCTTGTCAGACAAATTATGAAAAAATTTGATTTGAATGAAAATATGTTCAAATGTGGATTGCACAAGCCTCTTTCAAAAACAAAACAACGTGAAATGTTGCTTAAAAATGAGTCTGAAAATGTTTTTCAAAACAATTGTTCCGGAAAACACGTTATGATGTTAGCTTTATGTAGGGTCAACGGTTGGAGTTTGGCGGATTATGACAGTTTTGAGCATCCTTTGCAAATTGCCATAAAAAACAAGATTTATGAACTCTGTAAAGTTCCAAAAGATTATCCGATAACCAAAGACGGGTGTGGAGTACCTATAATATCGATGCCTTTGGAAAATATGCTTTACGGGTATTTGAATTTGTTCTGTAATTCCAAATACGAAAAAATCAAGCAGGCGTTTTTAAATCATCCGTACATAATCGGCGGCGAGGACAGAACTGACACAATGATTATGGAAAATTCTGACGGTTTGATTGCAAAAGTTGGTGCGGGCGGATTGTGCATTGTGGTAAATCCAAAAGAGGAACAGGCGTTTGTCGTCAAAATTTCCGATTGCGATATGAAAGCTCGCGAACTCGTTGTATGTCAGGTTTTGAAAAACCTTAAATGGGCAGATATAGAATGCAACAAGGAAATAAAAACCTTACACGGAGAAAAAGTTGGCGAAATAGTTGTTACAATATAAAAAGACACCCTTTCGGATGTCTTTTTTATTCCTCAAATAAACTAACTTATTTTGCTTGTAATTTGTTTACAGCAAGAGTTAATCTTGATTTTTTTCTTGCAGCGGTATTTTTGTGTAAAACACCTTTTGAAACAGCTTTGTCGCATAATTGATATGCTCTTGAAATTGCTGAATTCAAAGCTTCTTTATCATCAGCTTTTGCAAGTTCTAATACTTTCTTAACCGCAGTTTTGATAGATGTTTTGAAAGCTACGTTTCTAACTCTGTTTCTTTCAGCGATTAATACTCTTTTTTTAGCAGATTTAATATTTGCCATTTTATTTTGCCTTTCTGTACTCATTGCCCGATTAATGACTTCGGATTTGAGGATGTGAGTAATCACAATTTATACAAAAAATAATTAAAATGCAAGTGTTATGTAACTTTATGTGAAAAGTGAGAAGTGAAATGTGAAAAGTGAGAAGTTCTTTACGGTTTGCTTACGCAAACGAAAAAATCAGAGGACATAGGCTTGCAAAGTTTATAAAAATATGTTAGAATAAACATGTAAACGAGCAAGAAAGGAG
>CAYPDZ010000088.1:2713-5989 GCA_964409575.1 uncultured Muribaculaceae bacterium | reverse complement strand
TACTCACTTGTTACACAACAGCCTTTGGGTGGTAAAGCTCAATTCGGCGGTCAGAGATTTGGTGAGATGGAAGTTTGGGCATTGGAAGCTTACGGTGCGGCTTATACTCTGCAAGAAATGTTGACAATCAAATCAGATGATGTTAACGGACGTAACAGAGCTTATGAAGCAATCGTTAAAGGTGACAATATTCCAAGACCGGGTATTCCTGAATCGTTCAAAGTACTTGTAAGAGAATTACAAAGTATCGGTTTGGATATTACGGTAGCGAAAAAAGACGGTGTAGAAGTAGACTTGATGACAGATATGGACGATTTGAGAAAATCAGCTCCAAGGAGAGTTCTATCTGATATGGATTCAGAACTTTTAAACATCAATTTCTTTGAAACACCGACTACATTCGGAGATATATAATATTAGTTGAAAGGTTGAAGGGTTGAAGGGTTGAAAGATTTATAAAATTCTTCCCAAAAACGGATTAAAACTGAATTTGATAAAAACTTATCAGCTATTCAACCATTAAGCCATTCAACAGAAATAAATTTTCAACTAATTAAAAGGAGAAACTAAATAATGTCAACAAGCATAGATTATTTTGACTATATACGAATTAGTATCGCTTCACCGGAAAGAATACTTAACTGGTCTTACGGCGAAGTTACTAAACCGGAAACAATAAATTACCGTACGCTAAAACCCGAACGCGACGGTCTATTCTGCGAAAGAATTTTTGGACCTACAAAGGATTGGGAATGCTATTGCGGTAAATACAAAAGAGTAAGACACAAAGGTATCATCTGCGAAAGATGCGGTGTTGAAGTTACTGATTCAAAAGTAAGACGTCAGAGAATGGGACACATCAAACTCGCTGCTCCTGTTTCTCACATCTGGTTTTTGAAAGGTATTCCGTCATACCTTGGCTTACTTCTTGATATGACTTTGAAAGATTTGGAACAGGTTATTTATTTTAATAACTATGTAGTTCTTGATGCAGGCGAGAGCCCGTTCAAAAAATTACAACTTCTTTCTGAAGAAGAATATGAAGATTATATGGCTGAAAACGAAGATTCTGAATTAAAAGTAGGTATCGGTGCAGAAGCCATAAAAGAACTTTTGTCTGAAGTTAATACAAAAGAACTTGCAGAAGAAATCAGAACAGAACTCGCAGGTACAGTAAATTCTGTTCAAAAGAAAAGTAAATTAATCAAACGTTTAAGATTATTAGACAGCTTGATTTCATCAGAAACAGATCCGACATGGATGATTATGGATGTACTTCCTGTTACTCCGCCGGATTTAAGACCGATGGTACAATTGGATGGCGGACGTTTTGCAACATCTGACTTGAACGATTTGTACAGACGTGTAATCAACAGAAATAACCGTTTACAAAGACTTTTGGAAATGGGTGCTCCTGAAATCATCGTAAGAAACGAAAAACGTATGCTTCAAGAAGCTGTTGATGCTTTGATTGACAACGGCAGACGCGGACGTACTGTAGTTGGTCCTAACAACAGAGCATTGAAATCTTTGTCTAACATTATTGAAGGTAAACAAGGTCGTTTCCGTCAAAACTTGTTGGGTAAACGTGTTGACTACTCAGGTCGTTCTGTAATTGTTGTAGGTCCTACTTTGAAATTGAATCAATGCGGTTTGCCGAAAGAAATGGCAATTGAGTTGTTTAAACCGTTTGTTGTAAACAAATTGATTGAACGCGGATATGTTCAAAATATTAAATCAGCTAAGAAAAAAATTGAACGTTCTGAAGCAATCGTTTGGGATATATTAGAAGAAGTGATTGACGGACACCCAGTTCTTTTGAACCGTGCCCCGACACTTCACAGACTTGGTATTCAAGCATTTGAACCAAAATTGGTAGAAGGTCGTGCTATTCAACTTCACCCGTTAGTATGTACAGCGTTCAACGCCGACTTCGACGGTGACCAGATGGCTGTTCACGTACCTTTGTCAATTGAAGCTCAAACTGAAGCTAGAATGTTAATGTTAGCTACTAACAATATCTTAGCTCCTGCTACAGGTAAACCTATTATCACACCTACACAGGACATGGTTTTGGGTATGTACTATTTGACAATTCTGAAAAACCCGGAAATGGAACCAAAAGGATATTTCTACAATTTCCAAGATGCAATTTCAGCATTGGAAGTTGGCGTAATCGACTTACACGACAAGATTGTTGTAAGAGATGAACAAGGTGAAAGAATTGAAACTACAGCAGGAAGAATTATTTTCAACGAAGCGGTAAGAAACGCATTAGCATAAGCAGTTGAAGGGTTTAACAGGTGAAAAGATGAATAAACCTTTCACCCATTCACCCTTTAAACTATATTAATATCTTATAGATTACTAAATAAAGGATAATAAAATAATGGAAACAACTTACAATCATGGTAAAAAAACTGTAGATTACATTAACAAGCAAATGGACAAAAAAGGTTTGAACAATTTGCTTTCACAAATGTATCTTGAGTTTGGCGGCGCAAAAACCGCGGAATTGGCTAACAGCCTTAAAAACCTTGGTTACAGGTATGCAACAAAATCCGGTACAACTATTTCTATTGCGGATTTGCAGGTTCCTGAAATCAAAAAAGAAATGCTTAAAGAGGCAGAAGCAGAAATTGAAAAATCTACAAACAGATACTTAAAAGGTGAAATTACCGAAGTAGAAAGATATACAAAAGTTATCGACACTTGGTCTGAAACAACTGCAAAATTGACTTCGCAAGTTGTTGAAAACTTTGATAAATTAAATCCGGTATATATGATGGCATTCTCAGGTGCGAGAGGTAACTTGTCACAGGTTTCTCAGCTCGTCGGGATGCGTGGTTTGATGGCTGACGCACAAGGTCAAATCATTGACTTGCCGATTAAATCAAACTTTAAAGAAGGCTTATCCGTTACAGAATACATCATTTCATCTTACGGTGCAAGAAAAGGGCTTGTAGATACAGCGTTAAAAACGGCCGACTCAGGTTATTTGACAAGACGTTTGGTAGACGTAGCACAAGACGTTATTATTCGTGCTGATGACTGTCACACTACAAAAGCTATTGATATGAAACCGATTATGGATGGTGACAACGTAATTGTACCGCTTGTAGACAGATTGTTAGGCAGAACAATTGCGGAAGATATCAAAGATGCAGATGGAACAGTTCTTGTTAAAGCCGGAACTACAATGGACAGAAACGATGTTCAAAAGGTAAAACACTTAAACTTGCAAGAATTGAAAGTCCGTTCAGGCTTGACTTGCGG
>CAYPDZ010000088.1:0-2613 GCA_964409575.1 uncultured Muribaculaceae bacterium | reverse complement strand
CAATATGAACCGGCATCACAAGGTTCAGGTTCTCGTTTGACCGAAAAGGCTACAAAAGATATTACATCAGACCTGTCTGGTGAAGTCTTGTACGAAGATTTTGTTGCAGACGAAAAGAAAGACAGACAAGGTAACATTTCAAGAACTACAAACAAACAAGGTATTATTTGGGTTCTTGGCGGTGATGTTTATAACCTTCCGGGTGGTTCTAAAGTCTTGGTTGAAGACGGTCAGAAAATCAAAGAAGGCGAAAAACTTGCTGAAACATTGACTATTTCTGAGCATGGCGGTGAAGTTCGTTTTGGTGAAGATTTAGTTATCGAAAATGTTAAATTTGAGGGTAAAAATATTAAGAAAATTGTTCAAGGTAAAGAATTGACAATTGTTATTGCTTCATTGATGCCTGAAAACGCTTCGTTTGAACAAACTAAAAAAGAACAAATCTGGACTGTTGATAAAACAGGTGAAAAATATATCGTAAAAGCTCCCGTAGATACTACGGTTGAAAATGGTATGATTATTGCCGAACTTATTGATGACGAATGTTCAGTTACTTCATCAGGTGAAATCAGATACGTTGATGTTGAAGTTGATGAAAATCAGATTATTACAAAACCGGGTAAAGTTGTATTTATTCCGGAAGAAGTTCACCAAATCAACAAAGACAGCTCTTTAAAAATGGTTGAAAACGGAACTTTTGTTACAGCAGGTACAGAAGTTGTAAAAGACGTATACTGCCATATTGACGGTATTGTTGAATTTAAAGAATACAACGATGTTATCCACGAAATTACGGTTAGACCCGGAGAAATTCATCATCTTCCGAGCGTTTCCGAGCTGAAAGTTGATGAAGGTGAAGTTATCAAGAAAGGTACCGTAATTGCTGACGGCGTAAAAGCAAAAGAAACTTCAATCGTTACTATTATGGATTCATCAATGGATGATTTGGATATAGACGATTTGGATGAAGAACTTGATACATCTTTATCTCTTGATGAAGATACTATTTCTAATCAACCTATCCAAATTTTGGTTAGACCTGTTCAAGTATTGGAAGTTGAACAGAAAAATGTATCAATCAAATTCAATACATCAGATGATTTGATTGATATCGTTCCTGTTACTCAATTGCAATACAAAGACGGTGCAAGAGTCAGAAATCTTGACGGTTCAACGATTACAAGAACAAGCTTAGTACTTCAAATGCAAGGCTATTTATCACACCTCAAAGGTATGGTAGAACTTGATGAAAAGAACACTTTGAAAATTGTAGTTCTTGAAAACTTGATTGTACGTCGTGAATTTGAAGGTAATGCAAAATTGATGTCTTCACTTCAAACTGAACTTCTTGTAAAAGACGGTCAGACAATTGATGCTAAAACACCGGTTGCAAAAACTCAGGTATTAGCTATTAATAACGGTGTTGCATCAATAAATGATTTACGTGAAGATACAAGAAGATTGTTATTAACAAGTTCTTTGTACGAAACAGTATTACCGATTAAAGGAAAAGCGAACGTTAAGAAAGGTGACTTTGTAAAACTTGATGCAATCGTTACCGATAATGGTGAAAAATCAACAGTATCTGGTATGGTTACAGCGGTGAGCAAAGGTTCAATCACAATCAGAAACGGTCGTCCTTACTTGATTAGTCCGGGTACTATGTTGCAGGTTGAAGCAGGTGCGTTGGTACTTCGCGGTGATATTATTGCAACATTGGTATTTGAAAGACAAAAAACAGGCGATATCGTTCAAGGTTTGCCGAGGGTTGAAGAACTTCTTGAAGGTCGTAAACCGAAAGATTGTGCAATCCTTGCGGAAGAAGACGGTGTTGCTGAAATCATTACGGATGAAGATCTTCCAAGACTTTATATCGTCAACGATAACGGCAGAACTGAAATCAAATACGCAATTGATTCAAACATCATTGTTCAAAACAAACAAAAAATCACTAAAGGTCAACCTTTGACAAGCGGTCCTTTGAACCCACATGATGTTATCAGACTTTGCGGTCCGGAAGCAGCTCAACAATACCTTGTAGACGAAGTACAGCGCGTATACCGTTCACAAGGCGTAGAAATCGCTGATAAACACGTTGAAATCATTGTAAGACAAATGACTAAAAAAGTTAAAGTTGTTGATGCTGGTGATACAACATTGTTACCTGGTGAACTTGTTGAAATGCAAACATTTGAAAAAGAAAATAAAGAAGTTCAAGAAAAGGGCGGCGAACCGGCGACTTGTGAATATATGTTGTTAGGTATCACAAAAGCATCTTTGAATACTGAAAGCTTTATTTCTGCAGCTTCTTTCCAAGAAACAACAAGAATTTTAACAGAAGCTGCTGTTGATGGTAAGAAAGACTTGCTCAGAGGATTGAAAGAAAACGTAATTATCGGTCGTTTGATCCCTGCAGGTACAGGTTTCCACCATCTTTCAAATGCAAATGAGGAAAGAGAACGCGAAGAAAGAAAACGCGCAGTAGCTCAAAGAAATCAAGCTCGTAAACCGTCGGCGATTTTGGAAGAAATCGAAGGTATGTTCGGAGCTCCTGATTTTCAATTAGGCGAAGACGACGAGTAATTTTTCTTAGTATACAAAAAAGGCCTCGTA
>CAYPDZ010000087.1:0-5997 GCA_964409575.1 uncultured Muribaculaceae bacterium | reverse complement strand
GGAACTTTTGATGCGTTTTATACTGTCTTTATGGGTTAAATCCCATCCTGAAAAATACGAATGCTTCGCATTCTTTTCGTTAAATTCGGCTATTCTGTTGCATAAATCTTTTGCTTTTTCGTTATTTATTAATTCTTCTCTGATTTTGTGGATTTTCTTTGAATTTGGGTTATGAACAAATTTTCCAACAAGCCAACCAGAGCCTAATATTGATGCAAACGGTGCGAATGCAACAATCGGCTCTGTTGCGGTTTCAACGTTTTCGGCAACGCTTTCGGAATGATTATCCATAATATCAACAACATCAATAATGTTTTCGCCTAATGCTTTGGCTTTTGCAATTTCAGCATCGGAATATTGACGGCGCTTGTATAATTCTTCGCGACGTGCCTGTTCGTCTTTTTGATTTTTCTCGCATTGCTTAAAATTTTTCCTGTTTTTGGCAACTTGGGACAATGAATTAAAAAAGTCCATAATTTTTCCCTATACAATTATAAAAACAAAAACATAGGAAATTTTGCCAATATTGTTAATTTTTGTAAATTTTAGAGTTTTGGAGCAAAATTTTTTGATTATGGTTTTATATATTAGTAGGTAAAATTTATGGGACAATTTTTAAATTCTCTTAATGAAGTAAGAAAAAATTATTCTAAATATGACGACTGGGAACAAAAGCAGGCTGATGAACGCGCCCAAAAAGAATATCTTGCCGCAAATCTTGATATTCCTAAAGATAAGTTGGAATTAACACAAAAACGTGCAGAAACTGTTATTCGAGCAACTGAAATAATGGATGCGCGCTCAGAAGATAATTGCGAAAATATGGAACAATTTACGAGTATTTTATCTTTGATTCCTATTTTAGGCTTGCAATTTGCACAGATACCCCTGATAAAACATTTGGAAAATAAAAATAAAGCAAAATTAGAATCTAAAATAAAAGCAGTTGATAATGACTCGCTTGCAGGTAAATTAACTCAAGAAGCCAAAGAATTAAAAATCAAAAATTTACGTAAGCAGGCAAGAAAAACATCCGCAAAAATAAACAGATATGTAAATTTTGGAAATTTGGCGCTTATGATGGTTGTTGCTGTTGGTATGATTTTGTGGAGTAATTCAAAACAAAAAGAGGCATCGCATATCGGACGTTATCAGGCAAAGCAAAACGAGTTGAAAGGTATAGAAAACTTTGTTGTTTACACTCCTGAACAGTTAGAAAAAGCTAAAGAAATTGCGAAAAACATTCCTGATGAAAAAGACCGTGACAGTATCTCTAAAATGATTAAAGAATTGAAAGATGTTTCAAAAGATAAAGATGCTTACAAAGAATGGCTCGCGCAAAAAGATCCGCAGGAAATTGAAAAATTGAAGTCTGTAAATCTTTCTCCCGAACAGCTTCAAAGAGCAGAAGAAGATAAAGAATTAATTGTTGATGCGGTAAAAGAGATTAACATTAAAGCTGAAGAATATTCTGAAAATGTTGAGAATGCATTTGATACAATGGGCAATGTTTCCTGGCTTGCGGCAATTCCTTTAGGGTTTGGCTTGAATAAACTATTAAAAGCTCTTAAAGTTGATAAAAAATGGAGAAGTATAACATCCGTAGCAGTTCCCATTTTAACGCCGCTTATAATTCAATTAACGGGAACAGTTGAACAGAAAAAAGCTTCCAGAGTGGGACGCTATAAAGCAAGACAGGACTTATTGAAAAATCCCGCAAGACTTATGGCATATTCTGAAGAAGATATGAAAAAAGCCGAAAATATTAAAGCACCAAAGCAAAAACAAAGTTTCTTTGAAAAACTCGGTGGCAGTTTCTCATTTATAAGCAAATATTATAAAGATAAATCAGAATATACAAAATACAAAAAAACTACCCAAAAAGAAAACGAAAAAATTCAAAAAGCATTAAAAGAAATAGAAGTTACAGATGCTCAGAAAGCAGAGGCAAAAGCTTTACAGAAAAATGTATTCAGAGCGTTTGATGAAGTTGATGAAATGTCACAAAGATATTCTGAGGACACGGAAGCGGGATGTGATATTGCAAAACAAATCGGTTCAACTGCATGGACTTTGGGAGCAATGGGGGCTATGGCATGGTTAAGTGTAAGCATAGCTAAAGGTAAATTCCCGCTTACTAAACTTGCCAATAAATTAACTAACATGACATTTGATGCAAAATCTCCTATAAAAAAAGCAGTAAATAATTTGAATGATGTCTTAAAAGCTCAAGGAAAGACAAAGACGCAAGAGTTCCAGAAAGCTCTTGTCGGAGATAAGCTTACAGATTTTATTGCAAAACCGGAAAATAAAGCTATAAGTGATGCTGTAATTCCTTTAATGGATGAATTTGGCAAAATTGGTGTTAACGGAATGGCGCAGATTTCTGCAGGTGCAGGTAAAAAAGATGCAACAACAATATTTTCTGAATTATTTTCAAAGCATTTGAAACAAACACGTCTTGCAAAATGGACACGTAATATGCTTGCACAGTGTTCGAAACTTTGGGTAAAATCTAAAGCCTCAAAGGCTGATATGGAAATTCCAAAAGATGTTCAGGAAAAAATGGGAATGAACTTCAATTATAAAAACTATAAAACGCTTATTAATACAGGTCTTGTTGCAGGTTTGCCTGTTCTTGGAACAATTATTGCCGTACCTTATGCGTTTAATGCGTGGTTGACAAATATCCAGAAAAAAGCCGGCAAAATTGGTATTATGAAAGCTATGGATAAAATTGACGACCCGAGAGTGTTTGCTTCGGAACAAAAGCCGCAAACGGAACCTCAAAATTCAAACCTTTTGAATAAGCTTAAACAACCGGCAGTGTAATCTCAAATTCTGTTATTTCAGGGGTAGATTTTGTAAGTTTTAATTCGGCGTTCTGTGCTTTTAAATTATTTGCGCAAATGTGCAACCCAAGACCGCTTCCTGTTTGTTTTGTGGTAAAGCCGACATTAAATATTTCTTGCGGGTTTTTGATTTGCTCACCGTTATTAGAGATTTTTATAACAACTTTATCTTGTATTTTAAGTTGAATATTAATTCTGCCTTTTTCAGGAATTGCTTCTATAGCGTTTTTTATTATATTTACAACGCAGGCAAGGAATTTGTTTTCGTCAATGTATACAGGTGCAGTGTCTTTTGCTTCAAGTTTGATTTTTATATCTTTATCACCGATGTATACGGTTGAAAGATTTATTCCCTCTTGCAAAACCGTCCGTATATCGCAAACTTTAAGTGAAAAATTATCCAATGATTTCAAATCCAAAAGAGAATTGTTCATTATTTTTAGAGATTTCGTTATGCAATTGATGGCATTTTCTATCGACTCGTTTTTAATCCCTTCATTTTCGAGATTTTTTTGAATAATTCTTGTATAAAGCTCACATATTGAAATGTGGTTTCTGATTTCGTGCGCAATGCATCTTGTTTGTTGTGACAATAATTCGTTCATTTTACCTCTTTTAAACAAAGAGGGCTCGGTCGTAAAACCGAACCCTTACAAAATCTGTTATAATTTTTATGCGCGGATTGCTCTTTTGTTTGCAAAACCGTTATTTAGAGCATAAAGTACTGCTTGAGTTCTGTCATTTACCTGTAATTTTTGAAAAATGTTATTTACGTGAGTTTTAACTGTAGTTTCCGAGATAAATAATTTTCCTGCAATACCTTTGTAGTTATTACCTTGTGTTAATAAATCCAAAACCTCTTCTTCTCTTGCTGTTAAATATGTGAGGAGATTTTCTTCGTTGGAAGCTTGAGTTTCTTCTTTGAATGAACGTTGGAAGTATTCGAAAAATCTTGAAGTAAGTGCTGTCGGAAGATAGATTTTTCCTGATGCGACCTCATCAATTGCATAAATCAGTTGAGCTGATGCCATAGTTTTCAAAACATAACCTTTTGCACCTAATTTCATAGCTCTAAAGATTAAATCAGCATCATCATAGCCACTTAATGCAATTACTTTTACGCCCAAATCTAATTTTTCAAGTTCTTGAATTGTTTGTAAACCGTCTTTTTCCGGCATATTGATATCCATCAATATAATATCGGGACGATATCTTTTTGCGAGATTTATACCCATATTAGCACTTGTAGTCGCACCAACTATGTCATAGCTGCTTTCAAGTGTAATAAGTTCTTTCACACCTCTTAAATGATCTGCATTGTCATCAATTAAAAGTATTCTTGCTTTTCTTTTAAAATCTCTCATCTTTATATCTCCCTATTTTGGTTCCCTCTACACTATAGATACTACAACTTTTAGAGGGGTGTTTTCATCCATGACCTGATTGATATTAACAAGATAAGGGTTTGAGAATTTGTCTTACATCTTTGGATTGATAAATCACCTCAACCATGCTCTACATCATGCTTTTAGTTTTTATGGCCGCATGGTTGATATTCAAATTTTCTAATATATTTAAACTAATCTTATTGTGGTATAATTTTTGCAAAGGGAGATAATGTGTATGCAAATTTTAATATTTTTAGTTGGTTTTTTAGTAGGCGCTTTGTGCGTGTTTATTCCATTCAGAGTTATTAACAAAAATAAAAAAGCATCGCAAGAGATGATGTTAGAACAGATGAAACTTTATTTCGAAAATACGGCAAACAAAATTTTCAAAGAAAGTTCATCAGAATTATCTGAACATAATAAAGAAAAATTGGAAGAATTTTTCAGACGTTTTAAAGAGCGTATTGAAGTTTTTGAAAAACGTGCGGAAGAAAATTTTAAAGCAGAAACAGAAAATTTTACAAAGTTTGATTTAAATATCAAAAATTTTCTTGAAACAGGAAATAAGATTTCACATGATGCAAATTCTCTTGTGAATGTTATGAAATCCGATAACAGATCATCCGGCAGATGGGGCGAAATTGTTCTTGAAAGGGTTTTGGAAGCTTCAGGACTTCGCAAAGATGAAGAATATAAAATTCAGATGGGAACAGCGGAAGGCAGACCTGACGCTACGGTATTTTTACCGGAAGGGAAATGCATATTTATTGATAGCAAAACTTCTTTTGCAGCATGGGACGGGTTTGTAAATTCAGAAGATGAAAATGAAAAGCAAATTCATTATAAACAATTTATCGATTCGACAAAAGCACATATTACAGGACTTGCAAAGCGTGATTATTCTGTTGAAGATTCGTCGCCTGACTATGTTTTGATGTTTATACCAATCGAAAGTTGTTATTCAATGATGTTTTGCGATGAATGTGCGTTATGGGATTTCGCGTGGAAAAACAAGGTAATGCCTGTATCTCCATCGACTTTGCTTGCGGCATTGAAAATAATAAATTCTTTCCACGTTGTAGACCGTCAAAACAAAAACGTATTAGAAATGGCAAGACTTTGTACAAGTGTTCACGATAAATTTGCTGCGTTATTGTCTGAACTCTTGAAAATTCGTGACAACCTTGATGCATCTTTGAAAAAATTAAATGGAACAGGTAATATAATCAACCAGATTACAAAACTCGAGAAACTTGGCTGTGCTTATACAAAAGAACTGCCGGAAGTTTTAGATGAGGTATGACGTAAAAAATCTTCCTAAAAGGGAGATTTTTATTATTAAAACCTAAACGGATAATTATCAGGGATTTTCCAACCGTTACGTTGAATTACTGTACTGCAATAATGTGGAGTAGGTGAGTTTTTATTACAGCCAATTTCCGCCATATTCATCATATTTTGAGTTGTAATATTGTTGAACACCTTCTTCAGCCTCGGCGGTTATTACAGCTTGACTCATTATTGAATAAAACTTTTTCAATCTTGTTTCGACAACTGATTTTCTGCGGTTTTGGATTAAGACAGGCATCGTCATCGCCGCCACTATAACGATGATGCCGAGGGTGATGAGGACCTCTGCTAACGTAAAGGCGGCTTTTTTTGAAGTGAATAAGTGAATAGGTTTGTTTCGGTTTGCTTGCGCAAACGAAATTATATATTGTGTGTAAGCACCAAAACGAACTTATCGTTTTATCGTC
>CAYPDZ010000086.1:0-6140 GCA_964409575.1 uncultured Muribaculaceae bacterium | reverse complement strand
ATTGCTCAGCCGCACCTGCTGTGACAACTGATGCACAGTGCGCAACAACTGGTCACGATTGCAGACTAAAAACAATCATGCCGGTCAAATTTTTCGGTCGTTAAGAAATCTGATGAACTTTGATAAAGTTTGTTCCGCCGACAAGTATTTCGGGAACGGAGCCGGTTACTACAACGTAGTCGCCGACTTCCAACCCTAGTCGGGTTGTTAAGAACTTATCCATAGCAGCAAGAGATCTTTTATCAATAGTGTTATCAAAATCCAAAGGTATCGGATATACACCTCTGAAAAGCTTTATGCTTCTGCAGATATTTTTGCACGGACAGCATGCAAATATAGGTACACTCAGCTTTGCTTCAGAAAGCATTGATGGAGTGTATCCGCTTGCTGTCAATGCAACTACTGCTTTAACTTTCATTTTTCTTGCCATGTCTGCAATTGACATACCAATAGCCATTGCCTGAGAATCTTTTTCCTCATCAATCATTTTTTTAGGAAATTTATTTTTTCTCATAAACTGTGATTCTTCAACAGTATCGGCAATTTTTTTCATCATTCCGACTGCTTCTTTCGGATAAGCTCCTGTAGCAGTTTCACCAGATAACATAATAGCATCTGTGCCGTCAAGAATTGCGTTTGCAACATCTGATGTTTCGGCACGTGTCGGTATCGGGTTTTCAATCATGCTTTCAAGCATTTGTGTTGCAACGATTACGACTTTGCGTTTTAAATTTGCTTTTCTGATTATGGTTTTTTGGACAATAGGTACTTTTTCTGTCGAAATTTCAATACCTAAATCACCTCTGGCAACCATAATACCGTCTGAAAATTTAATAATTTCATCAAGATTTTCAACTGCTTGAGGTTTTTCTATTTTAGAAATGATTTTTGTGGTTTTATCACCGTAACTTTCAAGAAGTTGGCGCAATTTTATAACATCATCAGCGTTTCTGACAAAAGATAATCCAAGATAATCAATGTCATGCTCTACCGCAAATTTAACAAATACTTTGTCGCGTTCTGTCAAAACCTCAAGACTACCTTGAGAGCCCGGAATGTTTATTCCCTTTCTTTGCTTCAAAAGCCCGTCTGTCAAAACTTTTGCATAAATAACTTTATCGATAACTTTTTGAACTTCAAGTTGGATTTTGCCGTCGTCAATCATTATTTTTTCACCCGTAGACACATCATCAGCCATGCCTTTGTAATCAACCGGCAATATGTCTCCTGTAATTTCCGGCTGGCTGCGAAACTTCAAGATTTCTCCGGCTTTTATTTCAATCGGATTAGGTAGATTTCCTATTCTTATTTTCGGTCCTTGCAAGTCTAAAAGTACCGGAATAAGAGTGTTTTCTTCCGTTTCCACTTCTCTTATCCAGTTTAAATTTCTTTTATGAACTTCAACATCTTCATGCGACGAATTCAAGCGGAACATTGTCACACCTGCTTTGAAAAGTTCTCTGATTTTATCTTTTGATGCTGTCGCCGGTCCAAGGGTTGCAACTATTTTTGTCATTGTGTATTCCATTTTGGGGTCCTTTCGGGTAAATCTAAACATTTATTACAACATGTTTGCAAAAAAATTTTGCATACGATATAATAATACACGAAAAAGGTTTATTAGTAAATATGAGGAATTTTATGATGAAAAAATTTATTTCAGGAGTTATGGCAGTTTGCTTATTAACTCTTAATGCAATTCCTGCACTTGCTGCATCTATTTCTGATGTAAGTGCAAATTACTGGGCTTCAAAAGAAATTAACAGTGTAGTCGCAGACAACATCATGACTTTGTCAGCTAACCGTTTCAATCCGGAAGGAAACATGACCAGAGTTGAGTTTGTTAATGCTTTATTGAAAGTTTTGTCTAACGAAAACTTGAACGTAAACATTTCAAACAAATTCTCAGATGTTACAAAATCAAACCCAAATTATGACAACATCTTACGTTCTCAACAATTAGGTTTGGTTTACGGTTATCCGGATGGTACTTTCCAACCGAACAGAACTGTTTTGAGATCAGAAGCTCAATCTGTTATCAGCCACATTACAAAAGATATGGTTGCAGACAAAGCTATTCTTAACCAGTTCAAAGATGCTTCAGCAATTCCTGCATGGGCAACTAATGTTTACGCAAAAACTATCAACTATGGTATTTACGTAAACTACCCTGATTCAAGAGAATTAAGACCTAACGACAATCTTTCAAGAGCAGAAGCTGCTGTTCTTTTGGCTAGATTGAGAGACAAATTGGATTTGGTTAAATCTCAATACGTAGGCAACACTACAATTGAACACTTGAATGTTAAGAAAAATGCTCCGAGCAACGAAGTAAAAGTAAACAATATTCAAAGTGTTATCTTGGAAGGTAACGTGTTGGTTGTTTCTTTTGAAGAAAAATTCAAATCTGAAGAACATCAGGTTGGTGACGTAGTTACTTTCTATACAGATGAAGATATTTGTACAGAAGAAGGTACTCTTGTTATTCCTGCAGGAACAAAATTTGTTGCTACTATCTGTGATATTAAATCAGAAAGATGGTTCAACAAAAATGCAAGAGTTTATCCTCAATTGACAAAAATCATCTTGCCTGACGGCAGAGAAATGGCATTCAACGCAAAACCTTTCACAAAAGATTATTCTTTGAAAGAAGGTCCTTGGATGACAGCAGGTAAATTGTTAGCTTACACAGCTTCCGGTGCCGCAATCGGTACAGGTGCAGGTGTTGGTTTGGCATTTATTCCTGACCCGCAAAAAATCGGTACGGGTGTTGCTATCGGTGCTCCTGTAGGTGCTGCAGTTGGTTTGGCTACCGGTCTTATTACTCCGGGGCTTAAATACCATGCAAAAGCAGGTGAAGATATTTATGTTATCTTGTTGGATGACGCAACTGTTTCAAAATAGTTGAAATCTTCAAAAATTTAAAGAAACGAGTTGATTTTTCGGCTCGTTTTTTTATGCTTTCAGGTTAATGCAAAGGTTTAAGTATACCTAGCCGATTAGATGTCGAAAACTTTTCCGTAAAGTTTTAAGATGAATATGTAAATTTAATGGGAGTAGTTCTTATGAAAAAATTATTTATCTCAATGGCACTTGTGGGTGCGGTATTTTTTGCCGGACAAAGTTCTTTTGCGGCATGCGGATGTGCTAATATGGCACAAGAAGTAACAACAAAAACACCGTTTTACTATTATCTTAATCCGTTGCAGTATGTAGGTATCGGTAACAATTACTCAGGTTTCAGCCTAAATCCGTTGACCGGTTTTAGAAACTGTAACAGAGCTAAGGTTAAAAAATGTGATGAATGCACAAAAATTAAACCATGTCCGACTTGTCAAAAAGCTTTCAATGACCAGCCTGAATGGATATATGTTCAGCCTGTCATGCCTAAATGTACCTCTTGTGGTCACTAAAAAAGAGCCTTCGGGCTCTTTTTAGTTTTGTATAATATCTCTTAATGTTTTAAATATCTTATCTGTAATTTCTTGGATATATTCTTGAGAAACCATTCCGTTAATTACGGCATCAGATATTTGATAAGCAGGGCGAATATATTGTTGTGCGGTTCTGTTTACGTCTGCAAATTGCAAATCTGCTGCAGCTCCGGTTTTACCTCTGAGGGCAGCACGTTTGTACCATCTGTCTTTAATAACTTCAAGCGGAGTGTAGACATAAACTTTTACGTCCATAACATCTCTCACACCTTCATTTAATACATACAAGCCTTCTGTAAGAATAACTTTTGCCGGATTTTTTACATCTCCGTTCGGGTCAGAAACACAAGTTACGAAATCATATCGCGGAGAGGTGATTTGTCTGCCTTGTTTGAGTTCAACAAGATGATGTTTCATCAAATCCAAATCAATTACATCAGGTGTATCAAAGCTGAAACCGGTTTTGAAAAGTTCTTCATAACTTCCGGCTTCTTTAAGCTCTTTTGATGTATCTTTGTAATAATCATCACAGCGAATAACTGTATAAATACCTTGTTTTGGGTCTTTAACACATGCTTTTATAGTGTTGTCAACAAAAACTGTTTTGCCGGATGCGCTTTCGCCCGTAATTCCTATCAAAAATATTCTTTTCTTTTCTTGAACAACTTTTCTTGCAATATTAAGAATAAGATTTTCCGAAGTTTTCAGAAACAACGGTTGAGGTTGCAATTTATCTTCTTCCAAAATCTTTTTTAAAGCATCGGCAATGGTTGAAATGATTTCCATATCACGTCTGCTTGAATAATAATCATAGCTTGTTAAAAAATCCGTACCCATTCTATACTCCCTTGTAGACATTTTACATTAAAATATTTTATTTTTGTATTAATCAATAATTTTTGTAACAATATTGTTATTTTTGTTAAAGTTTGTTCGAAAATGTGCCGTTATGGGAATATGTGAGGTAATACAGTAAAAATTAAGGAGATGTGTCAATGTATCATGATGAAATTTTTGAAAATGCACTTAGAGATGTAAAAGAAGAAAGCTATAAGGCTTTGAAAAAAGAAATTTCCACAATGGAGTGCGCGATTGAACGTTTTTTGAAAAATGTTCTGGAATGCACAACATTTAAATCCGAACGAGATTTCAATATGACAGCACTTTAATCAAAAAAAGACCGCATTAGCGGTCTTTTTGTTATGACACGAGAATTGAGGAGAATTGAGGTTTAAAAATTGTAATTAAAATGCAATCCTGCAAGTTGAGTATTTAAATCGTTGTTAGCGACGTATGTGTTGTCTTGAGGACAAGTTATTTGTTCATCTTCAATGCCTTCTTGAACCATTTGATCTCTTTCGATAATCATTTGTTCATAAGCATCAACGAGTTCTTCCATTTTCTTAGGATCATTGTACGCTTCTACTGCAGTTTGTTGTGCCTCTTTTTCAGCTTGTTTTTCAAGTTCAGATTTGCCGACAACTGCTTTTGCTGCTTTACAGCAAAGCCAACTGCCGATTAAACCGCAAGCAACACCGATAGCTCCGCCAACGACTGTACCTATCGGACCTCCGATACAAGTACCGATAGCAGCACCGAGTTTAGCGCCGGCAGCTGCACCTGCCCAGTAACCGACACCTGATGCTACAGCGACTGTTGCAGATTTTCCAACCTGTTTCCAGCCTGCGCCCGAACCGCAACTTCTGAATGTTTCAATAATATCAGGTACTTCAAACGCGAATTCTACTGCTGCAGTAACGGCGCCACCGCCTTTAACAAAGCCTTTTGCACCTTTGCTAGCTAAGCTTACTGCAGTATTGCTACTTGCCGCCCCTTTGGTTAATGCATTACTTACAGCTTTTGCACCTGAATATTTACCGAGTGCAGCTTTGAATTTTGCGAATTTTGTTGCAGGTTTTGCACCGAATTTAAGAGCTTCCTTATCTGCTTCAACTAAAGCCTTATCTAATTCTTTTACGGCCTGTTGAAGATTTTTTCCTTTAAGTGTTCCGTTTTTTATTCCTTCACGAATTGCTTTGACTTTTTCTTGAGCAGCTTTGTAACAGTTAACCTTTGAAACTTTTGCTTTTTTGGCTTCTTGGAATTTTTTAAGATATTCAGCAGCTTCTGTTGGATTTTCTGCTTTTAATTTATAATATTTTGCTTTGTCAAATCCAGTACTGATATCTGTTGGAATAGCTCTTTCAAGCTCTTGTAATCTTGTTATATTATATGCGTTTCTAAATCCGCCGAAAAATCCGTTGCCTTTTACTCCGTTTGTGAAGAATTGGCGGTTACTTTTTACAAGTTCACCAAAGTTTGCTTCTTTTAAATTTTCCCCAACTTGTTTTAATGCATTGCTATAATTTCCATAATTTTTGTATGTCCAAATTGGCAAGTCGTAGACAAGTCCTTTTGCACCCTTGATTGCCAAAGGTAAACCGACACACATTGCGGTACCGCCGCCAACGTATGTTCCGAAGTCTACGTCTAATCCGCTTGCAGTTCCGGCTCCAATAGGACCAAGTCCATATAAAGCGCGTGCCATATCACTAGCTTCAAAATATGTAATTCCGTTTGGCATATTTTTTCCCCATAATCCTATTACAGTAAATTTTATTACTGTAATTTATATTTTCCCCGTGTATATATATAAAGGATATCTGTTTTTAATAATTGCTAAATAAAAGCGTTTTGTTAAGAAAT
>CAYPDZ010000085.1:0-6176 GCA_964409575.1 uncultured Muribaculaceae bacterium | reverse complement strand
ACGAAAAAAGCCCCTTAGAATTAAGGAGCTTTTTAAAATTATAATGAATTAAGTGCGAATTCGCACTTGAAGTTACTTAGCTAACGCACCTGCAACAGCTACTGCAACTGCAACAGTTGCACCAACCATCGGATTGTTGCCCATACCGATTACACCCATCATCTCTACGTGAGCCGGAACTGATGAAGAACCTGCAAACTGAGCATCACCATGCATTCTGCCCATAGTATCTGTCATACCGTATGATGCAGGACCTGCAGCAACGTTATCAGGGTGAAGTGTTCTGCCTGTACCACCGCCTGATGCTACTGAGAAGTATTTTCTGTCGTTTTCATAGCACCATTTTTTGTAAGTACCTGCAACAGGGTGTTGGAAACGAGTCGGGTTAGTTGAGTTACCTGTAATTGATACGTCAACGCCTTCTTTAATCATGATTGCAACACCTTCTGATACATCGTCAGCGCCGTAGCATTTTACTTTTGCTCTTTCGCCGTCAGAGAATGGAGTTTCTTTAACGATTTTTAATTCGCCTGTTTTGAAATCGTATTTTGTTTCAACAGCAGTGAAACCGTTAATTCTAGCGATAATATAAGCGGCATCTTTGCCAAGACCGTTCAAGATTACTCTCAAAGGTTCTTTTCTAACTTTGTTAGCGTTTCTTGCGATACCGATAGCACCTTCAGCAGCAGCGAATGATTCGTGACCTGCTAAGAAACAGAAACATTTTGTTTCTTCTCTCAAAAGCATTGCTGCCAAATTGCCGTGACCGATACCAACCTGTCTTCTGTCACCGACAGAACCAGGGATTGCAAATGCTTGCAAGCCCAAACCGATTGCTTCTGCAGCTTCTGCAGCAGATGCGACTTCTTTTTTTAATGCAATTGCACAACCCAAAGTGTATGCCCAAACTGCGTTATCAAATGCGATAGGTTGAATACCTTTTACAATCGCATCAACATCAATTCCTTTTGACACGCATAAATCACGAGCTTCTTCTAAGTTTTTAAATCCATATTCAGGTAAAACTTTTTTCAAAGTAGCTTCGCGTCTATCTTGTCCTTCAAATTTTACTGTCATAATTATATTCCTCTTAATTTTTTGTAACGTCATCCTGAACTTGTTTCAGGATCTGACCCTCACCCGAATTTCTAAGCTCACGCCGTTCACTAAGAAATTCTACCCTCTCCCAGAGGTAGAGGGGAAATTAGCTTATTCCTCACGTGGGTCAATATATTTAACCGCATCAGCAAATCTGCCATAAGTACCTGTGAATTTTTCCAAAGCTTCTTTGGCATCCATACCTTTTTTTACAGCTTCCATAAATTTGCCAAGGTTTACAAATTGATATCCGATGACTTCATCATTTTTATCCAAACCAAGTTTAAGGATGTAACCTTCTGTCAAAGAAAGATATCTTACACCTTTTTGTTTTGTTGAATGAATAGTACCGGTCATTGAGCACAAACCTTTACCTAAATCTTCAAGACCTGCACCGACTGGCAAACCGTTTTCAGAGAAAGCTGATTGAGTTCTGCCGTAAACGATTTGCAAGAATAATTCTCTCATTGCAACGTTGATAGCGTCACAAACAAGGTCAGTATTCAAAGCTTCAAGAATTGTTTTGCCCGGAAGAATTTCACCTGCCATAGCAGCAGAGTGAGTCATGCCTGAACATCCGATAGTTTCGACAAGAGCTTCCTGAATAATACCGTTTTTAACGTTAAGAGTTAATTTGCAAGTCCCTTGTTGAGGTGCGCAACATCCGCATCCGTGAGTAAGACCTGAAATTTCTTCAATTTTTTTGACCTTTGTCCATTCACCTTCTTGAGGGATTGGAGCAGGTTCACCTTTTACGCCGCGTTTAACACAGCACATTTGTTCTACTTCATGTGTAACTTGTATACGATCCAACATTTCTATACTCCCTTCGGTTATATACAAGTTTTATTGTACGCGCTAAACAAAACGAGTCAAGATTGTATAAAAAATTGTAATTCAATTAAATACTTGTCGAAAGTGCTGGCGCAATGCCGATAAAATGTCTTATCAAATCCGCATCCCATTGTGTTCCGGCTCCGTCTTGCAAAATTTTGCAAGCAGTGTCTACACTCAAACCTTTTCTGTACGGTCTGTCAGAAATAAGTGCGTGATAAGTATCTGCTACTGCAACAATTCTTGCAGCAAGCGGAATTTCTTCACCTTTTAGGTGTTCGGGATAACCTTTGCCGTCTATGCGTTCGTGGTGATATTTAACCATCGGGATTAAATCACGCAAAGCTTCGTTTGGCGCAAGAACTTTTTCAGCACCAATTACGGGGTGTTGCTTCATAATATTCCATTCTTCATCTGATAATTTGTCTGGTTTTTTAAGCACATTTTCAGGTATACCGATTTTGCCTACGTCGTGAAGCAATGCACCGAGTTTAATTCTTTGAACTTCATCCTCAGGCAAATTGATTGCACGCGCAAGAGCTTCTGAATATCTTGAAACAGATGTTGAGTGACCTTTTGTGTAAGGGTCTTTTGCATCAATAGCACCGGCAAGAGAGTTTGCAAGTTCCATAAGGTGATTTTGAGAAATAATATTTTCATTATTAAACTTGTGAACGAGTTCTTCTTCAAAGTTAATGCCGAGCTGCGAATGGCGTTTTGCAATTACTTCCGCAAAAGAATTTAATGCTGCATCATCCCAGAAATTGAAATCTGCAGAACTTATGATTGCAGACATGCCTTCTTTGTAACCTTTTGCCTGCGAAATATACATTGCCTGTTCTGCCAGAATAAGCAATTTTTCCTGATCTCTTGAACATTCAGGATACGTCGCAATACCAACTGAAACTTTCACAGGTCCGACATCATCTACAAAACAGCAAGATAAACAATATGTAATATATTCTGCGAGATATTTTGCATCAGCAGTATTTGTATCAGGCAGGATTATTGCAATCTCATCACCGCCATAACGTCCGGCTTTATCCGTACTTCTAATATTTTGTTTAACCTTTTCGGCAAGGAGTTTAATGACTTCATCGCCTTTGGCATGTCCGAGTTCTCTGTTGATTTTAGAAATATTATTGACGTCAAGCATTATAATCGAAAGTTCGGAGTCATTGTCTGCGACTCTCTTGAGTTCTGCCGAAAGAACTTCCTGAAATCCTCTGTGGGTGTACAAACCTGTCAAAGCATCAGTATTTGCATAAAGATTTGTTTGTTCAACAAGTTCGATATTCTGCATGAAAAGTGCACAGTAGTTGGCAATGAACGCAAACAACCCAATATGCGTTTCCAAATGATTTTTTCCGATTACCATAACACCTGTACAGCCATTTACGGAATTCAGAGGTAAAATTAAACTTTCGCAATCGTGTAAGTATGGTATATTCAAGAATTCATTGTTCTTATAACATATCGGCTCACGATTGTTAAAACATTTGATGACGGGATTTGTTTCATCAGACATAAATATCTTGGAAGTGTAGGTGTTTCCCATTGAATTGAACAATTTCACATTGAGGCATTTTGATTTTTCGTGATAAACTCCGAATGCTGTGAAAATGTGGTTCAGATGTTCCATAAATAGATTGTGCACAGAAACAAATAAATCTTGAACACCGGTTTTGCCGGATAATGTGGAATTCAGAGAATAAACTATGTCTGAATAATCCACAACTTTGTTTGAACTTCCGTTCATATAACCGCTTCCGTAGGTTTTGTTGGAAGTTTTGTTTGTATTGAAGTAATTTATTTTGGCAATAATATCCGATGTTTCCGGAGAAATCGGATCGGAAACGGTTTTATGTGCTTGTTGAACTGTTTTTTTTATGGCAGGTTTTTTCAGCGCATTCATCTGTTTCGTCAAAGGATTTGAAACAGCCGAATTCTTCGTTTTTTTAGGCTCTTGAGCCTTTTTACTATCTACCTTGTTTTCGTTCAATACTGCACACCTACTTTACATACAAAACCTATGATAAATTATTTTTGCTGGTTTACAAAAATGAATTTACATTGCTTAAAACTATTTTATAATAGTTTCCACTAAACGCAATACGCCATATAGACGGCATTGCACAAAATCCTTTTCATTATACTACTACAAGGATAGTATAACTCTTAATCTCATGATTTTCTAGTATTTTGAGTTTAAATTTTACACAAGTTAATAAATCTTTGTGTTATCATAAAAAATGTAATTAATTAGAGAGGGGATTATGTTAAACAATTTAGTATCAAATTATGGCATGATTATATCAGGCACAATTCTTTTGATTGCCTATATTTTCATTGCCTCCGAAAAAATTCAAAAATCCGTTGTTGCACTGGTTGGTGCATCTTTGACATTACTTCTCGGACTTTTACCCTTCCACGGTGTGTGCGATTTGGGTAATTATACCAGAGGAGTTTTTGATTATGTAGAATTTGAAGTCATTTTTTTGCTTATAGGTATGATGATTATTGTTCATATTGCAAGCAGAAGCGGTGTTTTTAAATGGATTGCACTTGAGATTTTGAAGGCTACAAAGGGACATCCAAAACTTGTTTTATTTGCATTGGCAACATTTACAGCTGTTGCATCGGCATTTTTGGACAATGTAACTACTGTTGTATTGATTATGCCGGTAACTTTTGTTATTGCAAAAGAATTCGATATGGATCCGATACCGTTTTTGATTACGGAAGTTCTTGCTTCAAATATCGGTGGTACAGCTACTCTTATTGGTGATCCGCCGAACATTATTATCGGTGCTAAAGCAGGTTTGAGTTTTATGGACTTTATATACGAATTAACCGGTATTGTTGCACTAATTTTCTTGGTATCAATCTGCGTTTTAATTTTCTTATTCAGAAAGGGATTAAAAGCGACTCCCGAGAAAATGGAACACATTGCAAACCTTGATAATTCAAAAACAATTACCGACAAAAATCTTATGATACGTTCAATGATTACTTTGGCACTTGTAATCTTAGGTTTTGTAACTCATGATAAAACAGGTATTCCTGCTTATGTATTTGCAGTTGCGGGTGCATCATTCTTGTTGTTGTTTGAAAAACCCAAAGAAATCTACAGAGATGTTGAATGGTTAACGATATTTTTCTTTATCGGTTTGTTCATTATAATTGGTGGTTTTGAAGCAAACGGCGGTATCGGATTTTTGGCAGACAAACTTATTGAATTTACAAACGGAAGTTTGAAAGCTGCGACGATGTTTATTTTGTGGGGCTCAGGTATTTTGTCAGGTATAATTGACAATATTCCTTATACTGCAACTATGGCACCGTTGATTTCAGAATTGATTAATCCGGCTAATCCGAATGCAATTGTGGGTAACACACGTGCATTGTGGTGGGCATTGTCGTTAGGTGCATGTTTGGGCGGAAACCTTACAATTATCGGTGCTGCTGCAAACGTAATTGTAAGCGAAACGGCTACAACAAAAGGATATCCTATTTCATTTATGCGATTTATGAAATATGGTGCGCTGGTAACACTTATATCGCTGACACTAAGTTCAATATATCTTTATTTAAGGTATTTACACTAATTGAAAAAGGCGGGTTCAACCCGCCTTTTTGATATAAAAAGGAGAATATATGACAACAGTAGAACCTATAAGAAAAAAGAGTGATTTAAAAAAAAGTTGAAGAAATCTTAGCTAAACAAAATCAAAGGAATTTACTTCTCTTTGTAATCGGAACAAATTGCGGACTGAGAATTTCCGATATTTTATCTTTAAATGTTAGTGACGTTAGAAAGAAAAACTACATTCAAATTACAGAAAAGAAAACAGGAAAATTTAAAAAATTTCCGATTAATTCCAAGTTAAAACCTTTGTTTGACGAATTTACCAAAGGCAAAGATAATAATGAGCCGTTGTTTGTTTCTATTTTTGGACACAGACTGGAACGGACAATGGCATATTTAATTATCAATCGAGCTTGCCGTGAAGCAGGTATGGAAGAAAAAATCGGCACGCATACTATGAGAAAAACTTTTGGGTATCATCACTACCAAAAATTTAAAGATGTAGTTATGTTGCAAAAAATTTTTAATCATTCTTCCCCCGAAATTACATTAAGATATATTGGCATTGAACAAGAGCAAATTGATAATAGTTTTAAAAATTTTATTTTGTGAAAATTAAAACTAATCAGTTCAACATTTTAAATAAATTGTTGAA
>CAYPDZ010000084.1:1217-6180 GCA_964409575.1 uncultured Muribaculaceae bacterium | reverse complement strand
CCGATTGTAATTTTGGATGAAGCCACATCCGCTCTTGATAACAAATCAGAAGCTATTGTACAAAAAGCACTTGATAACTTAATCCAAAATAAAACAGTATTTGTAATCGCTCACAGATTGTCAACAATTCAAAATGCTGACAGGATTGCAGTAATCAATGAAGGAGAACTTGCAGAACTCGGAACTCATGATGAGCTTATGGCAATCGAAAACGGAAAATACAAGTATTTGTATGAAATGCAGTTTAAAAGGCAGGTGAGCACAGTTAATGCATAAGATATTAACAAAATGGATAGAACCTTATGTGCTATTAGAAACCTTAAAAAAACATCATAACCTTGAAAAAGTCTACACATTCGACGGATTTTCAAAAAATGATGTAAAAAAAGAGTTTTTGAAAAACTTAAAAAATCGGACAGGTCTATATATGAAAAATGTCAACAATTTTTACCTGTTTGATGGTGTTGCAGATATTGAGGCGATTTTTGAATTTACAACAGATGATTATGAATTAACAAACGATATTGAAAAACCTTTTGAGATGGTTGATATGGGCAAAGCCGAAGCAGGTTTTATTTACGCATCATCATAACCAAGTTCGACAGCTTTTTGATAGGCAAGTCTTGCTTCCTTTTCTCTGCCTAATTCTTTCAAAATTTTGAATTTTTGGACAAAAGTCCACATGTCATGTTCACCAAAAAGTATAGCTTTATTAATATTTTCAAGTGTTTCTTCAAATTTATAAAGATATGCCTGACATGCTGCGAGCCAATAATACGTTAAACCGTCTTTTTCATATTCAAGTGATTTCATTCCACACTCAACACCTTCTTCGTATCGATCTAACCTAAACAAAAATTCCATTTTTTCACGATAATTTGTAGCATTCTTTTCCTTCATAAGCTGTTTATTTATATAAAGCAAAGCCTTATTATAATCCTCCATATCAGCATAAGTTTGTGCGTAGATATAATACAATAATTGTTCTTCCGGAGCTATTTTTTCCAGTTTTTCCAAAGTGTTTATAGCTTCGGACGGCTTATCCAGTTTTCTCAAAGAAGCTATCTTCCAATAGTAGGCAGATACATCTGATTGCCAGTTCAAAATCGCGAGATTGGAATATTCAAGTGCCGCTTTATAATCATTTAATTCATACAAGAAATTTCTTTAAACATTTTTACAATATTTTACAAAAAAGCAATTTTGATACAAAAAAATACTTTATATAAATAAGGTTAGGTTTATAAGGTTTAGGTAGAATTGTTTAATTTTTGTTATCCATTACAATTTAATTGCAATCCGTTCATGAACTGTTTTATGCCGTTCAGACAGCCAATGATTTTCAATCCGTTTAGGATGCAAAACTTTTTTTATCCGTTTATAAATTTTGCACCGCAACAAAGCATTTTTCCATTCTATTCTACCGGAGATTATGGCAATTGCTACAACGAAACTTCGGCAGTTTCTATTTTTGCACGTAATCGCACATCAAGAATTTCTCGTCCGCAAAGAACATATTATTCAACTGCGATAAAAACAACCCCAAAATCAGAAACAACAACAAAACAAGATAAACCATACAACAAAGTTAATGGAGAAAAATTAGCTAAAAAAGTTGTAGAAAACCTTCCAACCGATAGGGATCCTGAAAATCCGTTATGTGCAAAATATGTAAAAGAAGCCGTAGAAGCCTGCGACATGGGTGAATACGTAAAAGGCAATGGCGCATATTGCAAATACATATTCAGAGCAAATCCCAATTTCAAAGAAATTAAATCAGATGATTTTTCAAAACTTCCGGCAGGCAGTGTGGTTGTTTATAACGCAAACGATAAAGTAACGTTTAAAAACGGTACTACCGGCACAATAGGTGAAGACGGGCACGTTTTAATAGCACTTGGTGACGGTAGAGGCTGCTGTGATATTCTTGAAGATGAAATCGCATATTCAAAAAATGCTTACACATTCATTCCTGTTTAATATTTCTTTACAAAAACGCAATTATTTAGTGAATAAATACTTTATATATATACAGGGGATAATAAGGGGACATCATGTCATTAATTAGCGGAATAAGAATTATGAATACTAATACAGGAACAGCAAATCTGCCTGTGGAATTTGGTACAGTTCTTCCGTTTATCTTTCCGGCATACCAAAATTTTCAAATTGATACTCCTAATTTATTAGATACATTCAGAACAGCTTATAATGGAGCAAATTATTCATTAACACCGCAAAAAGTTTTTGGAAAAGATTATGCAGAAGAATTCAGACAAAGAACATCAGGAAGTGGTTCAAAATTCCAATATACAGGCAGTTCTCAACAAATAATGCGTAATGCCGGTCAATATTTCCATAAAAAAGGTACTTATACACCAAAACGTGGTGATATTGCAATCTGGACAAGAGCCGGAGATCCTGCTCACGGACATGTTGGTATTGTCACAAAAGTTGAAGGTGATAATGTCTGGATTACCGAAGGTAACAGTGGCAACCGTGTAAAAACAAATAAATATTCATTAAGTCAGCTTATGAAAAACTCCGGTAGTCGTCCATTTAACGGATTTATTGATGCACACGGCTGGCTTGGTTCAAATGTAGCATTAAAAGCCGCTCAAGTTGCTGAAGCTGAACAAGCAAAAGGTGTTGTAGAAAGCAGTACCAGAGGTGGTGGTTCTAATGACAGCGCTGATATTGCAAGATACAAAAGAGGCGCTCATAACTCAGCTCAATGGTGTGGATACTTTACATCATATTGTTTCACAGACGGTCAAAATTTGAATACGTTAGCTTAGAAATCGTTATATACAAATTTATGCTAAATATATGCAATGTCATCTGCTAAATTCTTTTTATCATATCAGGATGAGATCCTGAAATAAATTCAGGATGACAAATAGCGTCATGCTGAACTGGTTTCAGCATCTCAATGTACAAGACCTTGAAATAAAGTCAAAGTGACAATTTATATAATGTTTAGACTTGTATATAAATCCACCAAAATAGCCTTTGTTAATTCATCAAACGTACCATTGTTATAAATCACCAAATCGCTTAAATTGACTTTCTCATCCTGTGACATTTGAGAATTCATTCGCGCCAGAGCTTCTTTTTGGTTTAAATTATTACGTTTCATCAAACGCTGCAATCTTATTTCATCATCTGTATAAACCATTATAATTTTGTCAAAAAGATTTTCCATTTTAGCTTCAAACAGCAACGGAATTGCAACTATACCGTCAAATTTCTCAATTTCTTTTGCGATTTGCGGATGCAAAAACCCTTCAAGTTTTTTGCGCATTTTTTCATCAGAAAAAACAAGTTTTCCAAGCTTAACACGTGAAAACTCCCCGTTTTCAAAAACATCATAATCTTCAAAAGCTTCAAATAATGGTTTATTATTGACCGTCAAAAGTTTATGTGCGACTTCATCAGTATCAAGAACGTTAAACCCGTTTTCTTTTAAAATATTTAAAACAGCCGATTTTCCGCTTGCAATATTTCCTGTTAAGGCAACTCTCATTTAACTTTGTATCCTATTTAAAAAGTTTTTTAATTCGCGAATTTGAATTGGCTTTATAGGTTTAAATTCTCCGCGTTTTAACCCGTCAAGCGTAAGCGTTGCATGCTGAATACGTTTCAAAGTCTTGACCTCATGCCCGATATACTCAAACATCTTTCTGATTTGTCTGTTCATTCCTTGATAAAGAGTTATTCGCATCAAAGTATGTTTGTTATCCATCTCAAGAACTTCAATGTCCGCATAAGCAATTTTGTTAGGCTCAATTTCAATGCCATTCGCGAGTTTTTCAAGCTCAGCACGAGTCAAAGAAGAATCAACAGTCACCATATATATTTTAGGGACTTTCACCGACGGGTGAGTCAATGCATTTATCAAATCTCCATCATTTGTTAAAATCAAAAGTCCCGTAGACTCTTTATCCAAACGTCCTATAGGTTTTAAGCCTGCAAAACTTTCAGGAAGTAAGTCATAAATCGTCTTGCGCCCTTTTTCGTCATCACAAGTTGTAATATATCCTGCAGGTTTATAAAATCTGTAATACTCGTGTTTCACAGGATGTATAAGTTTTTTCTCAACAAAAACTTTATCTTTAGGCTGGACAAGATAACCAAATTCCTTTACGACTTTTCCGTTAACCGTCACAACACCTTGCTCAATAAGTTCATCAGCTTTTCTGCGCGAACACAAACCTGATGATGCTATGTATTTATTTAAACGCATGCCGGACATTTTTCCAAACCTTTCATGAGTTTTTCAGTAATCTCAACAGGCATTTTTCTATAAAGTTTACCAGCTTCATTTACCGCAACAACATCAAAAGTTGCCTCTATACATAAACGTTCAATAGAAGCGTCATTCCGGACTTGTTCCGAAATCGCATTTCCGTCACATTTTTGCGATTGCGAGTCAAGCTCGCAATGACGAGTAGTTTTTATCGTCTGCTTGAACGTAACCGACAGACTATTGCATTTTTCAATCCAAGTTTCAATAATGAGATTGTCTTTAAGACGTGCAGAAGCCTTATATTTGACATTCATATTAGTCACAGGTAAAAGCACATCAAGCTGTTTCATAGTTACTAAATCAAGTCCGAGCTCGTTGCACAAATCTACACGACCTCGTTCAAGCCACCTCAAATATGCACCATGCCATACGACACCATAGGCATCAGTATCTGCATAATATACTTTAGTTTCAAACGAATGTTTCATAACACAATTATAATATAAAAGGAGAAAAAATGAAATACAAATGCGAAATCTGTCAATGGATATACGATGAAGAAAAAGAAGGTACAAAATTTGAAGACCTGCCTCCCGATTTTCTTTGCCCTGTTTGCAATGCACCTAAAGACATGTTTTCACCACTAGATGAATAATATCAGGTTTTAAAAATATTTTTAGCTGCAGCAGTAGTTTCTGTGGCTTTCACAAATTG